>WGOA01000027.1 GCA_016124275.1 Bacteroidota bacterium
CGTTGCCGAATGTGTTTCCTCCTGTCCATGCGGTATTGGTGCCATCATTCATCACAAACTCGGAGCTGCCACTGCCTGTGCTGAACTGATTTGCTCCTGTTGCAGTAATATGGGTGGCGCTGATCATTGAACAGCTGGCCAGGAACGTGCAGGTGGTTAAAGCTATCGCTCCACTCGACGTGGTAATTGCAAAATCTCCGTTAAAACTGCACGATGTGGCCGTAAATGTTGTGGGCGTTATGCGTTCGCTAGCATTGCTGCTCGTTTGGCTAAAATTGCTCAGGGTTAGCGGTCCTGCACTATAACCGTCTGTCAGCAACCCACCCGCTGATTGTGCACTTGTGCCGCCTCCAGCGCCAAAGGTTATTCCACCGCTGCCACTGTTTGTTAGCGTAATGTCACCTCCAAAGGTATTCGCACCCCGGTAGCTAACTTGTATGCCACCGCTGTTGGTGTTTACAAATTGTGCTGTTCGCGCAAACGCATCTCCTGAAGTACCCGCCATTCGGATAAAGAAGGTACTGTTGTTGGTCAAAACAAGGTCGCCGAAAATCGTTGAACCGGCCCATGTGGAATTATTGGTTCCCCCGCTGCGGGTAATGCTTGTTGTTCCGGTTGTTGAACTGAACTGATTGGCTCCTGACATGGAAATGTTTCCCTCTGCACTAAAATTGTTTGCGGCAGCAAAAAGGCTGGAAGAAAACGTAAGATTCCCTCCGCTGGTAGCCAGACTAAAGTTTCCCAAAAAACTACATGAAGTAAAAGTGGCCGTAGTGGGATTAAAGCTGCCATTAGGATCTGTGCTGCTTTGGGTCATCCTTCTGATGATCAGTCGCCCATTATTAAATCCATTGGTGAGCAAGGCGGCTCCGGGCTCGAGGATGGTTTGGGCAGTCGCCGTATTGCTGTTTCCAAAGGTTACGCCGCCCGTCGATGTGTTATCCACCGTTACTAAGGCAAAAAAGACTGTAGTATCGCGGTAAGCAATGTCAAGCGTCGAAGCTGCGTTATTGATGAATTGCACCTGGTCAAGGAATACGTCTCCTTCCGTATTGGCCATTCGCAAGCGGGCGCTTCCGTTGTTGGTTATGGTGGTTGGGCCATTGAATGTATTGCCTCCATACCAATCGTTGTTGTTTGCTCCTGTCTTTATTAAGTTTACACTGCCGTTAAAGGTGGCATTGCTTAAAGATGCTAGGGTAGGGCTGGCCAGTGTCCCATTCTGCAGGATTCCATCTGTTATTGCGGCGCTTACGGTAGCCGTAATTTGGTAGTCGCCAAGATCGAGTGTGCCCGCTGAAATTTGCAAAACTGCAATTGTTTTGTCATCGTCCAGGAGGCAAACATTGGGAACGGCATCGCTGTTGATCCAAACACTGTCTCCTGCTCCGGGAATTCCATTCGGCGACCAGTTTTCATCCGTAGCCCAATCGTCAGACTGTGATCCGTTCCATTGGAAGAGTTGTGCAAAGGCTCCGGCATTGGTTAACAGGATTATGGTTAGAAGGCCAATAGCTTTTTGTATAGAAAGTGACATGAAGGTATAGCGATCTTTAGCTGATTAATGATGGACGGATCAACGGTGCAAATGCTCAGATGACAATGATCGCATAATGTTTTCCTTTAAAGTGGATCAGGTTTGTACATGGGGTGACGTTGTACGAAATGGGAAAGGTCCCTTGCTTTGAGCAGCTTTTCAGCAAAAGTTGAGGTCTGTAAATCTTGCTATAATGACTTTGTTGAAGGATTGTTTTGCATAAAATGAAAAGCGCCAGGTGCAGTACCTGGCGCTTTTTTGAATAATATTAGTGTAGCAGAATTCCGGGAAAAGACGTGGCCTTTCCAAACTATTCAGCCCATGTTAAGCGCTTTTTATCCCTGATTTCCGGGATCATTCTCTTTCGTGTTTTGCTCCGCTGTAAAGTGTTACATGCCTGTTCCATCGGCAAGCAACCGAGCACGGGGTAAGGATAACCCAAAGGCCTCATGTTTCTGGTTCATACCATGCGAATTGGCCAATCGTTTAAGGCGGTTATTGCGTTCCTTGTGACGTAAACCTTCCGGATTAAAGGACCATGTTGCGCAGCAGAATCGGGATCTTATCAGTTCTTCACCAGTTTTGAACGGTGAATTTGACCACCCACTTGTAATTCAACCAGGTAGATGCCAGGAGCTAAATCTGCGGTATTGATTTCAAGGGTGGCTTCAGGTGAGCTTGTGTGCTCTTTCAGCGCGCCGGTCCAATCGTAAATTCTGACTTCCACGTTGTTGTTTCCGGTACTGGACAAGGCTACGTGAATAACATCAGTGAAAGGATTGGGAGAAACATAGTTCACTGAGGGTGTTGATGCTGCTCCAGATCGATTGACCGTGCGAATGGGGGAGTAGTCAAACTTGCCGTCGAGGTCGATCTGGCGCAAGCGATAATAGGAAATTCCACTCAGCGGTTGCCGGTCTGTTGTTCGGTAGCTAAGCAGACCTATGCTGTTGCCAGCAGCGGGCACGGAAGAAATTTCAGCAAAGTCTTTTCCGTTTGAAGAGCGCTCCACCGCAAAGCGATCGGTGTTGGTTTCTGTTGCCGTTTGCCACGCTAACTGGACTTGCTGTTGCACTGCAGTGACGTCAAAGCTTACCCAGGTAACGGGCAAGGCATTGTTTAGGTTGCCAAGTGTAAAAAGACTAAAGCTGTTGAAGGCGGTTGGTGTGGAAGTTGACGTAATGCTTCCGGTAAGATTGGCGCCTCCATCGTAGGGAGGGGTTCCCGAAGATCCAATGTCAACCCAGGAAGTTGGATCCGCATCGGTGTTTTTACAGATGGTCAGAAAGTTTCCATCGGTAATCCCGTCGCTCTGGTCAAAGAACAATTGGATGATGGGTTCCTGTCCTGTTGCCGTTCTTAAATCGGCTGAAGGAGCAGCCGCCATCGTACTGGTCAGGAAACGTCCGATGTCCCAATACCGGGTATTGGAAACATCCACCACACCAGCGGGTACATCCAACCCCAATGCTTCAGCACTGGCCGCAAACACCTCTGCCCGATACGTGTATGAGGTTGATGTAGCGTGGGCTACGGAGAGAATAGCTGGCCGCCATTCCCCCCCTTTACCGAGCGGGAGATTGAGCACTGACCGCGTCGTAGAATTTGAATTGAGTACGTACTGTATAGGACCACTCACATAGGCATTGGAGTTCCCACTTGTTGTCGTTACTGTTTCATCGGTTAAAGTGAGCAGGTTGCTGCCATCGGTATTAATCAATCCGGAAGTCCAGGTCAGATTAAGACTAATGTTTACCGGAACAGCCAGGGTTAAATTGCCAGCGCCGGAGGTGTTCATCGAAAGTCGCCTCACTATGGGAATTCGAGCAGCTGAACCACTAAAGGTTTGTGTAGCGGAGCCGTTGATTACGACTGTTCCTGTGCCTGCACCAAAGGTGATCGCAGTTGCCGTACCAACCGTTGAGATATCGCCGGCAAAAGAATTACTGGCGTTGTAGGCAGGGGAGAGGATGCCCGCTGCATTCTGCACAAAGGTCGCTGAGCCCGTAAACACATCGCCATTGGTATTGGCCATGCGCAAGTAGTTTGCACTGTTGGTGGTCACGGTAACATTGCCAAAGGTGTTGCCTCCTGTCCAGGTAACATTACCGCCGCCGCCAATGGTGAACGCCGTGCTACCAGATGCCGTGCTGAAGGTATTGGCGTTATTCAGGCTGATAGTGGTGGCTGCGCTGAACGTATTGGCAGCCGTAAAATTGGAGGTAGTGATAGTTATAGTGGATGCCGTTGCGGTGACCGCGAAATCACCATTTAACACTGTATTCAAGGCAACAAAGGTGGTTGGGGTAAAGGTACCATTTGCGTCTGTAGCGGTTTGAGTTACCCTGTTGAGCGTGAGGGGCCCGCTGCTGAACCCGCCACTTAGCAAGCTCCCTGCAGAAATTGTCGTATTGCCTGTGCTGGCTCCAAAGGATATTCCCCCTGTTCCGGTATTATTGAGCATTATGTCATCGGCAAAAGTGCTGACTCCACCAGCGTAGCTGATTTGGATGCCGCCTGCAGCAGTATTGGTAAAACTGGAGGTGCTGTTGAAGTTGTCGCTGATCGTGTTTGCCAAACGAAGCGGTCCAACAGCATTGTTCGTTATAGAGACTGCTCCAAAGGTATTCCCTCCAGTCCATGCAACGGTTCCGGCACTGACACTGTTAGTCAGTTGCGTAGAACCTGAAACGGTGCTAAACGAGTTGGCATTGCTCAGGGTAAGAGCTGTTGCCGGAACAAAAGTATTGGTGGCGGTAAAGCTGGATCCGTTCAGCACAATTCCACCTGTGCTGGTTGTGATGCTGAAGTTGCCGTTCAACGTGCTGTTAAGCGCGTTGAAAACAGTGGGGGAGAAGGCATCATTAGCCGTTGATGCCGATTGGGTAAACCGGTTGAGCGTTAAAGGTCCAAGCGTGAACCCGCCATTGATCAGCCTGCCAGTGCTCTGGGTGGTTGAACCGGCGCTGGCTCCAAATGAAATTCCCCCCGTGGCGCTGTTAGTCAGGGTTATGTTCCCTGCAAAAGAGGACGTTCCGTTATAGGAAACCTCCAGGGCATTTGTTCCATTGTTTACAAAGGTTGACGTACCAAGGTAAGTATCCCCCGATGTGTTTGACAGCCGCAGCGTTTGTGCGGAGTTTTTCGTGATGGTGATGTTGCCGAAAGTATTGCCTCCGGTCCATGAGACCGTGCCTGTGGCACTGTTGTGGGTAAGCTGGGTACTTCCAGAAGTGGTGCTAAAGGTGCTTGCGTTGTTGAGCGTCAGGCTTGTTCCAGCAGAAACAACATTGGAACGAGGAAAGTCACACGTGGTAATGCTGATGGTTGTGGCTGATGTAAAACTATTGTTTGTTCCGTTGAAGTCGGAGGTATTTAAGGTTATGGATGTACCGGTAGTGTTAACAGAAAAATTGCCATTAAAGGTACTAGCAGTTGCACTGAAGACGGTAGGGGCAAAGGCATCGTTCGCCTCCGTGCTTGTTTGCGTAAAGCGGTTAATGGTCAACTGACCATTGCTGTACCCATCATTGATCAACCGGCCTGCGGCTTGAACACTTGTTCCTGTGCTTGAACCAAATGCAATTCCACCACTGGCACTGTTGGCCAGCGTAATGTCATCCGCAAAGGTATTGGTTCCGCGGAACGCAACTTGAATCCCACCAGCTCCTGTGTTTACAAAGGAAGCTGTTCGTGCAAAGTCATCCCCGTTTGTGCCCGCCATACGAAGCAGGTTAGGCGAATTGTTGGTGATGATTACATCTCCAAATGTGTTGCCCCCAACCCAAGTCATTCCCGCGGTTGAGCCATTAATGGTCAATTGCGTGAGACCGGAGGTTGTGCTAAAGTTGTTGACCCCATTGATGGCCATGTTGGTTTCTGAAGCAAACGTATTGCTGGCTGAAAACGTGGAGTTGGCTATGGTCAGGGTAGTTGCAGTAGTCGTCACGGAGAAATTGCCTCCGAAATTGCAGTTGGCAAGGGTAGCGGTCGAAGGGGTGAATGTTCCATTAGCAGCGGTTCCGGCTTGCGTCATGCGTCTGATCAGGAGCTGCCCGTTGATGAAGCCATTAGTTAGCAGGGCAGATCCCGAAACCAGGTAGGAGACCGTTGTTGTGTTGTTGGCCGCCCCAATACGCATACCCTGTACTCCTGTGTTATCCAACGTTAAGTTCCCGTTGAACCAAGTAGTATCGCGGTAGGCTATATCAATATAAGATGTTGATGTATTTATAAAATTTGCATCATCATTGAAAATATCTCCATTCGTGTTCCCCATACGGATCACCGCTGATCCAGCGTTGGTAATGGTTACCGGACCATTAAACGTGTTGTTGCCCGCCCAAAAGTTGTTGTTTCCGCCCGTTTTTGTGAATGACATCGCTCCCTGAAAGGTGGTATTACTCATGGTAGTAATAGATGGAGCACTAATGCCACCGCCAGAAACCAAACCCCCGGAAAACGAGGAGCGCGTTGTCGTCGTCAGTGTAAATCCATTAAGGTCAAGCGTTCCTGCGGACACATTGAGCACAGCGATACCGCGATTGGCATCCAGTTGGCAGATGTTTGGGACAGCATCCGAGTTCACGTTGACTGTACTTCCAGGCCCGGGAATACCATTAGGGGTCCAGTTGGTGTTGGTGCCCCAATCCATTGAGGTCGCGCCGTTCCAGGAAAAGGTCTGCGCTTGTAGCTCGAATACCAGCAAGCTGAGCGCGAATACAGTGAAAAGATTAAAGCGGTTCATCGGTTAATGGTTTCTTGGGCAAAGCCCATGGGCAGCATCGGTAATTGGCTAAAAGCAAATACCTAATAGAATTCAGGTATATGGCAAGAATAGCTGAACACATGATGGACTTTTGCAACAAATAAGGGGGTATAGTGACAGCAGAAAACCAATGCTTGATTTCAGGGATTGCCCAGGTTCTGGTACTTGAGTCGGTACAACCGGTCGGCGCAAAGGATTTTCTGGCTGAATTTCGGATGGATCCAATTGCCTATTTCTGACTCATAATTAATATTATGTTAAGTAGGAATTTTGAACCAATATGCTCCCACAGCACGCTGGAGCCGGATGACGCCCTGGTTGCTGGCAAGCTTCCAGCCGTGTGATCACGCATGAATAAACGGGGCTGAACCTTTCCCCCAAAAAAGAACCGACCGGAAAACTTCCGATCGGTTCTGCAAAATCCTGGCTAAGCCGGACTGCGTTAGCCCGGTTGATTATTGATCGCTCAATTGTTGGCAGCGCGCTCCGCTTCCAACTCATCCATGCGCTTCTTGGCTGCGCTGGATGCGGCATAGTCTCCTAAACGAACCTGGATTTCCTTGATGGATCGATACACCTCAATGGCATAAAATGCATCGATTTTCTGATCCTCAGGCAATTCTTCATAAACGCGGGCTGCATTTTGGAAAAAGGGCAATGCCTGGCTGTAGAGTTCCTTTTGCTCGGCAGCTAGCTTGTCCGCTCGCTTTTGGTCGTTGATGTCCACGTTGTTGAGTTGCTCTTGAAGCAAGACACCTTCGTTGTAATACAAGGCACCTGTGTTCAGGTAAGCATCAAAACTTGCGGGATTGAGTTCAATAGTTTTTCCATAAGCGGCTCTCGCATCGGCCATGTGCTTCTGGGCATTCAGGCTATCCAGGGCAATCAACGCCTGATAAGCGGTCCCCATGGCAAAATACAATTCCGGGTTGTCCGGGTCGTTGGCAATAGCCAGTTTGAACTTATCAATAGCTTCCGGAGCGCGGCCCTGCTGCAAGAAATAGTTCAACTCATCAATGAGCAAATCCTGGCTCTTTGGGTACTTGCTCCTCCCCTCGGCAAACGTCTTTTCAGCGTTGGCCATATCGCCTTTTGCGAGGTACAACTTGCCCAGGTTGCCATAAACTCCGCTTTCATTGAAGCCCATGGCAATCAACTCTTTATACATACTCTCTGCCTTGTCTTTCTGGCCAGAAACGTCTGCGCAAATGGCTGCAAAGTAGTAGGTTGAGGTATCCGGACCATCGACTTTGCCATACTGATAAATGACTTTATGCGCGTCGTAAGCGCCCAGGAAAAAGTCGTAGGCCTTGCTGTAGTCAGCCGCCCGATACGCGGTAAGGCCTTCATTGTAGAGCAGTCGGGCCAGTTTGTCGGCCTCAACAACCGTTTGGTTAGAGACGCGCTTGTTAACGTCGTATTCCACCGTCTTTTTAGCGGCTTCCCGCGCATCCAGCAAGGGATTTGCAGAAAGCGAAGCAAATTGGCCGGTAGAATCCAGCGCCAATGCGATATAGAGCCGCAAATACTGGTAATATGTGCGCTCGCTGGTCGCAGTTTTTTCATTGACCCTGGCCTCTTCAAGCGCCTCAAACGCCTTGCCGTACTGGCCGTTGTCAATGTAAGATGCAGCACTGATGAGCTTGCTGCTCTGCCCGAAACTAAATCCGGCAGCGCTGACAAGCGCAACAAGGAGCATTATTCGGGTGATTGCCTTGGGCTTCATGGGGTTGATTTTCGAAATCGTTTTAGGGAAGGTTGTGAATTAGGGCTCATTATTGCCCCGATGGTTTTGGGCGAAGGACCTCCTCAGCGCTGCGCGACTTTCGGTTAATCCTTAAGCGGATCATCTTTCCTGATCATCTTGGGTATCAGGTTCTCCGTCTTCGTTCTCTTCTCCATCCAGTTCATCGACGATGACATCGTCCTCTTCCGGATCGTCTTCGAACGTTTCTGGAATTTCATCGTTTTCCAAACCGGCCAACGGACTCACCTGATCAAGCACAGTATCTTCTTCTGTGCTGGTTTCTGATTCGTCTTCAGGTTCCAGACGGGCTATGGAGGCGATGTGTTCCTCCTCTCCTAACCGGATGACACGAACACCTTGCGTTGCTCGACCGAGTTGGCTAATGGCTTTGACAGCAATCCGGATAGCAATGCCCGATTCGGTAATGATCATCAGGTCTTGCTCCTTGGTCACAGCAGCCAAACCAACGAGTTTGCCCGTTTTTTCGGTGACCTGCATGGTTTTGACTCCTTTGCCACCCCGGTTTGTTTCCGGGTAGTCCAGGATTGGCGTGCGTTTGCCATAGCCTTTTTCGCTGAGCACGAGAACATCCACTTCGTCCGTATCGCTTTTGTCTACACAGACCATGCCAACCACCTCATCCTCGTCATTAGCCAGGGTGATGCCGCGGACACCGGAAGCATTTCGACCCATTTCACGAACAGCATCTTCGTGGAAACGCACAGCTTTGCCCGAGCGCAAGGCCATAACAATGTGGCAGGAACCGTTGGTCAGGCAGGCTTCCAGCAAGGTGTCGCCATCGCGAACGTTGACCGCAATAATGCCGTTTGTGCGGGGGCGGGAGAACTGCTCCACCAGGGTTTTCTTGATTACGCCTTTGCGCGTGCAGAAAACCAGGTAATGGCTGTTGATGAAATCTTCGTCCGTAAAATCCGGTATGTTGATGTAGGCGCGCACCCGGTCTTCCCGGGGAATAGCCACCAGGTTTTGAATAGCGCGCCCCTTTGACGTGCGGGTTCCTTCCGGAATCTCATAGACTTTCAGCCAGAAACAGCGGCCCAATTCCGTAAAGAACAGCATGTAATCATGGCTGGAAGCCACAAAGATGTGCTCGATGAAATCTTCATCGCGCGTGGAACCACCTTTGGCGCCTTTGCCTCCTCGGGCCTGTGCCCGGTACTCTGTAGCAGCGGTGCGCTTGATGTAGCCCAGATGAGAAATGGTGATGACGACGTCCTCCTTGGGAATGATGTCTTCCATGCGGAAGTCTCCTCCGCTGTAGTCAATCGTTGTGCGGCGCTCATCGCCGTATTTGTCGCGAATTTCTGCAGTCTCGTCCTTGATGATCTGCATCCGCAAGCCCTCGTCGGCCAGAATGGCTTTGAGTCGGGCAATGGTCTCCATAATCTCGGCGTATTCCTGCCGGATTTTGTCCATTTCCAACCCGGTGAGGCGCTGCAGGCGCATCTCCAAAATAGCCTTGGCCTGAATTTCGCTCAGCCCAAAATTCTGCATCAGGCCTTCACGCGCTTCGTCCGGTGTGCGCGATGCGCGGATCAGCTCAATGACGGCATCGAGGTTGTCCAGGGCAATAATCAACCCCTCGAGGATATGGGCGCGTTTCTCGGCCTCCGCCAGTTCATATTTAGAGCGGCGCACGATAACCTCGTGGCGAAACTCCACGAAGTAGCCTATCATCTGCTTGATGTTCAGCATTCGCGGACGGCCATCGACCAGCGCAATGTTGTTGACGCCGTAGGACGTCTGCAATTGCGTGTATTTGTACAATTGGTTTAACACAACCGTTGCCACGGCGTCCCGCTTCAATTCGAAGACGATGCGCATCGCCTCCCGACGGCCCGATTCATCGCGAATGGCGGAAATGCCTTCCAGTTTTTTGTCGTTGACCAACTGCCCGATTTTCTCGAGCATAGCCCCCTTGTTGACCTGGTAAGGAATTTCGCTGACAATAATGCTTTCCCTCCCTCCTGCCGAAGTTTCTACTTCTGTGCGGGCCCGCACCACAATTTTGCCCCGACCGGTTTCCAGTGCCTCCTTGACGCCATCGTAGCCGTAAATGATGCCGCCAGTAGGAAAGTCCGGAGCTTTGATGTACTCCATTAATTCCGGGATCGTAATGTCCCGGTTGTCCACATAAGCGATGATGCCGTTGGCAACTTCGCGCAGGTTGTGCGGAAGAATGTTGGTGGCCATGCCCACCGCAATGCCGCTGGCACCGTTGATGAGCAGGTTCGGGATCCTTGCGGGAAGGACGGTCGGTTCTTCGAGCGAATCATCGAAGTTGAGCCCAAAGTCCACCGTATCCTTGCCAATGTCCGAGAGCATTTCCTCCGCAATGCGGCGCAGCCGGGCTTCTGTGTATCGCATAGCGGCCGGACCGTCGCCATCAATGGAGCCAAAGTTGCCCTGGGGATCAACCAGCGGGTAGCGCAAGGACCAGCTTTGAGCCATACGGACCATGGCATCGTACACGGAACCATCTCCGTGCGGGTGATACTTGCCGAGTACCTCTCCGACAATTCGCGCCGATTTCTTGTGCGGCTTGCCTGCTGTAACCCCAAGGTCTTGCATCGCATACAAAACGCGGCGATGCACCGGCTTCAGGCCGTCGCGAACGTCTGGTAAGGCCCTGGAAACAATGACCGACATCGAATAATCGATGTAAGCGGACTTCATTTCTTCCTCGATGTTAATCGGTATAATGTTCTCGTTATCTGCCATGTATAACTTGCTGATAATATGCGTGATTCATCCTAAAAGGCGGACCCCGCAAATATAGGCAAATCCGGCCGCAGGAGCCGGAATACAAGCCCGGAAATGACGCGATGTGGACAATTCCCGGAGGCCAAAATTCTCTGGAATGCCTGTTCACTATTCTGAACAGGCAGCTGGCATCCGTTCAAAGGTCCGCCCTGTCCCCGCATCCTGCCCGGTTATCTTTGGCCTGATTCTGGATACTAAGCCGGCAGATGCCTCGTTAGGAGCAACATCAAGCACCGGCTAAGCGGTCCGGCGCCCTTCCCCCTTCACTTACTTTACCCTTTGCATGCTCACAACCCTGTTGCAAATCACTGCGGATTCTTCTGCCGCAATTGCAGGACCTGAAAAAACCACGCTGGTTGACCTTGCGCTGAAAGGCGGCGTGGTGATGATCCCGATTGCTGTGCTGTTTGTCTTGTCCATTTACCTGTTTATTGAGCGCTGGCTCACCATTCGCAAAGCGTCGCGCGTGGACAAGAACTTTATGCGCAACATCCGCGATTATGTGGTAACCGGCAACATTGAAGCGGCCAGGATGCTGTGCAAGAACACGGATACCCCCATAGCCCGAATGATTGAAAAGGGGGTGCTGCGCATCGGCAAGCCGCTCAAGAACATCGAAGTGGCCATTGAGAATGTGGGCAAGCTGGAGATCTACAAAATGGAGAAGAACCTGGCAACTATGGCCACGATTTCCGGTGCAGCGCCCATGATTGGGTTTCTGGGTACGGTAACCGGGATGATTCGCGCTTTTTTTCAATTGGCGTCGAATGATAACGTTGTCGCCAGCGACCTGGCAGGCGGGATTTACGAGGCTATGATAACCACGGCAGCAGGCCTTGCGGTGGGCATTATCGCCTACATTGGATACAACCTGTTGGTGGCCCTGGTCGAAAAAGTAGTGTACAACATGGAGGCCACTTCGGTGGAGTTTATGGACCTCCTGCAAGAGCCTGCCGCATGAGCATGCGCATGCGAAACAAGCGATCGGCCGACTTTAGCATGTCGTCCCTGACAGACATTATCTTTCTGTTGTTGATCTTCTTTTTGCTCACCTCCACGCTGGTGCAGCCGAATGCGGTAAAATTGCTGCTGCCCAATTCCACCAGCCAAACACAGGCCAGGCAAAACGTAGCTGTGGCCATTGACGCACAAAATCAATTCTATTTCAACAACGAGCCCGTTGCGCTGGAACAATTGGCCTCGCTTTTGCTGCAGGGAGTTGCCGGCCAGCCTGACCCCACGGTAGTGCTTTATGCAGATAAAACCGTAGCCATCGAACAAGTGGTCAAGGTCATGAGCATAGCCAGTGATCAGAAGATTAAAATGATCCTTGCCACCGAGCCGCAACGCTGATTCCACCGAAACGATTACTGACCATGGGAGCTACTTTGTCCACAGCCCACCCCTCTCCGGGGTCCACCCAGTGGGAAACGCTGGAGCGCGAAAACCGCGTCCGGTCTGCCCTGGCTACCGCGGCAATTTGCGCACTATTGGTGCTGTTGTTCTTTCTGCTGGGATTCTATACCCCTTATCCACCGCCAGCCGAGGAAGGACTCCTGGTTGATTTTGGTACGACAGAAACCGGATTTGGTCAGGAAAACCCCAACACACAACCGCAACCCGCTCCGGCCCAACCGGAAACCGAAGCCCAAAAGTCACCGGAAGGAGCTGTGGATCAGCAGGTCGAAGAATCCGTTGCGCTGCCCAAGCCGGCTGAAAAGAAGGAGCCGATCAAAAAGCCGGTTGAAAAACCCAAACCGGTTCAAGAGACCAAGCTCGTCGTTAAAGAGCCTCATCCCGACCCCAAGCCTGTGGTGGATGAGCGCTTCGTTTTCAACAAAGAGAAACACGATTTTAAATCCAATTCCGGAAGCCAGGGCAACACCCAGGGCAGCGGAAACATGGGTGACCCGAGCGGAGGAAAATCCGATAACTACCTGGGCCAAAACAGCGGTTTGGGCGACAAAGGCATCAGTTTCGGTCTTGGGGGCAGAGGAATGGTTGGGCCTCCCCCGACGGACAACGCCCATCAAGAGTACGGAGATATCAAGATTACCATTCAGGTCAACAAAAACGGACAGGTTATTGACGCGCAATACTCCCGCCAAGGCTCAACCATAACCGATCGCGCGCTTATTGATAAATATGTTGCATACGCGCGCAAAGCCCGCTTCAACGCAGACCCGGATGCACCCGAGGTACAGACTGGGTTTATCACCTTTAAGTTGACGCTGAAGTAATTGCTTGCCGGGCCCTGTTAATTATCGTTAGGGGTTTCGTTAACACGACTTGTCCCCGGTAACTTTAACCGGCCGCCCCTACAGCAAGGTGGTTCAAAACCGATGGACTACGCCGCAGCTTTGGACTATTTGTACCAAATGCTCCCGATGTATCAACGTCAGGGACCTATGGCGTACAAGAAAGATTTGACCAACACGCTGGAGTTAACCAAAGCATTGGGCAGACCGCAGCATCGGTTCCCTTCGCTCCATATTGCCGGAACCAACGGCAAGGGGTCTGTCGCCCACCTTTGCGCGTCCGTCTTGCAGGCATCCGGCTACAAAATCGGGCTTTACACCTCGCCACACCTCAAAGATTTCCGCGAACGCATCCGCTTGAATGGCGTTCCCATCTCGGAAACGGAAGTGTTGGAGTTTGTCAAGGAACACCGCGCGTTGATCACGCGCATTGAGCCATCATTCTTTGAAGTTACGGTGGCTATGGCCTTTGATCGCTTCGCAGTCTGGGACGTGGATCTTGCGGTCGTAGAAACTGGCTTGGGCGGTCGCTTGGATTCTACCAACATTTTGCACCCGCTGGTCTCCGTCATTACCTCCATTGGTCATGATCACCAGGCCTTGCTTGGGCCGGATTTGTCTTCCATTGCCCGCGAAAAAGCGGGGATCATCAAGCCTGGCGTGCCGGTCGTTATTGGAGAACTTCGCCCGGAAACCTTCCCCGTGTTTGCGCAAGTGGCTGAGCAAAATCAGGCACCTCTGTACCTGGCTCCGGAGACCATTGTGCTGAGTGATTTCGAGGAGCTTCCCGATGGGTTGCAATTCTACTGGCAAATGGCCGGGGGAAAATGGTCTGCTCCGCTGCGCAGCGCGCTCGCCGGAGATTACCAGCGCAGCAATTTGCGCACGGTCATTCAAGCCCTCCTCCTGTTAGAAGAACACGGATTCCCCTTGCGCGAAGATGCCCTTGCCGATGGCTTGTGGAATGTCCGGCAGCGAACAGGATTTCGCGGCCGATGGGATGTTCTTCAGCGCCAGCCCTGTCTGATCGTGGATGGCGCACACAATCCGGAAGGGCTCCAGGTCTTGTTTGCCCAGGTGCAGCGCATGCCGCACCAACACTTGCATATCGTAACAGGAACGGTCAACGATAAAGATCTGGCCGAGGTCCTCCCCTGCTTTCCTGTCCAGGCGCGTTACTACTTTGCGCGGCCAGATATTCCCCGAGGCCTGTCCGCCTTGCAGCTTCAGGAACAAGCAGCCAACTATGGGCTGCAGGGCTCGGTGTACGCCTCCGTAGCCGATGCGCTTCAGCAAGCGCTGCAATCCGCCCAATCCGATGATTTAGTGCTGGTTTGCGGAAGCCTGTTTGTGGTCGCAGAGGTGCCCTACGAACAGTTTGAACCAACTCCCGATAGCATACCATAGGATATGTTATGCAATGGATTGGAATTTGGGGCGTAGCGCAAGCTATAGTGCTTTCAGAAGACCGCTTGTCTTATTCCAGCCTTTTGCCATCCACATAGCTGATGACAAAGGCATCTTTAATGCCTCGGCTGCGAACCACCTGCTGCATAGAATTGGCTTCGGAATACTTGTTGAAATAACCCAGCACGATGACGGGAACCCCATTCGCCTTTTTCTCTACATAAATAGTTCCCAGATCGGAGTACGCTGAAAACGCTGCCGTATTGCTGGAACCGTAAGCCAGCTGCACGCTGTAACTCACGCCGGTCTTGTACCAGGGCGCATCCGGATCCTGCTCGGCAGCAGGGATTGGTGCGGGTTGAACAGGGCGTTCGGGTTGTTCAACAACAGGCGGCGTTGTCGCTGCGGGCGCAGCGGGTTTGGCTCGGCCTTCATTTCGGCTGGCCGGTCGGTTGTTGCTGTCCGCTCGCTCTTGCCGGTTGTTATTGCTCGGGGGAATGGGGTCCGGCTCCAGAACAACAGTTCTTTTGTTGCGCTCCTGCTTGGGCTTTTCGCTCCGTTTTCCAGGCGCTGGTTTATCCGGCTCCGAAGGCTTTTCTCCGACTCCCGCAGCAGCTGCGCGCGAAGCTTCCTGTTGTTTGGCCAACAAGCCGGAAGGTCCGGGGGCAGGATCACCCTCGTCCGGATTTTTTTGCACAATAAGCGGAATAGCGGGATCACTGCTGCCACCGTCCGGAAGTTCGGTGCGGGCCAGGTACTTCTGATCGTCGCCGAACGCATTCTTGTAGAGGTTAACCGCCGGGTTCTCCACTTCGTCACTGTAGAGCACGCGATCAAAACTCAGCACTTTGAATTCTGTGCGCCGGTTGACCTGGTGCAATTCTTCGCTGCATTCAACACCGTTAGCACAATCGTTTCGCAACACATATTCCCCGTACCCGCGAGCCACTAAACGATCGGCGCTGATGCCTTTGGTGACCAGGTAATCCACGCAAGTCTCCGCACGCTTCTGCGAAAGTCCCTTGTTGTATTCATCGCTCCCGCGGCTGTCCGTATGACTGGAAATCTCGATCTTAAGCGAAGGGTATTGCTCCATCAGCCCCGCCAGATTGTCCAGGTCGCCTACAGCGTCCTCGCGGATGTAGTAGCGGCCGTAATCATAGTAAATGTTCTTGAGTTCAATGACCAGATCCTCCTTGATCTCAATCAATTCCAAAACAGCCGCCATTTCTGAAGACTCTGTAATGCCCATCGTGCTGACCACTTCGTTGTCATCCAGGTAGCCCAACTTTCGTCCAGCTACATAAAAGGTGCAGTTGGGTTCCAGCCTGATGCGCAAAATGCCATCTTCATCTGCCGGTACTTCGGTGTTAACATTGGTGCATTTGTTGTACACCATGACGCGCGCATCGGTCAATGGTGCCCGGGAATCTTTATCCACCACCTGCACCACAAGTTTGAGCAGCAAGGTATCCTCCAGCGCAACATCAACCTGGACGGATGAAGGAAAACTGAGGTCTCCGATTTCTACGGGAACTACCTTCTGAATATGGCCGGGAGCCGAAACCACTAATTCATACTGGCGTCGCGTTCCTACGGCAAAGCGATAACTGCCAGCGGCATCGCTGATGATGCGCTCGCGCTCCTGCCCTGACTGACGCAGTCTGAGCAGCGCCCCACTGATTTTTTGTCCGGTAAAAACATTGCTTACCGTGCCGGCCAATTCAATGCCTGTGCTCACCACGCCGTACAAATCATCTCGTCCCGCTCCTCCAAAACGATTGGATACGACAAAACCCCGGGCAAGCTTCTCATCAAAAATCAACCCGAAATCGTCGCGTGAAGAATTGATCGGCTTTCCAAGATTGCGGGGAATTTGCCAGGAAGCATTGTCCTGCCGCGTTTCAAAAACATCCAAGCCGCCTAGACCGGGAAGTCCATCAGAGGCAAAATACAGCGTACCGTTTTCATGCCAGAACGGAAACATCTCATCGCCAGGAGTATTGACGTTGCCGCCCAGGTTTATCGGGTCTGACCAAGAAGAACCATCTGCTTTCAACTGGCTCAGGTACAAGTCACTGCCGCCAAAGCCCCCAGGTTTATCGCTGCTGAAAATCATCCAAAGTCCATCAGCGCTTAGTGCAGGATGCGCACAGGAATACTCGGGATTATTGAATGGAAGGGCAGTTTCGTCCGTGGGCATCCAGCGCCCGGAGCCATCGACCTTAGCCTTTTGAATATGCAGTTTGGTCAAGCCCGCCCTTAGGGTTGGGTTTCCATCCACACCGCTGGTTGCTTTGGGTTGGCTGCTGCTGTAGTACAAAATGTTTTCGCCGCTGAGTTGGCCGGGACCTTCGTGGTAGGGTCCGTTAACCTTGCCCCGAAGGGGACGTGCCTTCGCCCGCGCAATCATCCCCTCTTCATCGAGCGCTGCCGAGTAAAAATCCAAAAAGGGTGCATCGTACCAATCGTTGTTTCGGCGAACGCCGAGAATGGTATCCCTATCGGCAGCAAACAACAGTTTATCGCTGCCCCAATAGGCCGGTCCAAGCTCCGAGCGCGCGGTGTTTATGGGCAAGGTAACGATCTCCGCAGGGAAACTCTGACTCACTAAAGCGTCAATGGATCGGCAGGCTTCCGCCAGGTTAGCTCCGCGGGGATCATCGGGCCGCGCCTTGGAAAAAGCTTCGAACCAACCCCTGGCCTGGGCGTACTTTTCATTGGCCATCAAAGCTTGTCCATAGTAATATTTATACAATGGGTCGATTGTATCGACAGATACCAGGGTGGCGTACCACTGTTCGGCAGCATTAAAGTTATCCGTCAACCGATATGCATCTGCTAAACGCATGCGAACAAAAGGATCATCGCTTTGCTCAGCCAGTTCCTCGTAAAGGGGAATGGCCGCAGTAAAAGCCAGCTGACTGAACAATTGTTCAGCCCGCTTTAGTTTGCCTTTTGGAACAGCAGATTCCGCCGCAGGGGTCGTCGCATTCTGGGCCACTGCACCAGACATTCCAGCCAGCAATACGGCCAAGAGCAAAAGGATCGTCTTTATCACGATCAAAAGTATTTGATTTTACGAGGAGTGATGGCCGCATTCTTGTCGGCAATCAATTCCAGACGGAGCATAACTTCATGCGATCCGCCGTGGACACCAGCTAAAGCGCCAATACCAAAATCGTAGGCATATCCTACCATGAGTTGGTCGCTGATCATAAACTCCGCCATCGCCCCAACGGCATCGGATGAACGCCAGGCTGCACCAAGCCAAACGCGTTCAGCCAACAGTGCGCTGAGGTTCAATTCAACACTGAGCGGCGCGCTTTGCTCGCCTGGTCCGGCAAACTTCAACAAGCCTGACGGGCGAAACTTTAGGTTGCGGTTTATGGGTTGCACATAGCCGCCCATCAGGTAGCTGTGGCGGGTAAGCATGCTGTTCTCGGGAGCCTCCGGCGCGACGTCTTCGAGCTTGTTTTCGATCAATCGGGGTACGCTGATTCCTGCATAGGCGCGACCCGGTCGGTACCAGTAAATGCCAAAGCCCGCATTGGGGTGGAAACTGTTGAGGTTTTGAGCAAAGGCAGCATCGCCGGAAGTCAGTGGGCTGAGCTCGTTCAACGAGGCGCGGTAATTCTGGAAACCCGCCTGCAAACCGAGCGAGAGGACGGATCCGCCAAGGGGAACCTTATAGCTGTAGGTGGTGTAAACCCCTAAATCATGGGTTACCCCAATGCGATCATCATACACCAGCAAACCCAGACCGATCCGGTTGTGAAAAACGGGCGCGTGCCCGGCCAGGGTAACCGTTTGGGGTGCTCCTGCCAACCCAGACCATTGGCGGCGGTACAAACTGGTTAAACTGATCAGGTTGTCCGTGCCACCGTATGCAGGATTCAGCGCCAATTTGTTGAACGCAAACTGGGTGAATTGATAGTCCTGTTGTGCGCGAACCTCGCTCAGGCTGGCAAGGGCCAACAATGCAAGCAGAGCAGAACGGAAAGCGTAAAGTTGCATAATAGGTCTGGTCAGGTGATTGGGGATCGGTGGCAGGTAATCATCGGTGCAGGACTAAGTAACCCGACAATACATCCAGTCCCGGCCCGAGTTCCAGGCGGTAGAAATAGGTACCAATAGGCAACTCAGCCCCATTTTCGGTCACGCCGTTCCAGCCACCGAGGTACCCTTCTGCCCGAAAGACTTCAGATCCCCAGCGGTTAATCAACACAAGGTTGTTGTCCGGGTAGGCGTCAATTCCCCGGATATCAAAAAAGTCATTGATGCCGTCACCGTTCGGGCTGAATGCATCGGGAATTTGAAATTCCGGCAATACCGTCACGTACACCCAGGCCGTATCGCAAAGGCCAAACCCGTTGCACAAGGCATAAGCAAAACTATCCAGGCTGGTAAACCCTTCCAGTGCGCTGTAAACAAAAATGCCATCACCCCCGGGTGAAACCGTGCCTTCGCTGGCGCCGCTGACCAGGACAACAAAAATATCGTCCCGGTCCGGATAGCTGTCATTGAGCAGAACCTCTACACCGGTGGGCAAGCCCTCAATGGCCTCGACAAAATCGTCCACAGCATCCAAGGGCACGTCGCAGCCATCGCCAACAGCAACAGGACCGGAGGCAATGCAATTTGCCTGGTCCTGGATGGCCACAGTATAGACCAATGGCGGAAGGTCCATGCGATCTGCTCCAATAAATCCATCCGTCCAGGATACCTCAAATGCCGGTACGCCTTCCAGAACATGAACCGAGATAGCCCCATCCTGCAGCGATTCGCAGGAAATTCCCTGGACATCCGCTTCGGCCAGAACGCCGGCAGACCCTTGCAACGCAATGGACTCCACAGCCAGGCAACCACCGTTGTCGCGCACAACCAACGTGTAAACTGCCGCGGGCAACCCACTGATAGCAGCCGTTGTGTCGCCATTGGACCAGCGGTATCGGTAAGGCGCGCTGCCACCACTCAGCACCGAGGTAGCTCCTGCGCTAAACGCTCCGCAAAAGGCAGGCGAGCCGTTGATGCTGAGCAACAAGGCGGCATCTTCCACGGCAACCCGAAGCGTATCCACGCATCCGTTGATGTCACTGACACGCACGCTGTACAAGCCGGATCGCAGACCGGAAGCCGAGCTTGTTCCGGAACCTGAACTCCATAAGAAATTATACGGTGGGGCGCCGCCACCTGCTGCGACGGTGGCCACCCCACTGTTGGCCCCGCAAAAGGTCGGGGGAACAACGACCGCACTTAACGCGAGGTCATCGGCTCGTTCAATGAGGGCCTGGCCGTGCACCACACAACCCGTGGCATCGGTAGCAGCAACTTCGTACCAACCCGCATCCAGTACGGTAGCTGTTTGGGTCGTCTGCCCATTGCTCCACAACCAGGCATACGGGGTACTTCCCCCGCTCACCAGTGCTTCGGCCGTACCGGTAGCCGCGTTGCACGCCGTTTCTGTTGGCAGGGTGATGAGCGACAATTCGCTGCTGTTGTCCAGCAAGTAGCGCCGCGAAACCATGCAGGAGCCGTCCATGATAATCACGTCGTAAGCACCGGCCGCCAGCCCGGTGGCCGATGCGGACGTTTGGCCGTCGCTCCACAGGTAAGAAAGTCCGCCATCCGCTCCGCTGACCTGAAGATGGATTGCCCCATCCGATTTGTTGCAGGCCGGATTAACCTTGAGGGCACTGACCGTTATCGGACTTCCATCCGGTATGGTCACAGGAAGGGTGGCCGTGCAGCCACGGCTGTCGCGCACCGTGAGCAGGTATTCATCCGCGCTCAGGCCAACTGCATCCTGTGTGCTTAGCCCATTGGTCCATCGGTACGTATAGGGAGGGGTACCGCCCAACGGAGCTACATCGGCCCCGCCGTCCGCGAGTCCGGGGCAGGATTCCGGGAGCAGGTTTTGCAGGGATACCTGCAGAACAGGGCTGTTGCCGATTGAAAAGACCGTATCAAATTCACAACCGACCAGATCGCTGACCGAGACGGCATAACTACCCGGTGACAAGCCCGTTCGCACTGCGCTCGTTGATCCATCCGCCCAGGCATAGCTAAACGGGGCGCTGCCACCGCTCATGACCAGGTTGATGCTGCCGTCCGTTCTGCCCGCGCAGGAAATGGGTAAAACGGTGGAAAGGCTTGCGCTCAACGGAGCGGGTTCCTGCATGATGACCGTGTCCAGATCGGTGCATCCATTGGCATCCGTGACTTGGACAAAAATGCTGCCTGCGGGAACACTTAGTGCAGATGGACCCAATTGTCCATCGCTCCAGA
The DNA here is from genome assembly GCA_016124275.1 of Bacteroidota bacterium. Taxonomy (GTDB): domain Bacteria; phylum Bacteroidota; class Bacteroidia; order Chitinophagales; family BACL12; genus WGOA01. The sequence continues at coordinate 20,790 of WGOA01000027.1, forward strand.
AATAGGAGTAGCCCCCCACCCCCCCAACCGATGAGGCCGTGATCTGTCCATCGCTCAAGCCAAAACAGCTGATGTTGTAGCCACCGGCGAAAGCAAACGGCACTGCGGTAACTACCAGCGGAATAGGGTCGTTCAAGGTGATGCCCCCCACCGCAGACTCGGTTCCGGTGGCGTCCGTGACGGTTACATTGATGGTGCCCGCGCACAACCCGATAGCAACCTGGTTGGTTTGACCATCTTCCCAAAGGTACGTGTAGGGGGGCGTGCCGCCCGTTGGCGCCGCGATGACGACACCGTTGCATGCGCCAACGCACGTGACATCTTCTCCGTTGTAGTTGACCAGGACAGTAACTGTTACGGACATGCCACCACTGTGTGCAGCGCTTGAACGATTGGAAGCCGGAAATGCGCCTGCAGCCTTTGGCAAAAGCCCTTCCCCAAGCAAAAGATGGGCCTGCACCAGAAAAGCGAGGAGCAGCATACCTGCTGACCGATCGCGGAGGCGGCGCAAAAAAGGCAATGCCTGGCGCGCATTAACGCGTGGTGCGACGCAATGCGTTGCGCCATTCAACGATAAACATTTTGAGCTGGAGATAGAGCGATGCGTTGGGTTCACGTTGCAAGAATGAATCGGTTCCTTCCGGTTTACTGCCGGAAACGGAACAACAATCAAACATAATCAGGAAAAACCCTGACTACCCTGCCCGGAGAACCTTCCTTTTCCACAGACGCAAAACAAAAATGACTGAAAAATCATGCAAAGGATGAAATTGCAGCCAACCAAAGGAACGCAAGGACGATAAGACCCACTGCGTTGCCCCTTTTATCAGCGGAGGATGAGGGATTCGAACCCCCGGTACCCGAAGGCACAACGGTTTTCAAGACCGCCGCATTCGACCGCTCTGCCAATCCTCCGGGGCAAAAATAACCAAAGCCCGCTGATAACGCAGCGTCTGGGTCAAGTTCATTCGCCGGCATCGCTTTTAGTGCTATGCTCCAGCCGAAGGTGGCGATTCATGAGGATAGAATTGTTCAACTCAAAGCCAACCAGGATGACAAAGGTGTTGATGTTCATCCAAATCATGAACACGATCAGGGCACCCAGTGAACCGTAAACCTGGTTGTAAACCCCAAAACGCGAAACGAAATAGGCAAAACCCAAGGTGGAGAGAATGGATAAAACAGTAGCCAAGGTAGAGCCCGGTGTAATAAACCTCCAGCGCTTCTTGCGCGAAGGGCCGTAGTAGTAAATAAGCGAGATCACGCCAAAATAGAGGAAAACAATAACCAGCCACCGGAATACCGCCAGCATTTGCAGCTCAAAGCGGATGTCAACCGGATAACGGCGCTCCATCCAATTCAGAAATTCCCTGCCGCCAATAATGAGGATAAGCGAACCAATAAAGAGCAGGAAAATGAACAGGGTTAACTGAATGGATACCCCGCGGAGCTGCCAGAAACTTCGCTTGACGTAGCTCGGATGTTGTTTGTTAAACGAGGCGATCATGGAGTTGACGCCGTTTGTCGCAAAAATGAAGGCCAGGACAATACCAAAAGAGAGCAGTTCCGGGCGTTGGTTGGCAAAAATGTCGTTGACAGAAACGCGGATAAACCCCAGGGCTTCTTCCGGCATGAGCGCACTCAGGGTAGAAAGAACAGCTTTGTCCAGGTTGGGAATTGGGATGTAGGGAACAAGCGTAAAAAAGAACAGCAAGCTCGGGAAGGTGGCCAGCAAAAAGCTGAATGCCATGGAACTTGCCCGCACAGTCAGCCGATCCCGCCGCGCCTCCAGCCAAAAGAAATGCACCACATCCCAAATGGGAATTTTCTCAAAACCTGGCAAGCTGCTGGTTTTGAGTTTGCGAATGACAAATCGGATCCAGCCCATTCGCAAAAGGGCAAACCGATAGCGAGCCAGCCAGTTCCTGGGTTTTTTCAAGATGCGGATTCGGATGCGAAAAATGGCCGGAAGGCGTTCAGCAAACTTTCCGGTGCCCGGCAGATATGTTTGGACGCCGCGTTAAGAAAGGCCAACTTCACCTCTGACCGATTGATGACCTGCCCGCTTTCATTGAGCATCTCAGCGTTGATGACCATTCTGACTTCCGGCAGTTTGGCAATGGTGGAATGGATGGTAATGAGTTCATCGTAATGGGCCGGCAACAAATACTTAACCATTACATCTGTTACGGGCATGATGATGCCTTCATCTTCGATAGATCGGTAAGTAAGGCCCAATTGGCGGATAGACTCTGTCCGGGCTACTTCGTAATAATTGACGTAATGGGCGTGAAAGAGAAAGCCCATGCGGTCGGTTTCGCCGTATCGGACTCTAAGCACTGTGGTTGAGGTATACACCGTGCAAAAATACCAAAGCTCAGGCCGTTTGCCTACAAAAAGCCTCCGGCCACCTTAACGGATGCCGCGGCGGTTGAGTGCAGCAGTATATAAATTTCTATTTCGAATGTGTTCCTGGTGTGAAACAGCAAAAGCGTGGTAGCCCGAAAAGTCTGCTTTGGCACACATAAAAAGGTAGTCGTGATCCTGGGCGTTGAGCACCGCGTCAATGCCCCGGGGGCTTGGTGTGCATATGGGACCCGGCGGCAAACCCGGATTCCGGTAGGTGTTAAAAGGCGAATCCGCCGTTTCTTCAATGTAGCTTAAATACACGCGTTTCAGGTCAAACCGCCCCATGGCGAATTTGATGGTTGGATCCGCTTCAAGCGGCATGCCTTTGCGCAACCGGTTTAAATAAAGCCCGGCTATGGTGGGCCATTCATCGGGAAGGGCGTTTTGTTCTTCCTCAACAATGGAGGCCAGAACCGTTACTTGCTCTGGGGTCAGCCCCATTTCGCCCGCTTTTTCCAAACGTCCTTCTGCCTGCCAGAACCGATCCCGCTCCTGGAGCATGCGTTTGACGAATTGGCACTCGTTGGTGTTCCACCAAAACTCATAGGTGTTGGGCAAAAAGGCGCCCAGGGCAGTTTCAGGGGTCAGGTCAAACTGGAGGAGCGAGTCGGGCTGACGCAGGAAAAAAGCCAACCCGGCGGAGTCCACGCTGAGTTTAGTGGCCACTTTGGCGGCGAGGCGATCGGTATGGCGCAGCCGGGTGAAGGTTACCCGAACAGGATCCTGATGCCCCTGCCGCAAGGGCGTGATCAGGTCGCGGTTGCTCATGGAGTCCCGGATGAGGTAATGCCCCGGTTTAATGTCCGGGCCGTATTGCATGAGCGTTGCGATGCGCCTGAAATCCTGTTCGCGAATCAGGATATCCTGCTGGCGCAACAGGACAATCAGGTCTTCAAAATCGCAGGTATCCCGCACGAACAGCGAAACAGGATGACCCTGCGGCGTGCGCGTATTGGGTTTTTCGAGGGCCCGGTACCAAGGCCATCCGAACACGCCCAGGAGGATGGCCAAAATGGCACCTGCCGCAAGACCCCAAAGCCACCGGAATCGGGAGGAAGTGTTGGATTTTCGCGGCATAGCGGTGCAAAACTAACGGATTTGCCAGCGCTCTGCGAGGGCC
>WGOA01000036.1 GCA_016124275.1 Bacteroidota bacterium
GGAGATCAGTGCCGTGTCGCTGGATAGCCGGTTTCAAGGCAAAGGTTGGTTGTTTGCTGCCTTGCCCGGAACCCAGCGCGACGGCCATGATTTTATTCCTAAGGCTGTGGCCGGGGGTGCCTCTACTGTATTGTGTGAGCGTTTGCCGGAAGGCTTGCAAAGTAACGTAACCTATATTGTGGTAGAGGACAGCCGCCAGGCTATCGGCCTCGTGGCTGCTCATTACTACGACAACCCTTCCACCAAGTTGGTCTTAGCCGGGGTTACCGGCACCAACGGCAAAACGACCGTAGCTACGCTGTTGCATCGTTTGTTTCGGGGATTGGGCTACCAGGTCGGGTTGTTGTCCACGGTGGAGAACCGCATTGGGGACCGTGTTTTGAACGCCACCCACACTACTCCTGATCCAGTCAGTCTTCAAGCGCTCCTGGCCGACATGGTGGAAGCCGGTTGCAGCCATGTGTTCATGGAAGTGAGTTCGCACGCGATTGATCAGCGACGGATTGCGGGCTTAGTTTTTGATGTCGCGGTGTTTACCAACCTGAGCCATGATCACCTGGACTACCACGGTGACATGAAGCACTACATCGCGGCTAAGAAGAAACTCTTTGATGACCTTCCCGCAGCTGCGCATGCTTTGGTGAATGCGGACGACAAACGCGGTCCGGTCATGGTGCAGAACACCAAAGCTGCGGTGCACACTTACGCCTTTCGCGCCCCGGCTGATTATAAAGGCAAATTGCTGGAAAGTGGATTTAGCGGCCTGCAATTGCTGGTGGACAATCGCGAGCTGCACAGCTTGTTGATCGGCGAATTCAATGCTTACAACCTGCTTGCGGTGTACGGTACGGCCGTGTTGTTAGGGCAGGAGCCGATAGAAGTGCTGCGCGAAATGAGTAGGTTGCGCTCCGCAGAGGGTCGTTTTGATTACGTGCTAAGTGCCAACGATAAATTGGTCGGCATTGTGGACTACGCCCACACCCCCGATGCATTGGAAAAGGTACTGAGTACCATCCGCTCCATCCGTTCCGGCGGCGAGCGCGTGATCACGGTCGTTGGCTGCGGCGGCGACCGCGATCGCGCCAAGCGCCCGATCATGGCCAAGGTGGCTTGTCAGTTATCGGAAAAGGTTGTGCTTACGGCTGATAACCCGCGCTCTGAAAATCCTCAGGCCATTTTGGAGGAAATGCTGACCGGTGTGGAGCTCCCCTTCCAGAGCCGCGTGTTGACGCAGCCGGACCGCCGCGAGGCCATTCGAACAGCCTGCATGTTAGCCAGCCCCGGCGACATTGTGCTGGTAGCCGGCAAGGGCCACGAAAAGTACCAGGAGATTGCCGGTGTCCGGCATCCCTTTGACGACCGTGTCGTGTTGCTGGAAACCTTTCAAAACCTGGGTCGCTGATGCTGTTCCACCTCTTTGAATACCTGGATCGCACCACGGAGCTGCCCGGCGCCGGGTTGTTTTCGTTCCTCAGCTTTCGCGCGGCTCTTGCCGTGTTGACGTCGCTGGTCATCAGCATCGTTTTCGGGGGAAGGATCGTCAGCCTCCTGCGGCGTCAGCAGGTTGGCGAAACCGTTCGCGACCTCGGTCTGGAAGGCCAGATGAGCAAGCAGGGAACTCCTACCATGGGAGGAATTATGATTCTGGGCGCCATTTTGATTCCGGTTTTGCTGGTCGCGGATTTGACCAACGTCTATATCCAGCTCATGGTGCTGGTCACCGTTTGGATGGGCGCAATCGGCTTTCTGGACGATTACATCAAGGTCTTCCGCAAGAACAAGGAGGGACTGGCGGGCCGGTTCAAAATTTTGGGCCAGGTTGGTTTAGGCCTGATCGTAGGATCAGTTATTCTGTTTCATCCTGAGGTGCAGGTTCGCGAGCACGACACCTGGTACCACTACGCCATGGAAGATGGTGTTCCTGTGGGCAACCCCGTTTTGGTAACGCGCGCCGATTCCGTGTTGGAAAGTGGCGTCGTGCTGGAGTCCGGGCTTTGGCGCACCCACGATACCCGGCGCACCAAGACCACGTTTCCTTTCCTCAAGAACAATGACTTCAACTACCAGTTTCTGGTGTCGTTTTTGCCGGCGCAGGTTCAGGGCTGGGCCTTCCCGGTGGTGTTCATCGGCATCATGATTCTGATCATTGCAGCGGTTTCAAACGGAGCGAACATTACGGACGGGCTGGACGGCCTGGCCACCGGAACGTCGGCGATCATCGTGTTTACCCTCTTGCTCTTTGCGTATGTCAGCGGCAATACGGTACTCGCGGAGTACCTGGGCATCATGTACATTCCCGATTCAGGCGAATTGGTGGTGTTCTCCGCAGCTTTTGTGGGCGCCTGCATCGGTTTTCTTTGGTGGAATGCTTTTCCCGCGCAGGTGTTCATGGGCGATACCGGCAGTCTGGCCATCGGCGGCATTATCGCCACGCTGGCTATTGCCGTGCGCAAAGAGCTGTTGATACCAGTGCTGTGCGGCATTTTCCTGATTGAGAACCTTTCGGTGGTGATGCAGGTTTCCTGGTTCCGCTACACCCGTAAAAAGTATGGCGAAGGCCGCCGCATTTTCCGCATGGCCCCGCTGCATCACCACTACCAGAAGCTCGGTTTTCCCGAAACCAAGATTGTCACCCGTTTTTGGATCATCGGCATTCTCTTGGCCGTGGTCTCCATCGTAACCCTAAAAGTGCGCTAATGGCCATTCGCCTGCTTATACTCGGGGGAAAGGAGAGCGGTACCGGAGCAGCTTTATTGGCCGCATCCAAGGGCTACGACGTGCTGTTGAGCGACGCGGGAACCCTTCTTCCCCAGTACAAAGAAAAACTTACGGCGGCCGAAATTGACTGCGAAGAGCAAGGGCATGCACGCGCGGCAGCTTATGCTCCGGAGTTGATTGTCAAAAGCCCGGGTATTCCGGATTCCTCTCCGTTGGTAGCGGGTTATCTGGCAGCGGGTGTTCCCGTCATTTCTGAGATTGAATTTGCTGCACAGCACAGCAAGGCCACCATCATTGGCATTACCGGCAGCAACGGGAAAACCACGACCACGGCGTTGACCGGCCATTTGCTTAAGCGCGGTGGTTTAGATGCGGTTGTGGCCGGCAACATCGGCAACAGTTTTGCCCAAGTGGTTTTGGAGCGCGATCCGGCCTACGCCGTCCTGGAAGTTTCCAGCTTCCAATTGGACAATATCCAGACGTTTCGGCCGCACATTGCTGTGCTGCTCAACATTACTCCTGACCATCTGGATCGCTATGATCACAGTATGGATCGTTATGCTGCAGCCAAGTTGCGCATTGGCGAAAACCAAACCGCCAGCGATTACTTTCTCTATTGTTCCGATGATCCGGAGACCAACACCCGGGTCAACGCCTCAACACTCGCCGGACAACGCATCCCCTTCGCCCTAAACGGCCCTTTTGAACGGGGAGCCTGGGTAGAAGACAACCAGCTTCACGTCAACCTTAGCCTCAACAACCAGCAAAACAACTTTTCCATGTCCATTTACGAACTCGCGCTCCAGGGAAAACATAACATTTACAATTCTATGGCAGCTTCTATAGCAGCGCGAGTCCTCGAGGTTCGCAAGGATGCAATCCGGGAGAGCCTGATGGACTTTCGCGCATTGGAGCACCGGTTGGAAAGTGTCGTTAAAGTACACGGCGTTGACTTTATCAACGACTCCAAAGCCACCAATGTCAACTCTACCTGGTACGCGCTGGAAAGCATGGATAAGCCTGTGATTTGGATTGCCGGAGGCGTGGACAAGGGCAATGATTACTCCCAACTTACGGAGTTGGTTCGCAAGAAAGTAAAAGCTGTCATCTGCCTGGGCACAGACAACCGCAAACTGCACGATGCCTTTTCACGCCACGTGGACTTGATGGTGAACACGCAAAGCATGGTTGAAGCCGTTCGCATGGCCTACCATCTGTCCAACCCCGGCGATGCGGTGTTGCTCAGCCCGGCATGTGCCAGTTTTGACCTGTTCCGGAATTACGAAGACCGCGGCTGGCAATTTAAGATGGCTGTCAAGGCTCTCTAAGCAATAAATCTGGCCGGGAGGACAACATGGTCCTGGTTATGGAACGTTTTTAAATGCAGGCTGATAATACGCTCTCGTGAAAACACTTTTGGCTCATCTTCGCGGCGACAAATACCTCTGGCTGATTGTTATCGGCCTGTCGCTGTATTCTATTTTGGCGGTGTACAGCAGCACCGGCACGTTAGCCTATAAGTATCAGTCAGGCAATACGGAGTACTACCTGATCAAACACTTGCTGCTGCTGGTCTTTGGACTGGGCCTCATGTACCTGGCCAGCCTGGCCAACTATAAGATTTACTCTCGTTTGGCGCAATTGGCCATGTACCTCTCCGTGCCTTTGCTGGCCTATACCCTGATTTGGGGTTCACGGGTCAACGAAGCTGCCCGTTGGATTACTCTGCCAGGCATTGAGCTGACCTTTCAAACATCCGACCTCGCCAAGTTGGCGTTGATTATGTACACGGCGCGCATGTTGTCGCGTCGTCAGCACCTGGTGCAGAATTTTCGCGAGGGTTTTGTGCCGGTGGTGTTGCCCATTCTGGTTACCTGCTTGCTGATTGCCCCGGCCAACCTTTCTTCAGCTTGTGTGCTCTTTTTCACCTGCCTGCTGTTGCTTTTTATTGGTCGAATGGGCATGAAATACATGGCAGGGATGCTGGGTTCAGCCGTCCTCATGCTCGCTCTGTTAGCCGTGTTCATCTACTTTGTGCCGGAAGAGAATCTGCCGGGCCGGATGGGAACCTGGAAGGCGCGGGTAGAAAGCTTCGCCGGGGGTGAAGCCACCGAGTCTTTTCAAACAGAACAAGCTAAAATTGCCATCGCCCAAGGGGGACTGTTTGGGGTTGGGCCGGGCAACAGTTCCCAGCGAAATTTTTTACCGCACCCCTATTCTGACTTCATCTTCGCCATCATTTTGGAGGAATACGGACTGGTCTTCGGTGCCGGCGTCATTCTGCTGCTTTACCTGGCTTTTTTCTACCGATGCATGCGCATTGTCATCAAGACACCCAATCCCTTTGGCGCCTTGCTGGCCATCGGGTTGGGGTTGAGTCTGACCATACAGGCCTTTGTGAACATGGGAGTGGCCGTCAGCTTGTTTCCGGTTACCGGACTGACGCTTCCTTTGATCAGCATGGGGGGAACGTCCATGTGGTTTACCAGCATTGCCATAGGAATCATTCTTTCGGTGAGCCGCGATTTGGGCATGGATGCCCGAAGCGAGTTTGAACATCTGGAAACCGGAGAAGAGGAGGGGGAAGGGGCTCTGCCTGTTCCCGCGTGATCGCTGTCATTTTGTAGAAACAGGTCCATGAGCAGCGCTGCACAACATACTATTAATTACGCTGATTCCGGTGGAGACCACAGGCGAAACGCCCTGCGCGTTATCCTCAGCGGTGGGGGAACGGGGGGGCATGTTTTCCCCGCATTGGCTATCGCCGCTGAGTTGCAACGGCGCGAACCGGGCACCGAGTTTTTGTTTGTAGGAGCAAAGGGCCGCATGGAAATGGATAAAGTGCCAGAGGCGGGATACCGCATTGTGGGTCTGGATATCGCCGGTTTTCAGCGCAGGTTAACGGCGCAAAACCTCTTGTTTCCCTTCCGGTTGTTGGGCAGCCTCTACAAAGCCTGGCGGGTAGTTCGCGATTTTAAACCGGAAGTTGCCATAGGGACCGGCGGTTACGCCAGTGGTCCGGTCCTTCGCGTGGCACAATGGCAGGGCATCCCGACGGTCTTGCAGGAACAGAATTCTTACCCAGGCGTAACCAATCGCCTGCTGGGAAAAAAGGCAAATAAAGTATGTGTAGCGTTTGAGGGCATGGAGCAATGGTTTCCGGCCGATCGCGTGGTGCTGACTGGAAATCCTGTTCGGGAAAACATCACCGGCCCGCTCTTGCCTCGCGATGAAGCCCTCCGCGAATTTGGCTTAGACCCTTCGCGCAAAACCCTGTTCATCACGGGCGGAAGTTTAGGAGCCAGGGTCATCAACGAAGCCATCGCCGCAGGCATGGACCAACTCCTCGCCGCCGGGCTGCAACTGATCTGGCAAACCGGTAAAACCTATCGCGCTGCGTACCAAGGTCTTGAATCACCGCGGGTGCGCGTTCTGGATTTTGTGCGCCGCATGGATGCCGCTTATGCCGCAGCTGACTGGATTGTCTCGCGGGCAGGAGGCACCATCTCTGAATTGTGCATTGTAGGCAAGCCAGTGATTCTGCTTCCCTCGCCCAATGTGGCCGAAGACCACCAGACCAAAAACGTCCAGGCGCTTGTAGCCCGAAAAGCAGCCGTACTGGTGCGCGATACGGAAGCTGCTTTGCACTTGGTGCCGGCTATCTTAAACCTGGTCAATGACCCGCAAGCCAGCGGGGAATTGTCCCGCCGTATCCGCGAGCTGGCAAGGCCCGATGCCACCCGTCAAATAGCGGATGAGGTGCTCGCGCTCCTAAGCCCTTCGCCCGAAACTGCCTCAAAAAATTCCAGGCTATGATCGATTTTAAAACCTTAAAAACGGTCTACTTCCTGGGCATCGGAGGCATCGGCATGAGTGCTTTGGCCCGCTATTTTCACGGGTTGGGCCTGCAGGTTTCTGGTTATGACAAGACGCCCAGCCCCTTGACGGCACAGCTGGAGCGCGAGGGCATGGCCATTCATTTTGACGCGCGCCCCGAAGAGATCGATGCGTTGGCTAATGACGGCAGCGCTCTTGTGGTTTACACCCCGGCCATTCCTACGGATTTTCCGGAATTGCTGCGGGCTCGTGCGCTGAATTTGCCGCTGCTAAAGCGCGCGCAGGTGTTGGGGGCATTGACGCAAGACCATTTCACGATTGCGGTTTCCGGCTCGCATGGCAAGACGACTGTGTCCGCCCTGATTGCGCATATTTTGCAGTCGAGTGGGAGGGGTTGCACGGCATTTCTCGGGGGAATTGCTTCCAATTTCCAGAGCAACTTTGTGAGCAGCAATCCGGATCTGATGGTTGTGGAGGCGGATGAGTTTGACCGTTCCTTCCTGCAATTGGAACCAAACATAGCCGTTGTTACGGCAGTGGACAGCGATCACCTGGATGTTTACGGCGACCAGGACGCGGTGCGCCATGCTTTTGCCGATTTTGTGGGCCAGATTCAACCGGGCGGCCATCTGGTGGCTCGTTGGGGCCTGGAAGTTCACGAGCATTTTCCCGGTCGCAGCCTGAGTTATGACCTTACCGAACAGAGCGCCGATCGCTGGTGCCGGCAAGTGCATACCGGCGAGGACGGCAGCCGTTTTGTGCTCAACCGGGGCAGCCGCGAGTTTACACTTCGCTGGCCGGGTCTGCACAACGTAGAAAATGCGCTGGCGGCCATTAGCGTTGCCGAATTGCTGGACATTCCGGAAGATGAAATAGCCGAAGCCCTGGCTTCGTTTCAAGGAATACGCCGCCGCTTTGAGTACCGGCTGCAAACACCGGCGCATGTCCTGTTGGATGACTACGCGCATCACCCCGAAGAAATTCGTCGTTTGTTGGAATCTGTTCGTCGGATTCACGGCCGGCGACCGCTGACCGTCCTCTTTCAACCACACTTGTTCAGCCGCACCCGCGACCTTGGACCAGACTTTGCCGAAGCCTTAAGCAGAGCCGACCGGGTGTTGCTGTTGCCCATTTACCCGGCGCGTGAATTGCCGATTGCGGGCATCGACAGCGAGTGGCTGGCGGCGCTGATCGAGGCGCGGCCGGAAAGGCGGCCCGTTGAAGTATTGCCGCGCGCACAGGCCTTAGCGCGTATTGCCGCCTTGCAACCGGCACTCTTGCTCACCGTCGGTGCGGGCGACATTGACCGCCTGGTGGAACCCCTGGTAGAGACGCTTCAAAACTTACCCGTCTGATGGGGCGGCTATTGCATCCAGATCACACAAACTTTTGCACAGATGAAAGTACCTAAGTGGAAAAACATGGGGGGTCGGTGGAAATCGTTTTTGCGCAATGGTTCGCTGTTGGCGCTCACAGCGTTGTTCATCGGCTTGTTAATCAGTGCTGCTGCCGGCGAGAAGGAGCGGGTTTGTTCTTCCGTACAAATTTCTATGGATGGAACTCAAGATTTGTTTTTCATTGACCCTCAAACAATTAGGGACAGAATGGGCGAGCTCGACCGGGATACTTTTGCCGGGATGCCTCTGGACCAGATAGACCTTGCTGCCTTGGAACTCAGTTTAGAAGAACTGCCGCATGTGCAAGATGCGGAAGCCTGGTTTGGTTCCGGAGGGGCGCTTTGTGTTCACGTGGAGCAACGGGTTCCCATGCTTCGAGTTATTCACAACAAAGGTGTTAGCTATTACCTGGATATACATGGAGAAAAGATGCCATCGACCCGTACATTCACAGCGAGGGTTCCTGTGCTGACCGGAATGGAGGCAGCCGATGAAGAAACCCAGGCTGAGGTAGTGGGGCTGGCAACGTTTATCCGAGAAGATCCTTTCCTGGCAGCATTGGTGGAGCAGATCCACCGGACAGCGTCTGGCGAGTATGAATTGGTTCCCAAAATCGGGGATCACGTCATCAAACTGGGCGGCTTATCGGATTTGGAAGCCAAGTTCAACAAGCTGGAAACCGTTTATCGGGACGGCTTGAACTACACCGGCTGGGATACTTACCAGGTTTTGGATTTGCGCTACCAGGATCTGGTTTACGGCACCAAAGCGCAGCAACAGTGAACAATCTCTTTTGGAACCGCCACCACGGCACTACAGAAAGCACATCCGCATGAATTTCAGTGAACGCTATATCGTAGGGTTGGATATCGGAACCACCAAGATTTGCGCTATCGTGGCCCGCCAAAACGAACACGGTAAAATTGAAGTGATCAGCCTGGGCAAGGCAGACTCCTTTGGCGTCATGCGCGGCGTGGTAGCCAACATAGACAAAACTGTGGTGGCCATCAAGGCCGCTGTTGCCGATGCGGGCAACCAGGCTAACATTGACATTGGCGAGGTTTACGTGGGCATTGCCGGTCAGCACATCAAAAGCATGCAACACCGCGGCATCATTCACCGCGACAGCCTGGAAAAGGAAATCAGCCAGGAAGACCTCAACCGCCTGATTCTGGACATGCACAAGTTGGCGCTCCCTCCCGGCGATCGCATCATCCACGTGCTTCCCCAGGAATTCATCGTGGATAACGAACAGGGCATCAAAGATCCTGTCGGCATGTCGGGTATTCGCCTGGAGGCCAATTTCCACATCATCACCGGTCAGATGACCGCCGCCCGCAACATCAACAAATGCGTGGATAAGGCCGGTCTGAAAGTTTGCGATCTCATCCTTGAGCCGCTTGCATCAGCAGATGCCGTGCTGAGCGAAGAAGAAAAGGAAGCCGGCGTTGCGCTGGTGGATATCGGTGGCGGCACCACCGACATCGCCATTTTTCAGGAAGGCATCATTCGCCATACCGCGGTTATTCCGCTGGGGGGCAACATCATCACGGAAGACATCAAAGAAGGCTGCATGATCATGAAGAACCAGGCCGAGCAGCTCAAAGTCAAATTTGGATCTGCCCTGGCCACGGAACTTCAGGGCAATGAAGTCATTTCCATCCCTGGCCTTAAAGGCCGCACCGCCAAAGAAATTTCCACCCGCAATCTGGCCAGTATCATTCAGGCCCGCGTGGAGGAAATCATCGAGCACGTGTACTACGAGATTCAGGTAAGCGGCTACGAGAAAAAACTGATCGGTGGAATTGTTCTCACAGGGGGCGGCTCCCAGTTGCGCCACCTGGTCCAGCTCACGGAATACATCACCGGTTTGGACGCCCGCGTAGGGTTGCCCACCGAACACCTTGCGATCAACACCAAAGACCAGACCTTGCAGACCATAGGCCATCCCATGTATGCAACGGCCATTGGTCTTGTCATGAAAGGCTTCCAGGATTCGCGCTTTCTGGAGCAGCCACTCGAAGAAACCGTGGCGGCCGCCTCGGGTTCGCGAGGCCCCAACAGTGGCCATAGCGCAAACGGAGGCAAACCCATTGGCTTGAAACTGCGCGACTTTTGGCAGCGCTCATTGGGCTGGTGGTTTGAAGACGTAGATGCCACCGAAGAATTCTCCGAACGCTGATTCAACCGGAGAAGCCCTTCCCCCGATACACAACACACGGTACACGACTCACGATTCGCGACAACCGCAAGCATCAGCAGGAAACCATCAACAACTGACCCGAAAAATTATCCATCATGCTTTTCGATCTTCCTAAGGAACAATCTTCGATCATCAAGGTGATTGGCATTGGAGGCGGCGGCTGCAACGCCGTCAACCACATGTTCCGTCAGGGCATCAAGGACGTCAACTTTGTCATCTGCAATACGGATGCACAGGCGCTCGAAACCAGCCCGGTGCCCAACCGCATTCAGCTCGGTCCGGAACTGACCAAAGGCCGAGGCGCTGGAGCTCACCCTGAAAAGGGGCAGGCCGCAACGCTGGAGTCAGTCAAGGAGGTCAAAGAGTTGATGGAGAAGAACACCGAAATGGTTTTCATCACCGCAGGCATGGGTGGCGGCACGGGCACCGGTGGTGCGCCAGTGGTGGCCCGCATTGCCCGCGACATGGGAATCCTTACGGTAGCTATTGTTACGCTTCCTTTCGGGTTCGAAGGCAAAAAGCGGGTTGAGCAGGCCCGTCGCGGCATTGCCGAGCTCAAAGAGCACGTAGATTCCATTATTGTCATTGTCAACGACAAGATTCGCGAAGTATTCGGCGATCTGCCCTTCTCCGAAGCCTTTGCGCGTGCCGACGATGTTTTGACCACTGCTGCCAAAGGGATTGCGGAAATCATCACCATTCCCGGTTACGTCAACGTTGACTTCGAAGACGTCAAAACGGTGCTCCGCGACAGCGGGGTTGCCATCATGGGCACTGGCCGCGCCTCTGGCGATAATCGCGCCATTGACGCCGTTGAAGCAGCGCTTTCAAGCCCGTTGCTCAACGACACCAATATTCAGGGTGCCCGCCACGTGTTGCTCAACATTACTTCTGGTCGTGTTGAAGTGCGCATGGACGAGATCAGCGAAATCACGGAATACGTGCAGGAAGCAGCCGGCATGGAGTCCGACATCATTTGGGGAAATTGCATGGACGAATCGCTCGGCGATGAGTTGAGCGTTACTGTTATTGCTACGGGGTTTGAAAGCCATGAGCGGGTAATCGGCGGGCACAACCAGCAGGCAGCCCGCAAAGTGCTGCCGCTAAACGGCCAGGAAGCAAAGCCCGAAGCTGCCCCGGCAAAGCCGACGCCTAATTCCACGGAGCCCCACCTGCGCACCGCCACATCTGCTCCTGGCCGAACCATTCAGCCCTTCGTCCGCCACATCCCGGTGGTCAAAACCACACAAGATGGAGGCCGGCCCGAACCAGAAAGCGAGGTGTTGCCCTATGCCTACGAAGTCCCAGCCGTAGAAGAGGAAATGGCCATTCGGCCTGCTCCAACGGCGTTTGCCAACGAGACGGTAGGCCGCATGACCATGGCGCCGGTAGCAGCCGTACCTGATGCTGAGCCAGTAGATCCGGCGCAAACCAGCCTCTCTTTCCAGGAGGATGCCCCTGTCGGGGGAAAGGCCGTTGAGGCCGCAAGCAACTTAGGCGCTCCAGATCCAGGCACCGGGCTTCAGCCGCCGGTAGGCCTGGACGATGACCCCGAATGGGACGAAGAAGATGACAACGGCGACGACGAACTCGATTGGGATGACGACGATGAAGACGACGAACTGATCGAAGAGGATGAAGACGATGATCTGCGCGATGCCAACAAACTGGTCTGGACCATTGAAAAGGCTTCTCAGCCAGTGGCAGGCAAACCCCAGGAGCCGGAGTTGCCCAAAGCGCCGACTGCCCTTCCCCCGGTGACCATTTCTGTGCAGCAACCCGCAGCCTTCAGCCAGCCTCGGGCTGAAAATCAGCCTGCCCAGCCCTTGTCTGGAACCCAACAACCCACGTCATCCGCGCACGACGAGACTGGTTCTAAATTTCCCGCTGCCAAGCCGGGGCTCCGCGTGCGGACTGTTTACCCGGATGGCGAGCTGGCCAAACCGCCCGTGGTTCCTCCAAAAGCGCTGGATAGCGAAATTCCGCAGCAACCACCGTTGTTGCAACAACCGCCAGCAGCACAACCACCGCCTGCAGCACAACAACCGCCAGCAGCACCGCAATTGCCTACTTACCAACAGCCCGTTGGCCATCCGGCAGATGCGGATGCGTTGAGTGAAGCCGAGCGCCAGGAAATGCTGCGCCGCACGGACGAGCGCCGCCGTCGCTTGCGCTCCATGAGCATTCGCCCGAGTGCCAACATTGAAGAATTAGAAGGTACCCCCGCTTACCTGCGCCGCAATGTTCATTTGACCGATGTACCCCATTCATCGGAACACACCATCTCCCGGCTTCACCTGGGCGAAGGCGAGGACATGGTTCAGGCCAAGCCCAATACCTACCTCTACGACAACGTTGACTGATGGATTGTCCGCTGCCGCTTGCAGCAACCGCTCTCCGGCCGGAGAGCGGTTTTTTTATTGGTGCCCGGCGCATTTATCTTCGCGCCCATGACCGGCCAACTTGCCTACCCTGACTTTCGCGAAAAAGTGGCGAACTGCTTTCGCCGCCAGCCCTTTATGGCGCATATCGGTGCCCGATTGCGCCGTGTGGAGCCAGGATTTTGCGAAATCGAGTTGAGTTTTCGGCCTGAACTGGGCCAACAAGACGACTTCCTCCACGCCGGTGTGGTGGCCACCCTCATTGACAATGCCGCTGGTTTTGCCGCGCTCTCGCTGTTTGAGGCAGACGAAGAGGTTTTGAGCGTAGAGTTCAAGCTCAATTTGCTGCGTCCGGTTAAAGGAGGCCGAATTTTTGGCCGGGGAAAGGTACTTCGCAACGGGCGACGGCTCAGCATTTGCCAGGCCGAAGTATGGGAGAGCGACGAAGCGGGCGGCGAAAAACTCTGTGCTTCGGGCATGGTAACCCTGATGCGCATGCAGCCATCCGAAGCGCAGTAAGGGCTTCATTTTTACAAATTGCTTGACAGGGCAGCGGTTTCTACCTTACCTTTGCCGGACCTTTTTGGCCACCCTAGCTCAGCTGGTAGAGCAGCTCATTCGTAATGAGCAGGTCATCGGTTCGAGTCCGATGGGTGGCTCTGCAAAGCCCGGCAGTTTTTGCCGGGTTTTTTTTATGCCCGGGTTTTTTGGGCCTATTCCGGTCCACCTTTTACGACCCGTCATGTACGACCCGTCTTCTCCGGCCCGTCCTTTACGACATTGAAGGTTCGTAAGCGGGATCCAGGGTTTCCTCGTGTTGGCTCAGGTCAAGGCCCAACAATTCTTCTTTGGCGCTGACCCGCAAGCCTACCAAAGCATGGGTGATCTTGAACATGAGCCAGGAGCCCCCGAAAGAGAAGACGCCGACAATGGCCAAGGCGAGCAGGTGCATGAGGAACGTATGCCCTTCGCCATACCACAACCCCACTTCACGGGCAAAAACCGCGGTAAGCAACATGCCGCAAATGCCCCCGAGCCCATGGGAGGGAAAGACATCCAGCGTGTCGTCCAGGCCCGTGCGGTTTTTGTAATACACCGCCAGGTTGCTGACCAGGGCCGAAAACACCCCAATGAACAAGCTCTGGCCAACGGTGACGAACCCAGCTGCAGGAGTGATGGCCACCAAGCCCACGATGGCTCCGATGCAGGCACCCATAGCTGAAATGCGCCGACCCCGCAAGGCATCGAACAAGAGCCAGGCAACCATGGCTGCCGCAGAGGCCATGTTCGTGGTGGCAAAAGCTTGGACGGCATCGGCATTCGCGCCCAGTGCGGAGCCGGCGTTAAAGCCAAACCACCCGAACCAAAGCAAACCTGTACCCAACAGGATATAGGGAATGGCTGCCGGACGGTGCACGGAGGGCCGATGGCTTCTGGGACCCAGGACCACTGCTCCGGCAAGCGCTGCAAAACCTGCCGACATGTGCACCACCGTTCCACCCGCAAAGTCCAGTACCCCCCAGCTCCTTAAAAAGCCGTCCGGGTGCCAGGTCCAGTGCGCCAACGGCGCATAGATGAACAGCGAAAACAGGACCATAAAGACCAGGTACCCTGAAAAGCGCACGCGCTCTGCAAAGCTGCCGGTAATCAGCGCTGGCGTGATGATGGCAAACTTGAGTTGAAACAATGCAAACAAAAGAAAAGGTATGGTTGGGCCAAAATCCGGATGGGGGTCCAGGCCCACACCTTTGAAGCCGGGATGGCTCAACGGGTTGCCGATGACACCGCCGATGCTTTCGCCAAAAGCCAGGCTAAACCCAACCCCGTACCAGAGCAGGCTGATGACACCCAAAGCGACAAAACTCTGGAGCATGGTGGAAATGACGTTGCGGGCACTGACCATTCCCCCGTAAAAAAAAGAGAGCCCGGGGGTCATGAGCAACACGAGTGCTGAAGCAACAATCATCCAAGCCGTATCCGCCTTGTCCAGGGGCAAGGTGGTTGCCGCGGCGGCAATCGGGCTTGCAGGGACCAGGGCTAACGCGGAAAGCAGCAACAGCAATCCAAACGGAAAAATCCATCGACTGGTCCAATTAATGCTCATTTTGGCAATTTTAAGAGCCAAAATTTGGGTTTTCACTTTAAAAAATCAAAAAAATTTGACCATTTGTGGGTAATTATCGCTTTTGTTGGCAAAAATAATTGTATTCAGATAATCGTAAAGTAATTGATTGTTACTGTTGTTTCTTGAAGCCAGGTTTTCGGATGGCTTCAGGTTAGCCATAAGCTAACCCCAGTTTGGCCAGCGTTTGGCCAGGGTTTTGCCAGCGTTTTGCCAGGGTTTGGCCAGTGCTTGGCCAGGGTTAGCTGCAGCTTAGCGATGCGTTGGCGCAAAAAAAACCGCCCGGTTGGGCGGTTTTTGAAGATCCGGGGCTGCAGAAAGCCCCGGAGAAAATTTGGTAACGTCACAAGTGAATCACCTCGCC
>WGOA01000006.1 GCA_016124275.1 Bacteroidota bacterium
CAATCGTAATGGGATTGATCTCGTATTGTTGGCCCAATTGGGCTAAGGTCTTGTGACTCCTAACAGCTTCCAAGGCAACCTTGGCCTTAAAGTCTGCGCTGAATTTGCGCCGGGTTTGTTTGTTCATCGATTAAGTAAATTCTGTGATTTTTTTTAACTTAACCAATGGTTCAGGTTTCCGGGAGTGTTACACTTTCGATGGATTCTACCTTGCCGGAAGGCGTCCAGTTGATGGCTGAAATGTCTTCGGCCACATCGCTGGTTAATTGCCCAATGGCATCGTAGCCATAATTGCCAGAAGCCTGATCACCCAGGTCCGTCACCATCGTGACCCCTGCGGCATCGTCAACGTATTCCAATCTGTTCTGGTAGCCAGTAGCGTAATGGTAGTCCAGATCATCCATGAAAGTGCCGCTCTGATCCCTGCGTCTGAGTTCGGTAATGTATCCATTGGCGTCGTAGCTGTAAACTTCCGAGTAGTGGTTGATCGGTTCTGTGGCGTTGTCTAACCACTCATTGTTGGTTTCATCCAAATCAACCGAAGAAACCGTCCCGATAAGGCGATTAAGTTGGTCGTACTGGTAGCCCATAACTTGAGGGGCTATGGGAGTGGGACTGGACATTGACGCATTGATGTTCCGCAAGCTAGTGACCATCTGCTGGATGATGCCGTTGAACAAATCCTTGGTGTAGCTCGTTGGATGCTCCTTGAGTCTCCCGGTGCGGTAATCGGCTTCAAAATACCGGTTGGAAGCGAAGTACCTTCTAGTTGCGCTTAACGGCCAAAAGGACTTAACTTTAAACTACAGAGCCAAATTGTAGACGTATCGTGCCAATCGCTTTGCAGCGGACCATTGGATGGAAATGCGAGTAGAAAAAAGAAAAATGACGTTGAGCAACAGCGCCTGGCATCGAAAATTTTTCAGCATTGTTCAAAGACCGTAAAACCAAAAGGGCGCTTGCCTTTCCATTTTAAAAGCCATGAAGGTATTATTGGATATCAAAGACGACAAGGCAGAATTCATTATCGAACTGCTTCACAATTTTAAGTTTGTGAAAACTAAGCCATTGACACTACGCGCTGCCCAGATGTTGGAAGGATTGTGGGAAGCAGTGCAAGAGGTAAACCAAATCAAGGCAGGAAAAAAGAAAGCTCAGCCGCTTAAGGAGTTTTTAAATGAGTTATAAAGTCTCCATTATTGCACCTTTTCGCAGGGAGGTAAAAGCTGGTAAGAAAGTATCATTCGCTAATAAGCAGTCTGGAAGAACTCGGTAGAGAGCTAAGCAACGATCCCAAAAAAGGTATAGCACTTGGAAACAACTGCTTTAAGATACGACTGGCTATCGTTGATAAAAATTCTCTTCTTAGGTTCATTGAATGAAATATTTATTCCAATTTTATTTTATACATACTCTGCCCGAGCCCACGACTACCCCACAATTTTTATCCACACCCCACCACTTAACTCAGGCCATTCTTCCCAACACGAGCCAACGGGACGAAACTTGCCCCCATGCTCGTACATCTGCAAAGTGCCGCCCTCAACGGCGTTGACGCCTACCTGATCCGCATTGAAGTGGACGTGGGCAAGGGTGGCCAATATTACATGGTTGGTTTGCCGGACAATGCGGTTCGCGAAAGTTGGAAGCGCATGGAAAGTGCCATCCGCTCGCTGGGGCTGGTCATGCCGCGCCAGCGCATCATCATCAACCTGGCTCCCGCCGATAAACGCAAACAGGGTTCGGGGTTTGATTTGCCGATGTCGGTGGGCATTCTTGCGGCCTCTGGACAAGTGCCGGAGGCAGCGGTTCAAGGGGTCCTCTTTCTGGGCGAATTGGCTTTGGACGGCTCGCTGCGGCCCGTTCCCGGGTGCCTGTCTGCGGCGCTATTGGCCCGCGAAAGCGGCAGCAGGGCATTGATTGTGCCGTTGGCCAATGCCCGGGAGGCTGCGCTGGCGCGTGGACTGGTGGTGCATGGTGCGGCTAACTTGAGGGATGTGGTGGCGCATTTGCGCGGCGAGACGGTTTTGGAACAGGCTTTTGACCAATTCCCGCTTCCGGAAATTGCCGCAGGACAGGCAATGGGCGGTCAAGATGGCCTGCCGGACTTTTCCGAAGTGCGCGGGCAGGTGGTTGCTAAAAGGGCGTTAGAAATTGCTGCGGCAGGAGGCCACAACTGCCTGCTCGTAGGCCCACCTGGGGCTGGAAAAACGATGCTCGCCCGCCGGTTGCCGGGAATTCTTCCCCCGCCCACGCTGGAAGAAGCACTGGAGACCACCCGAATTTACTCGGTGGCCGGAATGTTGCCCCCGGGTGGCGGGCTGCTAGCGACCCGGCCCTTTCGCGCGCCGCACCACACGTGCAGCGACGTGGCACTCGTGGGTGGAGGCAGTCCCCCTTCCCCCGGCGAAGCAACGCTGGCCCACCGCGGGGTGCTGTACCTGGACGAAATGCCGGAATTCCGTCGCAGCGTTTTGGAGGTGCTGCGCCAACCGGTGGAGGAAGGCAGGATTGCCATTGCGCGGGCACGCTACGCGGTGGAATACCCGGCGGCATTCATGCTCATCGGTTCCATGAATCCCTGCCCTTGCGGGTATGCGACACAACATCCCGACAAGGCCTGCATCTGCCATCCGGCGGCTATTCAGCGCTATCGGGGCCGGATTTCCGGGCCGCTCATGGACCGCTTTGACTTGCAGGTTGACGTACACCCGGTGCCGGTCGCTGAATTGTCGCAGGACTATGCCGGGCCGCCAGGCGAAAACAGCCGCTGCATCCGAGGGCGGGTCATAGCAGCGCGTCAGCAGCAGTTGCAGCGCTTCGAGGCGCATCCAGGTGTACTTCACAACGCCCGGATGCCCCTGACGCTGCTGCGCAAAGTTTGCCGGCTGGACACATCAGGGAGTGCGCTCCTACAAACGGCCATGAAACGCCTGCAACTCAGCGCCCGCGGCTACGAGCGCATCCTCAAAGTATCCCGCACCATCGCTGACCTGGACAGCAGCCCGAACATCCAGGTGGAACACCTGGCGGAGGCCGTTCAGTACCGAAGCCTGGACCGGGGGTGAGGGGGGTGAGGGTTGAGCCCAGGAGTTGAGCGAGGGAGGTGAGCGGAGGAGCCGACTAGGGAACATCCAACACCGTTACGCCGCGCAGCTGGGGCCAGGCGTGCAGGTTTTCGCCGGCATGATTCAACACAAGGTTCGTCCGTCCCGGCTCCAAAGCATCCCAGACGCTGTCCTGGGGCACCCAGTCATAGGCCGTAACCCCGGTGTGAAACATGAGCTCTATTGGCCGGCGGGCGTTAAAGACCACCGTAAGCGCTCCGGGGGAATGGTTCAAGTACGCATGCACAAGGTCCACTTCCGTCATCCAGTCGGCTGGTTGACCATAAGATTCTTTCAAAAATCCAACTTCATGCGCCATATCCAATAACGCCCAACCCAGAAACGCCAACGTGAGTGCCTTACGAAACAAAGCTGATCGAATCGGTTGAAAGACTCCTCTGCCCTGCCACAGATCGTCCAGCAGTACGGCAACGGCCAGCCAGCAAACCGGTGCTATCGGCAACATGTACAACCGCATTTTAGTGGCGGCCAGCGTAAACACCAACAACGGCAGCATCCACCATGCTGCTAAACCTGCGCGGATCCAACGGCCTGATGGGGTCCGGTCCGGCTGCCCTCGCTGCTTCGCAAGATCCTCTGCCGCCGCGGGTCCTGCCACCGCGGTCCTTGCATAAGAATCCTTATGCCAGGACCGAAACAGCAACCAAAGCAAGGCCGGAAAACACCACCACCCAAACATTTGCTCCATGCGGCTGAAGTGGTAAACCCAATCGTGCTTATGCCCCTCTAATGGTTCAACGAGATGACGAAAATTGTAAGCCGATTCCCAGACGGCCTCCAGGGGGAAATGCTTTTGCGTGTACTGCTGCCAAAACCAGGCCGCAGCGAGTACGGCTGCACTCAGCAACGCTAGTTGCAGCGCGGGGAGACGCAAAACCTTCGCCCGATGTTGACCCTGCCCCCAACGAAAAAACACGGCAACTGCCACAACCGGCAACAGGAACAACGCCGTGAGCCACTTGGTGTACACGGCCAGGCAAAGTGCCAGCGCAAAACCAGCGGCACGGTACCACGCGGGCTGCCGCGCAAATGCCAGACCGGCCCAACCCGCCAACGCCAGAAAGAACACGAACGCCATGTCCACGTGATCGGTTGCAATACGTCCGGCAGGCAATTCCACCATAATACCGGATATGGAAACCAAAAACGCTGTCCACAACCCAACGCGCGCTGAAACCAACCAACGCCCAAACCCGAACATGACCGCGATCAGCGCAGTAGAAAACAGCAAAGAAGGTAACCGGAGGGCAAACAGGTTCACGCCAAACAACTGCATTGATCCGGCCATGATCCAAAGCGCGAGTGGCGGTTTGTGCAGCCAGTACTGGTTGAAGGTCCAGTCGCGGTAATCGTAGGGTAAAGCCGGGTCCGCGTAGAGCATCGGCACCAGTGGTTGTGCCATCATGTTTCGGGCTACCAGGGCGTGATAGCGCTCGTCCCATGGCTGGAGAAAGGGCTCCGCAGCTACCGTATGCAAGCGCAGGCAAAAACCCAGACCGACGACCGCCACCAACGCTAGACCAGTCCGGCCGCTAAAAGCCAAGGCCCCCGCTACCACAACCAGCAAAGCTGCCAAACTCAAGAGCAGCATTCCTGTTGTCGGATGCGTTAAAACTGGATGCATAGGCAACCCGAAAATAGGCGCAATAAACGAAAGCCGGCTCCTGAGAGGAACCGGCTTTCGGAGATACAGATTTAATATACAATCAAACTACCTAGGACGCGATCAACGTGTCGAGGCTGCGCAAGCAAAGCTCGTTCGCCGCTCTGCGTTTAGCGACTCAACGCCACCCGACCGCTGAAGATGCGCGTGGCTGATTCGGCACGTACCAGGTATAGGCCGGCAGGCGCATCGCTCAGATCAAGCTCAACCGCCGTGCCGTCTGCCGGGCGAACACTGCTGTGCACCTGGCGACCGCTCAGGTCCATGACGGTCACCGTTACATCACCGCGCAGGCCAATAGGCAGCGTGAGCGTCACCACGCCCGTTGTCGGGTTGGGCCAAAGGTTCAGCCCTTCGATCGTCACGCCGTTGATGCCGATAGGCTCCGCCAGCTTACAATCTTCGGGAGTGGTAGCAAAGTTTACGCCACCGTTATCTTTAAAGCGCTGCAAGAACTCCTGGTAGTAGAGGTTAGCGATGGTATCGTCGTGGATGACCAGGAAGTTTTCGTCACTCCGCGAGGTGCCGTTGGTGGTCCAATTGCCGGAGCCGATAATGACCATCGGGTCTTTGGCGGGGCACTGGGCATCCACAATAGCGTATTTGTGGTGGAAGAGGTTGGGTTGGTTTTCAAGGAATAAGTTCGGGCCCAAAGCCGAACGCAGCACCGTCCATTGTACTGCTGAAGTGTCAATGTCTTCGATGAGTGCTGCACCGTAAGCGCCCCCGGCAACCGCGTCTTCCACGGCGTAGCTCAGGTTGAAACGCGTCCAGTTGTAAATGGCCATATGCACATCGTTGTCTGTGGTGAGCAGCTTTTCGATGATGCGATTTTCTGCGGCGTCAGAGCCGCTGAAGAATAATTCCACTTCTTTTCCATCAATGATGAATTGCGTGGGTGTATTAGCCTGCTTCTCCGGACCCCACTTGCCGCTGAACATTTCTTCAAACTCCAGGCGGTATGCGCGAGCCAGGCTTTGGTCCTGCACCACGATGATGTTGTTGGGGTCAACCAGCAATTGGTTGTCTGTCCAGTTGGTGGAGCCGGTCAGCACCATGGGCTTGTTCGGGTCGGCATGGTTGGCGTCCACCACAACAAACTTGTTGTGCATCAAGCCGTAAAAACCACCGGAGGGAGCCATACCCGAAGGCGATGTTTTCTTGTTGGTAAAGCCAATGTCAATGATCGAATACGCGCTGGCATTCACGCCATTGTCGGCTACCAAACGCACTACGACGCCCCGGTCATACGCCGCATTAATGGCGTCCACCATGCCGTTGTCGTTGTCCAGGTTGTAGATAGCGATGTCGAGTGTTTGCTCCGCGGCATCAATGACAGCAATGATCGAGTCGTCAAAGGTCTGGTTGAGGAACGTGGCATTAACACCGGACGACACAGAATTGTCCACGGGGTTGTTAAACCACACGCGAATGTCACCCGAGCTGTTGGACACGGTGGCCATCGTCACCACGTTGCTGAACGAAGTATCATTGGTAGCGCTCACGCTCGCGGCCTGCACAAAGTACAGCGTGCCCGCAGTCAGGCCCGTCAGGTCCTGGGTGTGGGTTGTGGTCAAGGTGCTGCTGCTGGCCACTAAGCCCAAGCCAGGCGTGGTACCATAATAAATGATCGTGTTGCCATCTTGCAAGGTCTCAAACGTAACCGTGAAACTGGTCTTAGCCAGGTTGGTTTGAAAAGGGCCTGCGCTGATGATCGGCGGGTTTCCCGGGGGAACCAGGTCCGTCAGAAAACGCGGCAGCAATTGGTAACCCGTAGTTGGCGACGATGCACTAAACTGCGACATGATGCCAATGATGTCCACCGGATCGGTAGGAATGGCAGAGCCCGCAATGTCCGTGGTGCCGTTTACTCGCACTACGGCGGCACCGGCAGCATCGGTAATGTTGTAGTTGGCCGAACCGGCGCTGAATGCACCGGTACTCGTGAAGGAACACGACGGAATTCGAACCAAACGGCCTTCGTACGCCTCCGCGAAACCCGTGGCCGTAGTCAAAGTGATAGGCGCGGGCAGCGGATTGCCGCTGTTCAGCACCGTCATGGAGGTAGTCGGACTGATCTCCAGCAGGTTGTTGAACGACAACAGCGGGCCGCTGACCAGAATGGAATCACCGATGGCAATGTCGCCAGCGATGGCGAAATCGTACACGCCGATGCCGGCCGTGTTGTCCTGGATGTAGCGGATCACTCCCAGTTCTTCGTCGTTGGTCACGATGCCTTTCACGGTCACATTGGTTCCGAGGGGCAAGGCGCGGGCGGCCGCAATGGTAATCTGTGCCGAAACCGCTTGGGAAACAGCGATCAGGGCAACAAGCAATAAGGCATTTAAACGCATGGCTTCAGGAGGTTTGGGTTCACCCGTAATTCCAGGTGAAAGGGCAAAAATAAAGGTTCACACGGGCACTTTGTGGAAAAGTGCCGTTTTTGAATCATTGTTTAGCTCGGTCGAAGGGCTACTGTTTCGCAACACGGCTGATCTGAACGTCGTTGGCCCCTTGGAGGCGAAGCAAGTATGTTCCCTGCGGCAACGCGCTGATATCAAGTCCGAAGCTTTGTACACCCGCCTGTAAATCAAGCGTTTGCCGCAGCACTTCCACGCCAGTAAGGTTGAACAAACTCACTTGGTAAAGACCATCTCGCGACACATGACCCGACCATTGGAGCAATCCGCTGGTTGGGTTTGGCCAAATGGAAGCGGATACGGAACCAGCGTTTTGTCCGCGCTGAATGGCCACAACTTGGGTTAAAGCATCGCTGCCATCAAAATCAGTCTGCCGCAAGCGGTAGTAGGACGTTCCATTCAGCGGTTGGTCATCAAAAACACGGTAGGCTTGTGGCTCGGTGGTGGTGCCGGCACCTGGAACTTTCAGAAATTTCTGAAAGTTCAATCCATCCGCGCTGCGCTCTACGGTGAAGTAGTCGCTGTTCAATTCTGTTGCCGTTGCCCAGCTCACTTCAACCTGTTCCCCGGCATTCTGTGCCTCAAACGTGATGATCTCCACGGGGAGCGGGGTGCCGCCGCCTGCCGGAGCAAAGTCCGAGAAGCCGGTGTAGCCAAGACCTGGAATGTTAAACCAGGAGCCAACACTGCAAACGTCGCCAAGGAGCGCATTATCCGTCCAACCGGAATAACAGGGCAGTGCCAGACTGGTGCATCCACCGCTGCCGCTTGGTGCTTTAAGCGAGCGGTACTGTCCTGTAGTGGTGGGATTCAGGATTTCGTTGTCAGCGTTGTGGTGCAGGTAAATATCGTACTCCACGGCAGGGCCGCTCAGGCTCCACCACCCTTCGCCCGCCATCTCACTGTAAGCGACCGTATTGACAATGCCGGCTGCGGCACAAGTACCGTCTGGCAAAATCGTATCGACAGTAATCCCACCGATAGCGCCAGAAACGAACTGTGCGGAAACCTTGCCCGTTGCTCCGCCAGTGCGCACCAGCGTTACAGGGTTGTACAACTCTGTACCATTACCCACCGGGAAAATGTAGGTGTCTGTGGCATTTACCTCACGCGCCAGCACACCGTTAATGTAACGATCGTTGTCGTAAACTCCATCCACGGTATTGACCGCCTCATACCCCGTGATTGCTGCAACAGGATCTGGGTTGAGCAGGTACAATTCATTCGCGTCGGTTACCACCGTTCCCCCGCAAAGGAATTCCAAACTACCCGCAACACGAACATCGTCATCCAACGACACGATCCGTTGGTAGGGTTTGTCGAGTTTGATGGAATAAAAACTCTCTTCTGCAGCAACTGTGCTGATGGTTTGCGTGCCGCTGCCAACAAACACTACAAGCCCTTCGCCTTCTTCAAAGGCAGCCGTACCGCTGGTGTTGGTCCAATTGCCGCTCAAACGAATGGTACCGTCTGGCGTAGATGAAGTTCCATTGTTCATATCAAGCGTCCCGCCTGTAATGGTCAAGTTGCCGCTAATGTCCAGCCGGTTGCTGGCAGAACCTTCCAAACGGAGCACATTGCCGTTGAGCGTTACATTGGCCGCATGGGCAATTCCGCTAAAATCCGAGGCAAACGCTGCTGTAGCATCAACAACGGCCGGACTCAATGCTCCAGTGTTAATGGTCACATTAACATTAGCAGTTGGAACAATATTAGAATTCCAATTCTGACAATTGAACCAGTTGTCGTCCACATCTCCTTGCCAGATGGCATTGACGGTGCTGTTGTCGATAACAATGGAATCAGGCAGGTTGTTGCTGCTGTTGTAGTCCGAGCAGCCAGTATAGGGTGTCCAGTTGGCAGTGTTCTGGAGACGCGAGATCCATTCAGGTTGGCTGGCGGTGCTCAGGTCGCCATCATAGGCAAAATAATCTGTTGATGAACTGGAAGGTTCCTGGCTGATGCAGGTCACAGAGGGGTGCAGATCACTTTGTTGGGTGCCACCGTCGGCTGACCAGGTCGTTCGGCTATTGAAACCAAAGATGACCCTCCCGGAGTAGGTCGCGTTGTGATCCCCGGTTGCTCCGCCGTTTGACCAGGTTCCGCCTTGCATCAGGAACATCTGGTCGCCCCCATCGTTCATGTTCATGGAGGTGATAGTGACAGTTGGTAAATTAAGGTCCGTAAAACTCCAGTTGTTGTCAGCAAGACCACCAACGGTCAAGCCCGTATAGATGGGACCGGAATTCCGGAATTGAATGGTGAAAACCTGACCTGCGCGTATTGTTGAAGTGGTGCGGGTAATGCGGACCGTGCCCTCCGTATCCCCAAAACGGTTTGCCGTGGTTCGCTGCCAACCGTTATCCGTGATGTCAAAACTGGCACCGACTGGAATGTCGCGGAACGCAACAAAGCTTATGACGTCATCACCGGTAGCACCACCGCAGGAAGTTCCATTGTTGGTATTCACGCCAATAACCATCAAGTCGCCCGGTGACAAATTGAATGCTCCTGATGCCGAACCAACCACTACCCCATTGCTCCAGTTAGTGCCGTAACGGGTGAATGCTTTGAAAAAATAGGTCACGCCATCTGTAAGGCCCGAAACTACGGTCGAAGTGCCGCTTCCATTATACACTACTTCGCCACATTCAAAAGGCGTGCCGGCTCCGCAGGTACCGGCCACATAGGCCGAGCCAGCACCAATGGGCGTGCTGGAGCCAAAACTGCTGGAAGTGCACATGACAATCAGGACAGCGTCCGAACAACCTGGCGTTGTCCATGATAAACTCACTGAACCTGAACCAGGCATTGCAGCAAAGTCCAAGACTTCATTTGGCAACTGATCCATGACCAGATTACTGCCGTTGTTGCTGCCGTTGACGACGGGATTGCTGGAAACAACCCGGATTCGGTACCCGCTGCCCGCCATGGTGGCACCTGGAATGTTGGCGCTCACGGCTCCACTCGGGTCAGTTCCGGAAAGTGACAATGTTCCGATGTTCACCGGGGACGCAAAACTTCCGCTGGCGTTGCTGAGTTGAGCCGTGAAAACGTTTCCTGCGTTAAAGGTTCCGGTCGCCGTAAAGGGCACGGAAACAGAAACTGCCGTAGAACCATCAAGGCAGTAGGGTGATCCGCTAATCGCGCTGGTGCTGATGGCTTCGGACAAATCGCATACCGTTCCATTCACACTAAGATCGTCGATAGACCAGATTTCGTCGTCGTTGTTATTGAACATTACCACCCGGACAAACAAGGTGTTCCAGCTATCAGGAATCTCCACCACCATCCGCGAATAGGGGGTACTGGTGCTGCTGTTGATGGAGGCCGGTGTGCCGGCAGTCGTAGAAAATGTACCGCCAGCTCCCATGTCATACAGTGCGTTAGAATTGCCTTGCAAAGTCAAATCCGGGGTACTGCCAAAGGTACTGGTCTCAGAAACATAAACCGCTATATAGTCGCCTCCATCGGCCCCGTTGGTAAAGGGACTTGAAGGATCTACCGAAGAGTTGTACAGTTCCACTTCCACCCCTTCGGCCGAGCTCAGGTCGATGCCGCTTCCCCCGTTGTTCAGCGTGATGGTTCCTGTGCCGTTGTTTACCTGGAAAGACCGCAGTCCACTGCGAATTCGGGTGCCCGAGCCGGTATTGACCGTGGAAACGCTGCCGGTACCCGTGCTGCTGTAGGTCCAGGTATCTGCCGTTTCAAACCCCTGAAATCCAATAGCGCCTACAAGCTGCTCGTTGTCAGTAATGGTCAACTCAAAATCGTTCGGGGTCGCAATCGTGCAGCCAATGGCTGAAACCAAATCGAACAGGGCGGTTACTGAGCCATCACAAGTGCTGTTATCATTAATCGTCACGCTCGTGTTGAATGTAGTCGATGAAAGAAACGTAGCCGTTGTTGGACTTGAAAAAGTGTACTCTACCCCATTAGTAGCCGTTCCTCCCGCCGTAACAATATTTACGGTGTGGCTACCCGTGGCACTGCTGGTAACAGTCAGGGAATACGTACTTCCAAGTTCACTGACCGTAGCGGATCCTACGCTAAACTGAACACTGGGTACGGTGCCATTCCCTTGAATGGAAAAATTATAAGGGTTCTCGTCAGCATCGTCGTTGGCAATGCTCAACGTGGCGCTGCGGGTTCCTGCCGCACTGGGGTCAAAGGTGACCTGGAAGGTTGTATTGCCTGAGGCCGCAATTGAACTCGAGGGTATGGCCGTGACACTGAAATCAGCTGCATGGGTTCCACCGATCACCACATATGGGCTGCCTCCGGTTAAATTGAGTGCTGCTGTCCCGGTGTTTTGGATCGTAAAGGTACGAACCACCGTTCCTGAAGGCACGGAAGCGCTTCCAAAATCTGTATGGTCTGAGGTGCTTGGTGTTGCATCACCATCAATAATACTGACGCTGTTACCCAGCATGTTCATCTCTGGCGCTGTGCCATTTCCCTGGATCGAAAAGTTGTATGGGTTTTCGTCTAGATCATCGTTTGCAATGGTCAACGTTGCGCTCCTGGTTCCTATGGCACTCGGGGCAAACGTAATTTGGAACGTAGTGCTCCCTGAAGTCGCAATTGAATTGGAAGGAATGGCCGTTACACTAAAATCAGCTGCATGGGTACCACCAACTACGACGTGAGGGCTAGCTCCGGTGAGATTGAGGGCAGCAGTTCCGGTATTCTGTACAGTGAAGGTACGCACCACAGTACCTGAAGCAACCAATGCGCTACCAAAGTCTGTGTGGTCCGTAGCTGAAGGAGTGGCATCACCATCCACAATGCTGACGCTGTTTCCTACCACGTTCATCTCCGGTGCATTGCCCGTACCTTGGATGGAAAAGTTATAAGGATTCTCATCCGCGTCATCATTGGCAATGCTCAGCGCGGCGCTACGTGTTCCTGCAGCGCTCGGATCAAAAGTTATTTGGAACGTGGTGCTACTTGAAGCGGCAATGGCATTCGAGGGAATGGCTGTTACGCTAAAATCAGCAGCATGCGTCCCGCTGATGGCAACATACGGGCTGGTCCCGGTCAAGCCAAGCGAGCCAGTTCCGGTGTTTTGAATGGTGAAGGTTCGCACGACCGTTCCCGATGCAACCGCGGTGCTCCCAAAATCAGTATGGTCAGCTAAAGCAGGTGTAGCATCGCCATCGACGATGCTAACGCTGTTCCCTGTAACATCCATTTCTGGAGCCAGGTTTGTGCCATTGCCTTGGATCGAAAAATTATATGGGTCTTCGTCGGCATCATTGTTGGCGATGCTCAACGCTGCTGTGCGAAGGCCTGTAGCGCTTGGATCGAAGGTGATTTGAAACGTCGTGCTGCCAGACGCTACAATAGAATTCGAGGGAATAGCGGTCACCGCAAAATCAGCAGCGTCGGTGCCGCTGATCGAGACATAAGGACTGGCTCCGCTAAGGCTGAGCGAGGCAGTTCCTGTATTTTGGACCGTAAAGGTGCGAACCACCGTTCCACCGGTAATCAACGCATTGCCAAAATCGGTAAAATCGGTTAAGCTGGGCGTAGCATCCTCATCAGCAATGCTGACGCTGTTGCCAACAACATTCATTTCCGGATCAACTCCAGTTCCCTGAATGGAAAAATTATAGGGGTTCTCGTCAGCATCATTGTTAGCAATGCTCAATGTTGCGCTCCTTAGCCCAAGTGCGCTGGGATTAAAGGTGACTTCAAAGGTTGTACTGCCCGAAGCAGCAATGGAGTTCGAAGGATTGGCAGTCACCGTAAAATCAGCGGCATGCGTTCCTCCTACGACTACATAAGGACTGCTGCCTGTTAAATCAAGTGCTGCGGCCCCAATGTTTTCAATAGTAAAAGTGCGCACCACTGTTCCTGTTGCCAAAGATGTGCTTCCAAAATCAGTATGGTCCGTGGTGGTTGGGGTGGCATCGCCATCGGCAATGCTGACGCTGCTGCCCTGAACGTCCATTTCGGGGGCGGCAGTTAAAACTCCTGTAAGTAAAATGTCATCGACTCGAAATTGGGCAGCTGAAGACGTCTGCCTAAATCTAATACGTAAATTGCTAGTCGAAGGTATAGTTCCTGTGGGGGTAATCAATAACCAGATTGCAGTCCCTGACCCTGTGGATCGTGAATAACTTAGTGGACTCCAGGATGTTCCATCGCTACTGACTTCAACCACTAACTGATTGCTTGATGCAATTGTACTTTTTATATGCCCAAAACTAAGAACTAAGGAACTATAAGCAGAAGTATTAATACCTGAAATAACAAAATTTACGCCAACTGCATTGGTGAAAAATACATTTTTACCTCCGCTTGCCCCAGTGTAATCAGAAACAGCAGTTGATCGTGTTTCTGCGGTTCCTGTAAAGGTTAGTGAAGCATTTTGAAAAACTGTTGCGGCTATTGTTTGGGTACCTGTTCCGGTACCAATGTTTTCGCTGAACACCGTCGTCTGCCCCCATCCCCCCTTGCTCGCTCCGAGCAAAAGCAGCAGCATGAACAAAGCAGAAAAACCAGAGAGAGATCGGAACAACGGAGTAAAAATCTTCATGGGAATGCAGTTAGGTCAGAAGGAATTTTTTCAACATTCAAAAAAAATTCCGAACAGACTTTTCTAACTACGAATGTACGGAGTAAAAGGGCTCCTTGTATCCGCCGCAATGTGAACAAATCGTTAACAATCAATGAGTTGTCAACAATTGTGCATATGTACTTTCGCCTAAAATAATCGATGTAATCATGTGAAATTCAGGGGTTTACGAGCCCCCTGCAATGCGCACCTACAAAAATAACCCTAAGTGTCTAAGCGACACTTTATTAAGACCTCCGCAATAAAGAGTATCGGCTACCGCAACCGGTCCATGCTCCGCACCAGGTGCTCATCATGGCGAATTCCGCGAATGGCCAGGGCTAAAACCAGCGCATACACGATGGGTAAAAAGGAGCCGACAGTCCAGATGACCTCGCTTAAGTAGCGGGCCAATTCCACCAAAACCAAACCGGCAAAAGCCATTACGGCCAACAACCCGGCAAAGACCATCCGCAGTTGCACTGGTCGCTTGGCATACAAAAAAACTGCTCCTAAGGGAAGGCTTACCATAACCAAACCTATGGCAAGAAGTGCGAGGTTCTCGCGTGCCAGCACAGCATCGCGGGTAGGCTCATCCGGCAAAAAACCCAGGGGCAAAAACATGCAGAGCAATGCCATAAGGGCAGCTAATACAAGGTAAACTGTTTGTATGCGTTGAATCATGACTCAAAAAGATTTAACAACAGCCGCAATCGGCTTCTGCGGCGCAAAAATACCAAGGAACATCAAGCCTTGCTGCACCGGAGCACCGTTAAAAACCGCAATTTTGCACCCATGCCGCAACGCTTCTTCCTGGAACTGTCCTACCGCGGAACCCAGTTTCACGGCTGGCAGCGGCAACACAATGCCATGAGCGTGCAGGAAACGCTGGAAAAAGCCCTGAGCATCGTCCTTAAAGCGCCCACGGCCATCATCGGGTGCGGGCGCACCGATACCGGCGTGCATGCCGCGAAGTATTTCGCCCATTTTGATGCGCCAGACGGCCTTCCGGCAACCGCGCTCCCGCACCTGAATGGGCTGGTAGCGCCGGACATCGTGGTGCATCGTATTCACGAAGTTCACGAAAAAGCGCATGCGCGTTTCGATGCCACACAGCGGGCCTACGACTATTACCTGCACCTGCGCCAGGACCCCTTCCGCAGAGGTCTGTCCACCTGCTACCCGTACTTCAAGCTGGATTTTGACCGGATGAACGAGGCCGCAGCGCAACTTTTGCCCCTAAAAGACTTCCCCGGCTTCCAAAAAACAGGCTCCGGGGCCAAAACGTCGCTTTGCCGGCTGGATCAGGCCGAGTGGCAGCCAGTTCGCACCGACTATCCGGTTATGGCTTGCAGCGATGCCTGGGTGTTTCGCATCGCCGCTGACCGTTTTTTAAGAGGCATGGTTCGAATGATTGTCGGTTCGCTGCTCGAAGTTGGTCGAGGCCACATCAGCATTTCTGAATACAACGAAACCATCACGGCTGGCAAGCGCTTTGACCGCATTACCGCAGCTGCACCTGACGGCTTGTACCTGAGCAGGGTGCATTACCCCTACTTGCATCCGGAACCGGTGGCCTCAGCCTCGCTTTTGCCGTAACTTCACCAAATTCTAGAAACGCCAGGACGCAGCCAGGCGTCGCCCCGCACCCCCTATGGCCCGCCCCGAAAAGCACACTGCCCACACCGACTTTTTCCTGCTGCGCAAGATTGTCGGCCTGGCCCGCCCTTACCGCCGCCAATTTTTTGCCTCCACCGGGCTGGCTATCCTGTTGGCACTTCTGGGACCCGCGCGCCCCCTGTTAATCCAATACGGCGTTGATCACTACATCCTGGAAGGCGACCAGCGCATGTTGGCGCTGCTCAGCATTTTGCTAATCGTGTTGCTCATTGCCGAAAGTTTTGCGCGCTACCTGTTCAACTTTCTGACCAGTTGGCTGGGGCAGCACATCATTAAAGATCTGCGTGTGCGCGTGTTCCGCCACATCACCCGCTTTAACCTGCGGCACTTTGACACCACGCCCATCGGCACTTCCACCACACGCACCATCAATGATATTGAGACCATCAACAACGTTTTTACCGAAGGGCTTATTCAAATTATCGCAGACCTGCTGACCATCATCACCGTAATTACCATTATGCTGGTAGTGAACTGGAAACTGGCGCTCGTTTCACTTTCAGTCTTTCCCCTGATTTTGCTTTCTACGTATATTTTCAAAGAAGGTGTTAAGGCTGCCTTTAACCGCATCCGCAACCAAGTAGCCCACCTGAACACGTTTTTGCAGGAGCGCATCAGCGGCATGAAAGTGGTGCAGATTTTTTCTGCCGAAGAACAGGAACTGGCCAAGTTCAAAGTCATCAATGACGAGCATAAAAAAGCCAACATTGCTGCGGTGTGGCACTATTCCATATTTTTTCCTGCGGTGGAAATTATC
This sequence comes from Bacteroidota bacterium, assembly GCA_016124275.1. GTDB lineage: Bacteria > Bacteroidota > Bacteroidia > Chitinophagales > BACL12 > WGOA01. The sequence goes on from WGOA01000006.1 coordinate 16,211, forward strand.
ACCGCTGCGTCCATCGGCCTGATGGTCTGGTATGCGGGCTACAACGCTATCAGCCAAGAAGCCTCCATCGGAAACATCTTTGGCTTTATTTTATTCCTCAACATGTTGTTCCGTCCGCTGCGCATGTTGGCCGATAAATTCAACACGCTGCAAATGGGCATCGTCTCGGCTGATCGTATTTTTGGTGTTCTCGAAAAGTCGGCTCGCACGCCCGACAACGGCAAAAAAACCGCCGACCACCTAAGCGGCGAAATCAACTTTGACCAGGTATGGTTCGCCTACAAAGATGAAGAATGGGTATTAAAAGATCTTAGCTTTAATCTACCCGCCGGCAAAACACTGGCACTGGTCGGTGCCACCGGGGCAGGCAAATCATCGGTCATTAACCTGCTCAACCGCTTCTACGAAATCAACAAAGGGACCATCCGCATAGACGGCACCGACATCAGGGATTTTACGCTGGAATCGCTGCGCGCCAACATTGGTGTGGTGCTGCAGGATGTGTTTCTCTTCTCCGGCACCATCACCGAAAACATTACGCTGCGCAACCCGGACATCCCCTTCGCACAGGTAGAAAAAGCCGCCAGAATGGTTGGCGCGCACACCTTTATCGAAAACCTTCCGGGTGGCTACGACTACAACGTCATGGAGCGCGGCGCTACGCTTTCCATGGGCCAGCGGCAGCTGATCTCGTTCATCCGTACTTTAGTCTATGATCCCCGCATCCTTGTTCTGGATGAGGCCACCTCATCCATTGATACAGAGAGCGAACAAATGATAGAAAACGCCATTGAAACGCTGGTCTCCAACCGCACCTCCATCGTAATCGCGCACCGACTGAGCACGGTGCGCAAAGCCGACCGCATTATGGTTCTGGAGAAGGGCGTGGTGGTAGAGTCCGGCACCCATGAAGAACTGCTGCTCGCCGATGGCCACTACCGCAAATTGCACGACATGCAGTTTGCCGAGGCGGGGTAATTTCTATAAGGACTGTAAAGATGTCGGATAAAAATCTATACATAATTGCAGGATGCAATGGTGCTGGAAAGACAACCGCGTCATTTACCATTCTCCCGGAGATTATCCACTGCAGGGAGTTTGTCAATGCCGACGAAATAGCAAAGGGCTTATCCCCTTTTCAACCGGAAACAGTAGCCTTTCAGGCTGGCCGAATCATGCTGAATAGGATCAACGAACTGTTAGCAGAAGTCCAGAGTTTTGCCTTTGAAACCACCCTTTCCACATTAAGTTACCGGAGTAAAGTACAGGAGGCGAAAGAGAAAAACTACACTGTTACGCTCTTGTTCTTTTGGTTGAAGAATGTTGAACTGGCAAAAAAACGGGTAAGCATAAGAGTTGCGGAAGGTGGGCATAACATAGAACCTGATATCATTGAACGAAGATACTACAGAGGAATAAATAATTTGTTTGATATTTATCTACCCATTGTTGACGGAGCATTGATTTTTGATAATTCTAACGGAAATCACGAACTTCTGGCCGAGAAAACAATTGATGGATTGTGGAATATTGCCAATGAAATTAAGTTTAAGGAGTTAAAAAAGTACCATGACAACCGTCGAAGAACAAATCGAACTTAGAAAAAAGATCATGTTGGGTCTAGAAATAGCCTACAAACGCCTAATTGAGTTTAAAAAACATAAGAATTCTTACCTCGTCGTCATGCAAGGCGAAGAGATCGTATTGATTAAACCTAAATAAGGTTCGACTGTTTTGTACTCAAGCATTAGAGCGGCCGATAGCTGGACCCGGAATCTATAACCAGATCAAGCCGTCACTGCCCCGCGCTGCTCAATAGGCACATAAGCCCGTGAAACAGCGCCTGTGTACAACTGGCGCGGACGGCCGATGGGCTGCTTGTCAGCGCGCATTTCGCGCCACTGGGCAATCCAGCCGGGCAAGCGACCCAGGGCAAACAACACGGTGAACATTTCGGTGGGGAAACCGATGGCGCGGTAAATGATGCCCGAATAGAAGTCTACGTTGGGGTATAACTTCCGCTCTACAAAGTAGGGGTCATTCAGTGCAGCTTCTTCCAGCTTCTTGGCAATGTCCAGTACGGGATCGTGGATGCCCAACTTAGTAAGCACCTGATCGCAGGCTTTTTTGATGATGGTAGCGCGGGGGTCAAAGTTCTTGTACACCCGGTGGCCGAAGCCCATCAGGCGGAAGGGGTCGTTCTTGTCTTTGGCTTTGTCCAACCACTTTTCGGTGTTGCCCCCATCGTTGCGAATGGCCTCCAGCATTTCAATGACCTCCTGGTTGGCACCGCCGTGGAGCGGCCCCCACAAAGCAGCAATGCCGGCAGAAATGCTGGTGTACAGGTTGGCATGCGACGAGCCAACGATGCGCACGGTGGATGTGGAGCAGTTCTGTTCGTGGTCAGCGTGTAGAATCAGGAGCTTGTCCATGGCATCCACAATAACCGGATCAATTTCGTAGTCTTCCGTCACATGCTTAAACGTCATGTTCAGGAAATTCGAAACATAATCCAAGTTATTGTTGGGGTAAATCTTGGGATGCCCCGCCGACTTCTTGTAAATCATGGCGCAAATGGTTGGCATTTTAGCCAACATGCGCCGGATGGTGTGCAATTGCTGCTCCGGGGTGCGGTTCGGGTTGAGCGACTCCGGATAAAAAGAAGACAAAGAGGACACCATGGCCACCAATTGCCCCATCGGGTGCGAGCCTGTTGGGTAGGCGGCAAAGATGTTGCTCATGTCTTCATTGACCAGAGTCTGGTGGCGAATGTCTTCGTCCCAGGTGGCCAGTTGTTCTTTCGTGGGAAGTTCCCCGTGGACGAGCAGGTAACAAACCTCAATAAAAGAGGATTTCTCTGCCAGGTCTTCAATGGAATACCCGCGATGCCGCAAAATGCCTTTTTCACCGTTCAAAAAGGTGATGGAGCTGGTGGTTGAACCGGTGTTCTTGTACCCGATGTCCAGTGTGATCAAACCGCTTTGATCGCGCAAGTCGGAGATGTCCAGGGCGCGTTCCCCTTCCGTGCCAATGATAACCGGCAATTCATACACTTCTTCGCCGATCTTGAGAATTGCCATTTCTGCCATGCTGGGAGGGGAGGGTTAATCGTTTGGGAGTTGCCGTCAAAATTAACAAACAAAGCGGCATAAAGCAGCCCGGCTATTCGACCTAAATGCTTAAAAATTAGCGGTTTTTCAGTCTTGGTGGCGAATTACGTAGTAAAATATATAACCCAAAAACGGCACAATCACCACAATCATCAGCCCAATGAGTGAGCCGTACTCCGAGTCGTCAAAAAAGTAGGTGGAAATGGGCTTCCGGAAGACCCAAAAGACTCCGGCAAGAACCCCCAGGGCCAACAGGACGGTCACCGTCTGCAAGCAACCTGCTAATTTCCGCTTTGCAATGGCCATACGGTATGGCGGTATCTCCTCCCGCTCCCGGCTCAAAGTAGGGCAAAGCGGCGGAGTTGCCAAACCCTTGACCCTGAGCTGACCATTGCATGCCCCCTCCCCCCTACCTTTACCACCCATGCGAGCACTTTCCACGCTGGCGTTCCTCCTCCTTGTCGCTGCTGCAAGCAGGGCCCAATTCTACATAACGCCCCCCAAGGGCGAACTGGCCTATGTGGTTGACGGCGTCCAAATCGGCGATCAGGCCATGGTTTTTGATCGCGAACCCGCGTTCCCCGGCGGGCGATTCGAACTGTTCCGCTATCTGGAAGCCAATGTAACGGCCAGCGGCCCGTCGGCCCAGGAAGCCGCGTTGGCCGGCGAAGCGCTGCTTTCTTTCAAGCTGGACGCTGCCGGCCGGGTCAGCAAACCCGAAATGCTGCGGACCAACACACCAAGCCTGGAGTTTGCTTTTTTGCGCGCTGTGGAAAACATGCCGGACTGGGAACCGGCCATCCTGGAAGGCGTAGAGACCGCCATAACCGTGTACCTGCCTTTGGGTTTTCGAACCAACGGCAGCTTGCTCATCTTTGATGAGAGCACCAACAAAGCCGTAATGGGCCGCGAACCCGCCAATTGGTGGTTCAAAGCCGTGCTTTTGGTGGGCGCCGTAGCGGTTTTTGCCGGGCTGTTTTTTGGGTTGCAATAAAGGGAACGCAAACTCAGTCCGCTTTGTACGTCATTTTGCCCACGCTGATGAGCATGCGTTTGCCCAGCGGACCCTTGCGGCCTTTTTCACTGCCTTTGACAAACGAGTCGAAGTACATTTTGGCGTAAAACGCGGCGTATGGGGCGCAATCGCGGTGCGTCATTTTGCGCGACACCCGCCGCAAGCGAACCGACTCGCTGCCCAGGTCGCGCATAGCGTTGTAGGCCACTTGCGCGTTTCGCGGGTCAACCTGCTCGTCCGCGTCGCAGTAACAGAGCATCATGGGCCGCTCCGGAGCCCATTGCGTCAGGGAGTTTTCGCGCATGGCCAGGCGCATGGGAAAATTGGGGTCGTCCTGGTAGGCCTGAAGCACCTCCGGGCGAATGATTTCGGCGGGCACCGCCGGCATAACCCTGCCCAGTTCGCGCAGCGAAAAGTCGTCCCGGTCCAAAATGCTGACCACGGTTTCGGCGTACTCCGGCACCAGAGCATCGCGCAGGTCGGGGTACATGCCATAGACTTCGTTCATGCCCCAGAGCAGAAAGGCAAAGTAACCGGGTCGGGAATACTCCCGGAACATGCTCTCCGCCTGAACCCCTTCCATATCATAGGCTCCTGAAAGCGGCGCAGAAGCGGTCAGCGAAAACTCCCCGGCAAAGTGCGTCTCTATCCACTTGTGGGTGGCCATGGCGGCGTGCCCTCCTTGAGAATAGCCGCTTAAAAAGAGCTGTCCGCTGGTGCTCACGCCCAGTTTTCGGTTCAACGCGCGAACGGCCCGCAACATGTCAATGGTAGCCATGGCCTCTGTGGCGGCGTGTTGGTACAAGTGGCGGCCCTGGTCAGTGCCCAGTCCAATATAGTCCGGCATCAGGGCGGCGTATCCATCCGCAGCCAGCGCCGTGGTAATGATGGCCTCGCTTTTCAGTTCAACCTCCGTCCTGCGGTCAGAACGCGAACCGTGGTTAAACGAAACCAGGGGAAGGGCGTTTCGCTGCTCCAGCGGAAAATAGTACAATCCGCTGGCCTGAATGCGGCTTCCATCGTACCAGGAAGTCCAGTAAAGCACTTCATATACTTCCACACTGTATCTAACCTTTGAAATGGCCTTGGGAACCTTGTTGGCCTTCCACAGCGAGTCCAGATGCGCTTTGGAATAGACCGCCACCCGTTGCGCCTCTATCAAGGTATTGGTATCGGAAGAGGCCAGGCTGCGGTCGGTAGCCCCTTGGTACGGCTGGCCTTCAAGTCGAAGGGCGATCAACGCCAGGAGCGCCATCAGCGCGACCTTCTGGCCGCAGTGCGCGCGCCAGCTTGAGCCGCAGCGCGTGTGCCAGCTTGAGCAGTTACGCGCGACCGGCTGAGTTGGTTTGGTTTCGGGATGAGGCATCGGAGAAGAGAGGAAGAGTAACGATGAAGAAAAAACCGGGCCTTAGCGTTTGCCGTAAAGCTTGCCGTAAAGTTTGCCGTAGAGTTCGCCAAAGAGCTTAGCGCGCCCGCTGCGCTTCGCGAACCATGGCCTCCACCCGAGCAGGGTCGGGCGCTGCCGCCCAATGACCGCCTTGCTTGAGGCTGGAACCCACGATCCAGGCATCGGCGCTGCGGTAGGCCGCTGCGTTTTCCGGACAGATGCCCGAACCGATCACCACCGGAAGCGGGCATGCCGCGCGCACCTGGTCCAAGGCAGCCGGGTCGGCTGCATGGCCCGTGGAAGCCCCGGTTAAAATGACCGCCGCTGCCCCGGCAAAAGTGGCTTCGCGGGCCCAATCGGCCAGGCTCAGGTCGGCCGATCCGGCATGGCTGGCGTGCTTTTTCCGCAAGTCCGTCCAGATGGCCACCTGACTTGCGCCAATGTGGCGGCGATAGCGCAGCAGTTCGCCGGCATCGGCGTCCATCCAGCCTTCGTCGGCCAAATGCCCAAAGACAAAAGCCTCCGCGCGGATAAAATCCAGCCCGCAGGCCAAGGCCACGGCCAGAGCTTCTCGGTTGGCACCCGCCAGAATCTGCACCCCGATGGGCAGCGCAGGGGCTTCGGCGCGCACGGCGGCGGCGGCCAGGGTCATGGCGGCTGTGATCTCCGGGCCCACACTTCGGCGCAAGTAGGGCCGGTCGTGCATATTCTCCAGCAAAAGCGCATCCACACCGGCGTCGCGGTAGAGGGCCGCTTCGCGAGCCGCCTGTTCCGCCAGCCGCGCAGGCAGGGAGGCTTGCTCCGCTGCCGTGCCCGAAGCAGCAAACGGTGTTCCCGGAAGCGCACCCAGATGGATCATGGCCACAAGCGCCGGACGGCTGGCCTTCAGGGCCGGAAAGTTGGGGGGTAAGGCAGCGGTGTTCATGCGTGTGGCACAAAGATACCGGTCTGCTTTTGACCAAAATGCCGGGCAGAATCACAGGAGCCTTTCGCCCTAAAAACGGGGCTGAAGCAGAACTGAATCAGCCAAACGGCGCTGGTCACAAAGGCTTGCGCTCTGTCAGCACCTTCGGCGGCCAAAACAGAAACGCACGCGGCAAGCCCTCGTTGCATAGAAGGAAGGGCCGGTGATCCACCCGCCGACCCGCTCCTGGCCATGAAATTGATTCAACAAATCTGGGCGACTGCAGCAGCCATCGCCTTGACCGTGCCGCTCTGCGCACAACAGAACGCCCAACACAAGACGCCACAGGCTGACCACGCAGGACCGGCACACGCTTCAACCACGCAGGCAACAGGCGCGCCAACATGGTCTGAAGAACGGCCCGCGGCCCCCGTGCCCGACCCCATGATGCCCCGGCATGCTGTCTATGTAGAACTGGCCGGCAACAGCGGCGACCGCCTTTCGCTGAACTACGAACTGGCCATTTGGCGCCAGGAGAAGGTCACGTTTACCGCCCGAACGGGGGTGTTTTACTTCCAACAGCAGGACGTTACGCCGCTTAAGGTTCAGCGCGATGCCGGCGACATGATCTTCGGCATTCACACCATTTACGCGGCAGACTCGAGGCACCGCCTGGAAACCGGTTTGGCGGTGAACATTCGCTGGCAAAAACTCGAGGGAATTACCAATTACCTGTCGAGCAACCTTGTGACAGGCTCCATAGGTTATCGTATGCTCCCAAAGGACGGCAGCGGCCTGATGCTTCGCGCCAACCTGATGCTGATCCACAACGCCGAATTCAACTGGCTGGAGTACTACATCGAAGGCCAGAAACGCTCCGTCAGCATCATGCCCTGGGCGGGCGTGAGCGTCGGGTATGCGTTTTAACAGAATTTAACAAAAGAAAGCAGGGCAGAAACGTGGTGGCTTAATAGCAAGAGGCGAACTTCAACGCCTCACCAATCCCTATTTGCTATGAGTTACCATGAAAAAGCAGCGAAACTGTACAAAATGATGGATGAAGGCCAAATGATGGAGGCCTTCGAAAAGTACTACCACCCGGACGTGGAGGTGGTGGAAGCCACCGGCGAAGTGCGCAAAGGCAAAGATGCCCAACGCCAGGCCCTGGTACAATGGGCCGGCTCGCTGAAAGAAATGCATGACGGCGGCGTGGGCTCCATCACCGCCAATGAGGCGGATGGCGTGACCACCGTAGAAAGCTGGATGGATTGCACCTTCGCAGACGGCAACCGGATGAAGATGGAAGAAGTAGCCGTTCAGCGTTGGAAGGGCGATCAGATTGTCCACGAGCGTTTTTACTACAACATGCCCGGCCAGGGTTAACCTGGCGACCAGGCGGTTTACCGCAGGGTTCCGGGCGCTTTGCCCTGGAAAAAGCAGGCCTCAACAGGCCTGCTTTTTTATTACAGAAAACTTGCACTAAAAAAAATTGGCCGAACTAACCCGTTGAAAATCAATTATTTGCACGATAAAAAAGCATCCCTGAATACCCTTAGCTATGGTTAGAGCGAAACATGTCATCCTCAAAATCCGATACAATGGTCACCATTAGGACATCTGCTTAAGACCAAAGACTGGATACCCGAGGAACATGAACTTTACCCGACTGCTCTTACCTGCCCTAACCCTTGCCTGGGCAACCTTCTGCCAGGCCAATTCGCTCCCTTCCTGGAATGCGCCGGTTGGCCCCGGGGTCTCCGAAGGCGATTCTTCGCTTCGGGCAACGGGTGTTGCCGTATCGCCTTCGCGCTTGCGCATGGCTGGTGCACCCGGCGAAACGATTGTCCATAAGATTAAAATCACCAACGACACCCCGCAGCCCAATTCGTTCAAGCTGTCCTTTCAGGACTTTGACATGAACGGCATGGGCAAAAGCAGTTTCATTCCTGCGGGCGAAGGGCGTTACAGCCTTGCGCGATGGGCGACCATCAGCCCCAGCTTTGTGGAACTGGCCCCTGGCGAAAAAACGGAAGTGACGCTCACCCTTGCGCTGCCCAATTCCGAAGAAGCCCGCCGCGCGGCCTGGAGCATTCTGATGGTGGAACAAACGGCTGAAAAGCGCTCGCTTGATTTGCCCAGCCCCGGAAGCGAAAACGTAGCTTTTGGTATTGTTCCAACCTTTGCCTTCGGCGTGTTCTTATACCAGAATCCCCCGAACGTTTCCAACAACCGGGTGGACATCACCGACTTTCGCCTGACATCGGAAGCCGCAACCGGAAACGTGATCGACTTCAAAATTGAGAACACCGGCGACGGCATCTCCTACTGCACTTCCTACGTGGAACTGACCAACCTGACCACGGGTCAGGAGCGCAAACTGCCGGTCAAGCAATTCACGATTCTTCCTGAATTAATTCGCGATTTCAAGTTTACCCTGCCCTCCGATCTCAGCCCTGGCCGCTACAGTGCGGTTGGTGTGCTCGACTTCGGACACAAGGAAGAAATTCAGGCTGCTGAGCTTGAGTTTGAAATTGCCCCTGAATAAAGCCTCCCGCTTCTCCACCTCATTTTATTCCCGTTTTCAAACGGACTATCGCATACCGATCAATATTGGTACCCCTACCGGCCTGGACTACCCTTTCATTTCACTCACTGTTTGTTATCAAAATTTCAAAACTCCATTAGTAAGACCATGAAAAGAATTCTCTTAACCCTGGTTGCAGCAGCTACCCTTTTTGCACTGCCCGCATCCGCCCAGCTGATCGACGAAAAAGACGTGACGGTCACCATGGACCTTCAGCCCGTTCTTCAGTTGGAAATGTCCACGCCAAACCAAATTGAGTTTGTGTTCGACAACATCAACGAGTACTACGCCGGTATCACCCAGTATGCAGCCACCATTCTGAAAGTGAGCTCTACCGTGAGCTGGGACTTGTACGCTGTTGGTCGTTCCAACGGTACCAACGGCCCCGAGTTCTGGGACCAGGTCATTGACTATGGCAACAGCAACATCAACGCCATCCCGGACCTTCCGCTGTCGTTGTTGGAACTGCGCCAGGCTCAGGCCAACAACGGTGCAACGGCTGCTGCCGCTACCGCAACGTTTGCTGACTACAACCAGGCTTTCTCGCAGGCTGCTGTTCCCAGCGCAGGCAACAGCTTGTATGTAAACGGCGGTACCAACACCCCTCCCGGTGTGGACGGCAAGTACATCGCTGGCCACAGCGGTACCACTGCTCCTGGTGCTGACGCCATGCCCGGCGGTTCATACCTGATCAACGGTGGAACGGCTTCTGATTTCTACTATGCCGTAGACTACCGCATCCTGCCAGGTCTGCCAGCCGTCTTCCCGATGGCCGCTGACGCTGACGGTGCAACGTTTGAAGACCTGGTGACCGTCAACGGCGCCGGCAGCTATGCCGAACCCGGTGTGTACACCATGTACGTGCAGTACGTGCTGCTCGAAGACCAATAATCGGAACCAGTAACCAAGTGCCCGCTCCACAACCGGAGCGGGCCCTTTGGTTCCCTGCCTAACCCGCTCTGGAACCGGTCCCGGTTCCCCCGTTTGAATGGCCTTGTTGTTTGCGTTTCTTCCCTTCTTCCCTGTTCCCTTTTGTACCCGTTTTTACTGCCCCGCTTTGGTTGAACCTTCCTGGATGAACCGATCCTTCACCATCCTGATGCTGTACCTGGCCATGTCCTGGTTTAGTGCTCCGGCGCTCAAGGCTCAGTTGCATTGCGGCAACGTGGAGCTAACGCCGAACACGCCGGTGCAGGCCCTGTTCAGTTTTGATGAATTCCGGGATTACCAGGGCGGTCTGATCCTCAGCAACGTAGCTACATTGCGCGTTAACATTCAGGATCTGGCCATCCCCGATCCGCAGTGCAGTTGGTCGCTTTCGGTCCTGATTGACAACAATCCCTCCAGTGGTACGCCTGCTGCGGAATGGGAGGAACTCAGCCCATACGGCTTTGGGGCGGGCAACAACCCGACCCTCGATATCCTGGAGATGCGCGTTCGAAACAACTGCCAGACTTCGCCGCTCAACGGCACATTCATGAGCTTCACCAACCACGGTGATATTCTGGACATCATTGAATCGGCTTTGCCCGTTACCCCGGCGGGAAGTTGCACCACCAACGTTAACGGCGTGGGCAGCTACCTGACCAACCCCGGCGAATACACCTTTAACCTGGACTTGCGCATCACCCCGGGTTTCGTCTTCGATCCAGGCATTTACATGATCACGTTGCGCTTCAATCTGGAAGAAAATCCGTGATGAGCAAGCTGCGCTATTTCTATACCCTGCTGAACGGTCGGAACATGCTTCCGCTCTTCGCTGTTTTGGCGCTGGTTCTATCCAGTTCCGAAGCTGCGGCACAAACACAGGGCATCCTGCAGGCGCAAGTGCGCCACAAGGATGTGCAGTTAGAAGAAGGCGAGATTGTCAGCAATATTCTGCGCATAACCAATCCTACGGACCGCACGCGAAGCTTTTCGGTCAGCACCACGGAGCCCGCAGGATGGCGTCGGCTCAGCCCCCGCGACCTGCTCTACACCCTTTCGCCCGGCGACTCCATGTTTGTTCCGGTGCGCCTCATACCCAGCAAGGAAGCTGCCGGTGCCAGCGTGGTCATCAACGTGCTGGTCATGACCGATGAAGGGCAACAAGTGGCCCAGGACTTTTTCTTTGCCCAATCGGAAAAGCGCGTCATCTGGAACCTTGAGGTGGAGGAAGGGCGAAAAATCTACTTCCCCAGCGGGCAAAATCAACTCGACATCCACGCGCTGCTGGAGAACCAGGGCGCCTACGACCAGGATATTTTTGTGCGCGCTTCCGGTATTGGCCAAGGGCTGGTCATTGAGAGCAAAGAAGCCAGCGAAGACCAAGCTAACGTCGTTAAACTCAGTCCGGGTGCGGATACCAGCCTGACCTGGACCGTGCGCACCGAGCAAAGTGAGCGCAACCTGCGCAGCGTTTCCGTGCTAAGTCACCGACCAGACCTGAATCTGCAAGGGCGCCATTACTCCATGCTGATTGAAACTACTGAGCCCCTGCAAAGCGATAGTCTGGGATACCGCCGTGCAACGCGGGTTGAGCTGTTGGAACTGCCCAACGACATCAAAGTGCAGGAGCACAGTTCGCAGGTACTGCCTCTTATCGTTGAAGGGCAATACCAGAACATTATGGGCCAGCAGTCGGTGTTTGCCCTGAACCTGAACGGCACCATGCCCGTCAATGATCAGGCTTACCTGGTGTACTTCAGCCAGCTCATGTTCCGCGAGGTGTACGCCAGCAATCCGCTGACCGGTGCGCCCTGGTACATTGGCTATTTTGATCCCAAATACACGGTGGAAGCCGGCACCATCAATGGTGCCATGCTAGGCATGAACTCCGCCGGACGGGGGTTGAAGACTTCCTGGCAAGTCAATCCGGGGAATCGCCTCGGTGCGTTTTACGTCCGCGGTCCGTTTATCCAAAATCCCTTCCACCAGTCGTTTGGCCTCAGCCACCAGCTCAAGCTGGGTAAAGTGGGCATGTTAACCACGCGGGCAGGGCGCAACATGAGCACCTTGCTGGACCAGGCTACCAACGTAGGTTCCGCTACCTTAAGCTTGCGGCTGGCCGGCAATCAATCCATTGGTCTAACAGGCGCTTACAGTTTGCGCGAAACCAATTTCAGCCCGGACAGCAGCGCGACCCGCCAGGGATTCCTGGCCGGCTTAAACTACTCGTCGCATTACCTGGATCGCCGGCTCGCCATCATGGCAGGCGCGCAAACCAACTCCCGCTATTTCGGCAGTGCCAACTTGCAGCGCATTGCCGGCAACAGCCGCATCACGTACCTGTTGAATCCAAAATGGGACATCTACTACGCAGGGGCTTACAACCGCAACTACGTGTACTCCAACACGGTGGGTACAGACACCACGGTTTCTGAAAACGAGCAGTCCATCAACAACCTGGTGTTTTCTACTCGAACCGGAGCCGGTTCGATCCAACCCGGAGCTTACTACAACGTGCTCAACCGTCCGGACTTTGTCACGCATTCACGCGGTTTGAGCTTTCGCTACTCGGCCATGGAATTCAACAAGAATTTCATGTTTACGTTGTTCGCCATGGGCGGCTACGATGACCCGCGCAACCTGCCCGGGGTAAAAGACTACTTCACCTTCCGGTTCAATACGCTGATGCGCATCCGAACCCTGACCCTGACCAGCAGCTACCAGTACGGAGCCCTCTCCTCATCTTCGCTCAACTACCAATTGGACCGCGGCACAACCCCACAATTCTTCCGCATCTCCGCCAACCACCAGTATGTCTTCCAAAACAGACGCTATGTTATGGAAAACAGCGGTTTCTATACGTACAACAACCAGTTCCGCAGCCATACCTTGGGCACCTATCCGCGCATCTACTACTTCAGCAACACGGGCTGGCGCTTTGAAGTGCAGTTTGGGTACACGCTCTCTTCCAACAACTTTGAATCTACCTTCGATACCTATACCGGACCCCTGGCTGCTCCCGTAGGCGGCGAGGGAAGTGGTGCAGTGGTCAACAACAACGTTTCGTTTGGTGTAGGCCTGCGCAAAGAATTCGGCATTCCCATTCCCTTTGCCAAAAAGAAAGCGGCAACAGCTGCTTTGGTTGCCTTTTACGACCTGAACGGCAACGGCTACCGCGACGAAGAGGAACAGCCCATTTCAGACGTAGTGATCGGGCTGGGCAACTATGAAGTCATGACCAACTTGCAGGGTCAGGCAGCCATTCGCAACCTCAACATCGGCACGTATCGGTTGACGGTAACCCCGTTGACGCGGCAGGAAGGCTGGTTCCCCAACCTGCCCGATTCCATCAATATTGGCTTTAGTGAGATCCAGTACATCCCTTTTGTGCGCGGCGTTAAGGTAACGGGCAACGTGTACGTCAACCGCCAACAAATTGCAGTCACTGACGACAAACAACTGGACCTGACCAACATTAAGATCACCGCTACCTCAAAAGACGGTGAGCGTGATTTTCACACGCTCACCGATCTGGAAGGCAACTTTTCGTTTTATCTGCCCAATGGAACGTACCGTCTCTCTATGGACGAATCCATTCTGGGCAGCCGATTCCGCTTAGCGCAAAACAACCTGGAAATCACGCTGAAAAGCGGAATAGAATCCATGTACACATCGTTCTACATCACGGAGAAAGAGCGCGAGGTAAAAGTAAAGCGGTTTGAGTCCGAGGTTCCGGTTATTCGCCCGAACAACGATTAGCGCATTGTTGCTGCTCCTCTCCGGACCGGCATCACGCTCCCTCAAAAATCGATCTTGAGGAACGTTTTGCTGACCCCTTCGCCTTGTTCGGTTTCTACGCGCAACACATAGGTGCCTGCAGCGAGGTTGCTGGTGGGCAATTCATGGTGCGAGCCCTGGGTCATAATCAAGCGGCCCATCCATACCAAGCGGCCATCAGCGCCCAGTACTTGTGCCCAGGAATCCAACAGCTCAGTACCCTGCCAATAGACATGCAGGTTACCGGTAGTGGGAACGGGACCCACTTGCAGCGAGCCTGCCCAAGCCACATCCAGACCGCTCGCACCCGAAACAAGGATGGTTGCCGCCGCTGTGCATCCGTTTGGATCCTGCACACTGACCGTGTAAGAGCCCGGCGTCGTAACTGTGATGGTTTGGGTCGTTTCGCCCGTTGACCAGAGGTACAGCGAGCCGGGGTTACCCGCATCCAGCACCAGACTGCCGCCGTGCAGCAGCGCCGTAGCCGGAAGCGGAATAGTCACTTCCACCACATCAATTACAACCGTATCATAGCCTATGCAGCCGCTGAACGGATCGGTCACCAGGACGGTGTAAATACCCGCCAGCAACACCGTAATTTCTTCTGTGGTTTGGCCCGTGCTCCAGGCATGGTCCATACCCGTCATCCCGGTGGAAAGGGTCACGCCCTCTTGGCGACAGATTTTCTGATCATCGCCAAGGTTCACTGCCAAACTGGAGCTGACCACCATTAGGCTGTCACAGGCGGTAGCACAGGCGTTGGAGGCCATGGCCCATACCAGGCCGGGCTCCGTTGCGCTGTAAACCGGAACGGTAGAACCATCATGCCATGTTACCGTGGTCACCCCGCTCAATTCCGGATAAATGTCCAGGCTGAGCATGCCCGGGCAAAGGCTTGTATCCACCCCCAGATTGACATAAGGAACCGTATGGATAGTAACGTCGAACGTTAAGGTATCCGGAGGTCCCCAGCCGTGCAGCACGGCGGTTGCCGTGTAGGTGCCCGGCGAGCTGTACACGTGGTAGCCCGCCATAGCAGTCATGGTGTTTTCGGCTCCGGAAGCGGGGTCGCCAAAATTCCAGCGCACCGAGTCGGTCTCGGCCAGATCGTACACGGTAAAATGCGTGGTGTCTGCCAAACAGATGCCGCTGCTCTCCAGCCAATTGGGCGCAAAGAGGTACGGAGGAAAATTGGGGCTGCTCAGTTTTGCGACACCCGCGCCCAAGTTAATGGCGTTGTTGACATAGCCACATGCGCTGCCCGCCACATCCGGTTGGTTGATCACCGACAGAAAATTGGTCCAGTTAGCCATGTAGATTTTGCCGTTCGGGGCCAGTGCCAAGCCGCCCGGCTGAGACACAGAAGGCACGGCCACAACATCTCTTGTGGTTGGAATCACTGCATAATCGTTGCTGGACAAATCGTACTGCACCAACGCCGGGTCGGTGACGTGCGTGGTCAGGTAGAGTTTGCTGGAATTGGGGCTAAATTCCAATCCGTACGTCCAGCCGTCCTGCAGCAAGGTCAAGGGCTCAGACACCATACCCGTGCTGCGGTCAAAGCGAAACAATTCCGCCTTGCTCTGTTTGAAAATAGCCGCTGCCAGCCAGTTGCCGTCCGGGCTAAATTTCATGAACCCGATGCTGTTTTCCACGATCATGCCGTGCACGCTGCCCACGTTGCTCAGCACAGGGGCATCTAAGCCGGTTGGCGTCAACAAACGCGCCTGGAACTCGTCGTTGCCAAACCCGTGTGTCACAATCCAGATGTCCTGGTTGTTGCTGTGTTTATACGCGGTGATTTTTTCAGCAACCGGGTCGCTGAGCGGCACGTCTTTGACGATAACATCGCCTAAGCCACCGTTGGCCAGCATGTCCACGATGGAATACGACAACCCCGGGCTGCCCCCCATGTGGTATGCTGTAAAAACAAAGTAAATGTTATCCGTCAGCGGCTGCCGGATAATCATCGCCGACTGCGCCGCTGAAGGACCGCCTGCAAGTCCGGTGCCCGTTGGCATGGCGTTGTGGTTTCGGTCCCAAATGGTCCGGCCATCCGTATAGAAAAGCAAATTGCCCCAGCCATCACTGATGCTGGCGGTGCCCTCTATGGTGTTGGTCAGGCCGTCGGTCACCACACTGGGTGTTGCGGCAGAATGGTCCACTCCGGCATACTGCCCGAAGTACCAATTGGCGGTTTCCAATTGGGCTGTAGCGGTGACTGCGCTGCTCAGGATGGCGACCAGGAGCGTACGCAGTTTTCTCCCCATGGGTAAATTTTTTGTGTTGTCCGTTTAACACAAAATAGGGATAAGCTGGTCACAGAGGTAGTGTTTCTGAAATTATTTTGCTGATAATCAATTTATTACAAAGATGCTTCATGCAAGATCGTATGGGTCAATTTCTCCATTCTTCAACAGGGGAAGGGCCTTGAGGCACCGCGCCAAGTCGTGACTTTGCTAACGGGCCCAGATACGAGGCGCGGGCAATTTTTAACCCCGGAGTTTACTCCAAGTAAATGAGGAGGTTAAAAATTGATCGCAACGAAGTAGCTGGGCCCGTTAACAAGGCTGGTACAAACACTGAAACCGGCCATTGCCGGGTTCAGGGAGTAGGATCGCTAAATCCTGCTCAAGGGAGGGTAAGGTGCACCTTTGCGGACACAGCCCCAAAGGCCTGGGACCACAAGGGTTGGGATTAGTTCAGGGCAACCACGAGGTATTTGGAAACCTTCCAGAATTCCTCGGCGTTGGTGATTTCCAAACTGGAGCTTTCGTTTTTGCCCCCTTCGATCATCTTGTAAGAACCCTGTGGGTGAAAGGTGATCAGTTCAGGCTTGGCAGCGGCCAACGGGATGGATTTGGTTTCGCGGATGTCCAAGGGGCGGAATCCTTCGTCCGTCAGGCCTTCATTCAGGGTTGAAGGACCGATCAGGCGCGTGTCCAGCAAGCCCTTCTCTTTGAGTTCTTTGCGCGTGCCGGTGATCATGTAGGCCTGGTTCATCCGGTTGGTGGTCTTGGTCAGCGCGCTGCTGGTGGCTACAAGCTCGGTGCGGGTAGCTTCAATGGTCTGGTCGCGCTGGTTCAGGCTTTCCACTACGCTATCCACACGGCCAACCAGGTCGGCAATTTGGGCGTCTTTCTCAGCCATGCGGGTTTCCAGCGCCTGGATTTCCGTCCAGCGCGTGTCCAGTTCTTTGTTCAACTCTTTCACTTTCTTGCGAAGGCTGGAAGCCTCGATGCCGGAAGCGCTCAATTTCTTCTCCAAATCGGCGATTTTGGTGCGGTTTTCGGCCAACACATTGCCCAAAGCGTTGATGTCTTTGATGACGGCTTCACGCTGGCTCTCAGTCAATTCGCCCTCTTGGCTTAAAGACAGAATTTGCTCTTTCTCAGAAATGGCATTCAGCGTATTCTCAATTTCCTGGAAGGAGCTGAGCATATCATTAATAACCGAGTCGCGGCGCTGGAGCGCGCTTTCGTGGTCTTCTAAAGTGACCGACTGGTCAGCATTGCCTTCGGTACAACCGGTCCACACGGCAACCATTGCAAAAGCGGCAAACAAGGCTGCGAAGCGGATATTGCGATGAAAATTCATGGTGATTCTTTTAAAGTTTTCAGGAGGTTTGGTCCGGACAGGTGTTAGCGATTGCCATGCCACTTTTACAAAATGTTGATTATGTTTGCTTTTTGCATAGGCATAAATTGCATTTAATTGCAATTTGCAAAAACCCTCACCCAGAATCGCAGTTTGCAAGAAAAAAACCCTTGGGGTGGCCGGATGCTGCTGAATTGGGCCCTTACTCCTCCTCCTTCTGTTGAAGCAACCGGTAAATGGTGGAAGGGTGAATGTCCAGTCTCTCCGCGACGGTTTTTACTTTGCCCTCGTAGCGGTCCAAAAAATGGCGGATAATGCGCTCCGTATAATCTTTCAAGGTGCGCTCTTCGGTCAATTCGCGCGCTAACACATCATTGCCGCCTAACTGCAGATCGTCAGGCTCGATAATGCCGTCGCCACAAAGCACGGTGGCCAATTCCACCACAGCTTTTAACTCCCGGATATTCCCGGGCCAGGGATAGGCCTTTAACGCGGCCACCGCTCCTGAAGAAAGCCGAACAGGGGCATGGCCCTGCGCTTTGGTGTATGCATCCGCAAAATGCCGCGCTAACAACAACACATCTTCGCCCCGATCCCGCAAGGGAGGAAGTTCTATCGGTATGCCAATGAGGCGATAGTACAAATCGCTTCGGAAACGCCCCTCTTTAACTTCTGCACTTAAGTCGCGGTTGGTGGCCACGATAAGCCGCGCGTCAAAGGCAATGCGCTCCCGCCCGCCTACGCGAACCACTTCGCGCTCCTGCAAGGCTCGCAGCAACTTGGGTTGAAAGTGCAGATCCGTTTCGCCGATTTCGTCCAAAAAAAGCGTGCCGCCGTGAGCAGACTCAAACAAACCAATGCGCCGCTCTGATGCGCCTGTAAACGACCCCTTCTCGTGGCCAAACAGCTCGCTTTCTACCAGGTCTCGGGGAATGGCCGCCATGTTCACCGCAATGAATGGTCCTTTGGCGCGAAGGCTGTTGTAGTGAATGGCTTTGGCAACAAGCTCCTTGCCAGTTCCTGTTTCGCCTGCCACCACCACGTTGATGTCGGATGAGGCGGCCTTTTCCATAAAAGAAAATACCTTGCGCAACGCCGGGCTGTCCCCGATCATGCTGCTGCTGAACGCGTACTTTCCCCTGACTTCCTCGTGCAGCACCTCAATGCGCTCTTCCAACTTCATGCGCTGTCTGAGGTGGTCCACCACCCGGAGTAAGCGATCGCGCAGATCGCGCTCCTTGACCAGGTAGTCAAATGCGCCCTCGCGCAGCAACGCCACGGCTGTTTCCACTTTGCTTTGCTCCGAGATCATGATGACCTCCGTTTCGGGACTGCGGCTTTTGATTTTGGGCAACAATTCCAGGCCTTCCATATCGGGCAGGCGATAGTCCAGCGTGATCAGGTTTGGGTTTTCGAAGAGTTTGTCCAAACAGGCCCGACCCGTTTCGAAACTCCGGATATCCACATCCGGGTAAATAGACAAGGCCTGCGCAATCAGCTTGCTGTAGAAGGGGTCATCTTCGACCACAAAGATTAAAAAACGCTTGGAACGGCTCATCCGGACATTTTGGTTTTCTCCCATTCAGCTGCTACGCGAAGGGCAGTGGTATGGAGCATCGGTTGCAAGCGTCGGCAGCGGTTGGCGAGGGCTTCGGCAGAAGCTCCTGCTGTTGCTTCGGCTTCCAGCGCCCGCAAAGCATCGGCCAATTCCTCAAAGCCCAGTTGGCGGGCAGGCGCTGCCAGTTTGTGCGCAGCGGCACCCACGGCTTTGCCGTCGCCGGCATCCAGGGCCGCCTCCCAATCCGCGCGGGTTTGTTCCAGCCTTTCCAAAAAGAGTTTTAACATATCCGGTACAAAATTACGGTCTTCTCCGGCCAGTGTGCGCAAGCTCTCCAACTGCAAAGTGCCGGGTTCTTCTTCTTCGAGGGGGTTGCTGGAAGGTTGATTTGGCGCTTCCGGGCGAAGGGCTCCGTTGTCGGCCGCCGCCAGCCGCCCGATCAATTCCAACAGGGACCGTTCGGAGAAAGGCTTAGCCAACAGGCTGTCGAAGCCTGACGCGCGGCAAGCCTGATGTTCGGCTTCCGTAACACCAGCCGTAATGGCTGCTGCGGCTACGCCTGGGGCTAATGCCCTGATGGCGCGAAGCGCTTCGTGCCCATCCAAACCGGGCATGCGAACGTCCAGCAACAGCACGTCTGCGGGCTGGCGCTCAAAAGCTGCCAGCGCAGCCAGGCCATCTTCTACAATTTCTGCCTGTAAACCCGTCAATTGCGCCTGCAGCAACTTTCGGTTGAACGCTTCATCATCGGCGGCCAGAATGCGCAAATGCTGGATGTTTTGACGCAAGGCCGTCAGGTCAGGCAGTGCTGATTCGTTGGGCCGGGGCGAGGACACAAGTTCGGGTTGAAGCCTTGGCTGCAGGTTAAGCTGCACGTTCGGCTGCACGTTCAGCGGCACGCCCGAACGCAGGTCCGGCTGCACGTTCAGCGGCGCGTCCGGCTGTACGTAAGGCTCATGGTCTAAATCAGGCGCTTCGCTCCCTTCCGGTGCCTCGCACAACGGTAGCGGAAGCTCTATGCGAAACAGGCTGCCTTTGCCCAGCGTGCTGTCCAACGTGATGGTGCCCCCCATGCGTTTGATCAGATCGGTGGTGATAGCCAGGCCCAGGCCCAAGCCTTCGCGGTACGCCCCTTTTTCTTCGCCTCCTTGCCGGAAGGGCTCAAAAATCCGCTCGCGATCCGCTTCTGAAATGCCCGGACCACTGTCTTCCACTTCCAGAATAAGGCGAAACTGCTCATCAGCCATGGGCTGGCCTGCAGCTCGCAGCCGAACATGCCCTTGTTCCGTGAACTTGACGGCATTTCCCGCCAGATTAAGCAACGCCTGGCGCAAACGCAACCGGTCTCCCTCTAACCAAGGGGGCACTTGGGTCCCGACTTCCTTTTCCAGGTGAATGGCCTTTGTATCCGTGCGCGGTTGAATCAAGGCAAGGACTTCGTCCAGCAGCACAGAAACCTGCAGCGGTTCCTTGCGGGGAGCGTCCTGAAGCGAACTCTCCCGAGCATAATCTAAAATATGTTCCACGAGGCCCAGCAAGTGCGAAGCTGCATCGGAAATGATGCTGGCGTATTCGCTGGCGCGCTCAGGAAGCCGCAGGTCAACCAGGCGTTGCGCAAAGCCGCCAATGGCGTGCAAAGGTGTTCGAAGTTCGTGGCTCAAATTGGCCAGGAATGCCTCACGGGCCCGGACCAATCCGCGCTCCCGCTCAAGTGTGCGCTGCAAGGCCCATTCCATGCGGTCACCGCGTCGGAACAAATAGATGAGTCCGGTGGCCAACAACAGCAACATGGCCGTGGACAAGATTCCGTAAAGGAAAATCATGCGGTTAACCTGCTCGGACTTTACCCGGCTGGCCGCAGCCAGCGCTTCCGCTCTGCTGATAGCAGCCCGATCCATTCGATCCAACCAAATCTGGATGGCCTTGCTCACTTCGGCATCTTCCTGCACCAACTCCAGGGTCAGTCTGCGGCGGGTATCCTCGCGGCTCAACGCCTTGCGGCGGGCTACATCCAGCCGCTGCTCAATGGCCGCAAAGTACTCCGCCTGTTCCTGCGCCACGGAGTTAAGCGCATTAAGCTCCTCTTCAAGGTCACTTCGCTTCTTGCGCCGGCTTTGCAGGGCAGCCAAACTGTCTGCAGGCAATTTCTGCGCCTCAGTAATCATCTGCTGTACGCTGCCCAAAGAAGCTGTGGAATTTCGCGATGCCAGCTTAACCCAATCGTCCAAAACGAGGTAACGCGCTTTGATCAGCCTCTGCAGGGAATCGAGTGTTGGGTTGGGCTCAGGCCGCTCCAAACTGAGCAGTACTGCGTTTAAATCCTCGCGCGCTTTGCCGTAACTAATCAAGTCTTCTTCGCTCTGCGTAAGTGCATAGCGCATGACCGAATTGCCTGCCTGCACCAGCAGCAACCGCACTTCTTCAACCACCAACCGGTCTCCGTCCGGACGCGAGATTTCCTCCAACGCCTCCACCGAACCGCGCAAATTGGTATAGGCCGTAAACATGACCCAAGGCACGCTGAGCATCAACAACGTAATGGCCACAATAGCAACGTACCGGCCAATGCGCTGTTGCTTTCGGCGGCGCTCCGCTCCATCCGGCAGTGCAGAAACCACCACATCGCGCTTGCCTTCCCTTGGCAGGGAGGTGCCTGTCTTTTCAGATCCTGGTTTTTCCCGTTCAGGCATGCACGCAAAAGATACGACTGCAGCCGGGAAAACAGCGAGGGCTTGGTCAGGCTAGCACCCGCCTCAGTATGTGGCCATCCCCGGATCAATCTCGCGGGCCCAGGCCAAAATGCCGCCCTCCAGGTTGTAGAGGTTGCCGAAACCGTACTTGCTCTCCAACAGGTTGATCACATCCGCGCTGCGAACCCCGCTGCGGCAATGCACCACTACCCTGCCCTCGGCTGGGATGGCATCCAGGTGGTCCTCCACCGTCGCTTTGGGAATGAGCGCGCCGTTCAAGTGAGCGATTTCGTATTCGTAAGGTTCGCGTACGTCAATGAGCACGGGTGGTTCGTCGCCGGACAGCCATTCCCGCAGCGTGTGCACCGAAATGCTCCGCGTGGTGTGCGTGCGGGGTTTGGCAGGGTTGATGCCGCAAAACTGATCGTAATCAATAAGTTCTGTTTGCCTGGGCGAAGGGCCGGTCAACGGGTTCTCAGGATTGGCACGCAGTTTCAGGGTACGCGTTTCCATGGACGCCGCATCCAGCAACATCAACCGCCCGACCAAGGGCTCACCAACCCCGCTAATGACCTTGATCACCTCATTGGCTTGCAGACTGCCGAGAATACCCGGCAGCACACCAATGACGCCGCCCTCTGCGCAACTCGGAACAAGGCCGGGGGGCGGGGGGGTAGGAAACAGATCGCGGTAATTGGGTCCGCGAGTTCCGTCCGCGAAACGGTAGTTGAACACGCTCAACTGCCCTTCGAACCGAAAAATGGATGCGTACACATTGACCTTGCCCAACAGCACGCAGGCATCGTTGACCAGGTAGCGCGTGGGAAAATTGTCCGTGCCGTCGGCGATGACGTCGTAGTCGGCCAGAATTTCCAGCGCATTGTGCCGGGTCAATTGGGTGTGGTGCACCCGCACGTCTATGTAAGGATTGAGTCCGCGAATGCGGTCGGCTGCAGCCTCCACTTTGGGTCGCCCCACATCGGCAGTGCTGAACAACACCTGGCGTTGGAGGTTGTGGTCTTCCACCACGTCAAAATCCAGGATGCCCAGCGTGCCCACGCCCGCCGCCGCAAGGTATTGCAACAGCGGCGCGCCGAGCCCCCCGGTACCCACCACCAAAACTTTGGCGGCCTTGAGTTTGCGCTGACCTTGAATGTTAAATTCAGGTATAATTAAATGGCGGCTGTATCGCTCCAATTCCTGGCGGCTAAACGAGGGAAGGGCACCCGGATTCGCAGCAGCAGCATCGCGTTCGGAGCGTGCGGTTGCCGCTCCAGCCGACTCCGTGGTGTCTTTTGAAGCCGCTGCAGAAACCGGCGCAGCACTTCCCCCGGCAATAGCGGGCACAATGCTGACCGTATCTCCTTGCCGCAGCGCCGTCTCAGGACCTTGCAAGGCCTGAATGTCTTCGTCGCCGAGGTACACGCGCAAAAATTCGCGCAACTTGCCGGCTTCGTCCAACACGTGGGGAGCCAGGTCTGGAAACTGTGCGGTCAGGTTGCGAAAGGCCGAGGACACCGTATCTGCCTGCACATCAATGCGCGACTCGCCACCCGTGAATTTTCGGAGCGGTGAAGGGATAAGAATCTTTATGGTATGCTGATCAGCGGACATGGTTGTTATGTTTTGGAACGCGGCGGGACGCTGCGGCTTTGCCTGGCGATCAAGACCAGCGGTCCTGGCCCAGGTCTGTAGCTAATTCGGTAATGACACTTTCCACGCGCTCTTCGTCAAAACGGCGGTCGGCATTCAGCGTCCAGGAACGGAGGCTGTGCGGTCTGCCGGAACGGACTTCAACAATGATGTAGCTAAAACCGGGCACGGCGCTTTTGAGGTCGTGCTCCGAAGGCAGCGGTGGATGATCGGGATGGCTGTGGTACACGCCAAGCAAGTCCAACCCGCTGTCGGTGGCGTGGCGCTCGGCCAGCTGGTAATCGCGGGTAGAAATAGCGAAGCGGCGCTCCAGGTTCTCGGTAGCGTTGTTTGAAATGGGCAAAGCAGACTCTATGTGCAACTCGTTGCCGTCAATGTAGCCGAAGAAAAAGCCGCAAGCTTCATGCGGATAGGCTTCGGCCGCATCGAGCCTCATGATGCTCTCCGCATCCGGGCTGAGGTTGAGCCTGGTTCCGGCTTCGCGGCCGGTAAAGGGGGCGGTTTGATCGCTGGACATGGTGGGGAGATTTGAGGAGGAGGTTGAGGAATACAGTACTTACGGATTAAACAGCGGGAACGGTTGCTTGTTCGGCCGGCTGTTCGGCCGGCCAGAGTTCCCGGAACATTTCGTCGTATTTGGACGCATCATCCGCAAAAATGGTGACGATGCGCGCGGTTTGGCCTTCCAGCGCCAGTTCTTCGGCCAGTTGAGCAGCTGCAGCGGCATTTGCGCCGGCAGAGGGGCTCAACAGCAACCCTTCATCTTTGGCCAGCCGCCGAACCATGGTCAAAGCTGCCCGGCTGCCCACTTCGCGCACCTGGTGCGCGAGAGAAGGATCGTGAATGCCCGGCACAACCGCGGTCTCCAGGTGCTTCCACCCTTCGAGACCGTGCATCGGCGCATCGGGTTGCAAGGCAATGAGCGTCACATTGGGCAATGCTGCCCTTAACCCGCGGGCTGTGCCGTTAAACGTACCGGTAGTGCCCAGTCCGGCAATAAAGTGCGTGGGTTCCAGCACCCGCAAGATCTCTAGCGCTGTGCCTTCTTCATGCGCCAGGCAATTTGCCGGGTTGTTGTACTGATCCAAGTAAACATAACGTTCCGGATGTTGGACTGCCATTTCGCGGGCCTTCTCCTGCGCACCGTCCGTGCCTTCGAGCGGAGAAGTCAACACCACCTGAGCACCAAAGGCCCGCAACATTTCTTTCCGTTTGTTAGACGCATTGGCAGGCAGGCAAAGCGTTACCGGTATGCCCAATTGCGCCCCGATGGCGGCCAGTGCAAGACCCGTGTTGCCGCTGGTGGCGTCCAGGATGCGGCGGGGCTCTGCACCCGGCTCAACATAGAAAAGATTATGTCGAATGGCCCTGCGAATCATCGCAAAAGCCGCCCGGGCTTTGACCGATCCGGACAATTGGCACCATTCCAGTTTAGCGTAAACCTCTACACCCGGCTTAGACAAGCTAACCAGGCGGTGCAGCGGGGTATGGCCAATAAAAGGTTCCAAGGCCAGCGCGCGCGCTTCCAATTCAGCCAGTTGGCCACCCGGAAACAGCCCATGAGCGAGCGTTTCCGGGTGAACCGGACTGGTGGTCTGTTCTAAAGACCGTGAAAAACCAAAAACCCTCTTTTCCATATAGATCAACTAAACCTGATAACAAGCCATTATACCATTCCGTTCAAATGAAGCGGCTGGGGTTTTCATCATGTTCCTAAACGCAAACAGCCTCCCGGGTGCACCGGGAGGCTGTTTGATCTGTACGCACGCACAGGTCCTACACTCCCGGAAGGGTGTTGTTACAACAGGTAGGACAGCATGTGTGCATCATCATAAAGGCAAGATAGGCGATTCCCCGGAAATTATCCACGCTCGGCAAAAAAAATCCTCGAATTCTGACCAAGCTGTGGTAAACCGCGAAGTTATTCCCCCGAAAGCTTTTTGGCTACGGTCATCACGTAAAGCATTTCTGCGGCCATCTGGCGCGAGCGCAAGTCGTAGGTCTCAGCTTCTTGCGGCGTGCCATCCGACGCCTTTGGGTCAAGGTAAGGAATGGCAAAGCGGCCGGACGCCCCGGGCACAAAGGGGCAAGCCGCGTCTGCATCGGAGCAGACCATCACGGCGATGAAGCCTTTCTGCGGATTGGCGGCATCATCGTACTTCTTGGAAAAGCAGGTCAGGGGGGCTGCCTGCGTGCTTAAGCGCACCTGGTAGCGGGGATTGTCCCCACCCGGGTTTTCTATGGCAAAGCCTGCGCGCTGCATGGCGGCAACTGCCCGCGGGTTGAAGGCGGTTGCTTCCGTGCCCCCGGAATAGGTGACGATGCCCTCCAGCCCAACATGGGCGGCGGCGGCGGCTGCCCAAAGCTGGCCAATGTGGCTGCGGCGGCTGTTGTGCGTGCAGATAAAGGTCAGCTGAACCACGGGCAGCTGCTGTTTTTGCTCGTTGATGAAGGCCGCCAACTCCTCAAGTTGGGCTTTCCTTTCGGGCGAAAGGGCTTGCCATTCATTGGGCAGGCTTTGCATGTATTGATGCAATTCCGGGTTCAGGCTGGCCACTCCTTTGCCGTCGGCAGGGTTTTGGCCTGTCAGGGCTAAGGTCATGGCGAGGGTGCTTATGGATAAAAAGGAAATGGACAGCATGGAAGAGATTGGGGGCGTTGAGTGAATGTTTTCATCGCAATATTACATTATAGCAATGAAATAACAAACTCTGTCGGGATTGCATTTGTCTTTAGCTCAACCCACCCATACAACACCTCACAGCACCCGCGCCCCAAACGTATCGCCGTCAGCAATGCGCCCGCTTTGGAAACCTTTGCTGAACCAGCGCTTGCGCTGCTCGCTGGTGCCGTGCGTGAAGCTCTCCGGTACAATGTAGCCTTGCGCCTGCATTTGCAGGCGGTCGTCGCCGATGGCCTGGGCGCAGCGCAGCGCCTCTTCCAGGTCGCCGGGGTCCAGCAGGTTTTTGCCTTGGGCATCGCGCGCCCAAACGCCGGCGAAATAATCAGCTTGCAGTTCCAGCCGAACACTCAATTCATTGTACTGCTCTTTGGAAACCCGGCCACGTTGCGCATCCACCTGATCGGTTAAGCCCAACAGGTTCTGGACGTGGTGCGCCACCTCATGCGCCACCACATAAGCCATGGCAAAATCGCCGGGAGCGCCAAAACGCTGTTTGAGGTCATCGTAAAAACTCAAATCGATGTACAGTTTCTCGTCGCCGGGGCAGTAAAAAGGGCCAGTTGAGGCACCTGCTGCTCCACAAGCACTTTGAACCTGGCTGGTGTACAGCACCAAAACTGGCTCGCGGTAAGCCTGACCCACCTGTTCCTGGAAAATCCGGCTCCAGGTAACCTCCGTTTCGCGCAACACTACCGAAACAAAAGCTGCCAGTTCTTCCTCAGCGGCCGATGGGGGTGCGCTTGCTTCAGCGGCCACCGGTGCCTGGCTGAGCTGTTGCAGCAGCGCGCTTGGATCACCTCCAAGCAGCATGACCACGACGGCAATAATGATTCCGCCAATTCCAAGGCCCCCTGCGGCCATTTTACCTTTGGAGCCCCGCCGATCTTCGACGTTGCGGCTTCCTTCCCGGCCTTGCCATCGCATAATGGTGAGTTTTAGCGCTTGAAATTTACCATAAAAATCGGGGGAAGGGCGATGGCCCTTCCCCCGACAGCATGCTGAGCCCAAAACCTACCTACCGCTGCACGGACGGCACCAGCGCGGAACGGTATTGGCCCGTTTCGGTTTGCGTGCTCAATACGTACAGCCCGTCAGGCAGCTGCTGCGTGGACACCGGGTTGCGGCCTTCAAGGGTCTGCCCCTGCCTCACCAGGCGGCCCGCGAGATCATGCAGCATCCATTGGCCGCTTGCAGGCGCATCAAAGTAGAGCTGTTGCCCGTCTTGAAGCACTTGCAGCGCAACCGCCTGGCGGAGCGCGGGCGTGCTAAAGTTTTTCAAGGTGGAAGGAGCCGTGATGCTCAGGTCGTTGCAACGGGCGCGAACAAACCACTCGTAGTTGGTGGAAGCCGTCAGGATATTAACACTTCGCTGCGTTGCCGTGGTCTGGATCTTGCTAAAATTAGGGGCGCCAACCGCCCGACCGTTAATTTGGTACCCATCGGCGTTGGGCAAGGCATCCCAGGCCAGGCTAACCGAATTGGGTCCAAGCACGATGGCGTCTAATCCTGTGACGATAGACCCTGCGTTGCAGTTCTCAACGATTTTATAGATCTGGCCCGTGCTGAGGTTAGCTGCGTACAATTCGTTCTCCGCGTCTTCGCCAAAGGTAGAAATCAGCGACTGAACGTTGCCGTAGGGGGTAATGATGTAGCCTCCGCTGCCGTTGTCTTCCAGGGCCCACCAATTGCCACTCAAATAGTCGCAAAAAAGGTATTTGCCGTACAGCGATGGGTTGCCAATTCCCCGGTACACATACCCGCCAGTGATGGAAATTCCGCCCGTGGTAAAATTGTGCGGGTACACAAAGACGGGGAAATCATAGGTGCCAATGGAGCTGCAACCAGACAAGTTGTAAGGTTCGTCGCCTTCATAACAACGCCAGCCGTAGTTTTCGCCGCCTGTGCTTGACGCAGGCTGCACGTTCACTTCTTCCCAATCGTCCTGGCCCACGTCAGCGATCCAATAGTCGCCGGTTAGCGCGTCAAAGCTGCAGCGCCAGGGGTTGCGCACGCCCAAGGCCCAGATTTCGGGAGCATAGGTTGGGTCACCAACAAAGGGATTATCCGCAGGGATGCCGTAAGGCGAACCGCTGTCCACGTCAATGCGCAACACCTTGCCGAGCAGGTTGGTCTTTGTTTGGGAGCGATTGCCAGGGTCGCCGAAGCTACCGCCATCGCCTAATGCGATGTAGAGGTAACCATCAGGGCCAAAATTCAGGTCGCCGGCATTGTGGTTGGAGAACGGTTGGGTTACAGTAAGCAGAATGACTTCGCTGGCAGGATCCGCAACATTCGGGTTGAGCGCACTGCGCGTGAACCTTGAAATGACCGTATTGCCCGCGTTGTTGGTGTAATTGACGTAGAAATACCCATTTGTGGCATATTCAGGGTGAAAGGCCATGCCAAGCAACCCGCGCTCCGAGCCAGTGGAAACCTGCGGGTCAATGTCCAGGAATGGCGTTGGAATTTTGGCTCCGCGAGCATTGAGAATTTGAATGGCACCGCGCTTTTCTACAATAAACAAGCGGTCGTCACCGGCATTGGTAATGTCAACGGGCTCAGAAAGCCCGCTGGCAAAGGGTTGCAAGGTGAAATTGGGTTGTGCGTGCAAACTGCTGCCAACGAGCAGTGCTGCCGCAAAAAGCAAGTGTACCTGTTTCATTTGAGGGGGGTTGAGGCGTTTATCAAGTTGACTATACTACAAAAAAACTTCTGAAACTGAAGTAGAATACCCGCATAAAACGCGATGAACCGGCAAATTGCTGGCCCATCGCGCAGTTGATCGCCTTTTGCGATTTTAAATCCGTGTTGTGGCTCTTACTCTATCTTACTCCGACCAGTACTGCAGGGTAACTGGAATAAAACCGTCTGGCCCTTCCTGGCTGGCCTTCAGAGTGACCCTGCGGCTTGAAGCCCCATCGAAATAGCCTGGGTATGCGCCAAAGGTGTAGGTACTCCCTCTTAAATCAGGGAACTCGTCCGCGAAAATGTAGTCGGGGTACACATACTCCCCCGTGTACTCGTTGTACGCATAGTACCCGTACAGACCGGTTGAACCCGTTACCGGATTGCCCAGGTAATCTTCCAGTAAAATGCGGACATTGAATGCCTGCTGCGCCTGCTTGTAGTACGCCGCTTCGCGCGCAATCTGTTTGGAAAGGTTGAACTGCTGCGTCAAATCAGCGCGAATGCTCAAGGCAACCGGGTAAGCGGCCGTTGCATCGCCGGCAAGGATCAGGCTGCGCAACACCGCGCTCTTGGCAACAATAGCATCGCCCAACCCTTCAATCTGTGCACTCCAGGTTTGAATGTTGGCAGGGTTGATGTAGCTGTCCAGGGCTGCAGCATGACCGATGGCCGCTGTGGCATCATCCTGAGCACCTTCAATGGCGCTTTGTCGCAAGGTGGTCAGCGCAACAAACCCATCAGCATCCGGCGATGGATTGTTAAGGATAAAAAAATCAATAACCAGGCTCTTCAGCGCGTTGCCATTCGCCGCAACATCCGTGTTGATGGTGCCGGCGGCACCCAAAACATCGTTAAGGAAAGAAGTAGCCGTCTGGGCCTGCAAAGCAGGTGCCCACAAGAGCAGTGTCGCAACAGCGGCGTTGCGCAAAAAGGCATTTCGTAAAAGCGTAATCATGGAGGAGCGTTTTAGATGAGTAAAACTAAGCGCAACGCTCCAAGCCAATGTTTCGGCAATGTTAAATCTGACAGTCGTGGATAAAAAAACAGCCCTTCCCCCGTTTCTTATAGTTCGAAGGACCCTACTGAAACTCTGCAACAGCGCAGGTATCATACCGAAAATGCGTCTCCGCGCGAAGGCCAATCTCCGTGTAATCCCGATCCAAACAGCAATGCCGATGCCCCAGCGAACTGACTCCAACATCAAAAAGCCATTGCAACGCAATATCCTTGCCTGACTCCTGCCCATACGAAATGCACTCCGCGTAGTGATGATCCTTACAGTCAATCCGCTGATGCCCGCTGCGGTGTTGCGTAGAAATTTCCGTCGCATAACATTTGGCATCCTGGAAAAGCGTCCTGTCCACTTGCAATGCGGCCACAGGCTTTCGGTTTTCCAAATCGCGCACCAGCGAAAACTTGTAGCGCACAAATTCCTTGTGGTAGGCCTGCGGGTAATCAGGATTAATCGAATACGGTATAACTTCCATAGTTAAAAACTCCTTCGGATACAACCGACACAGGTTGATGTATAACACTGCCTCCTTTTCCTTGGGCGTCATGTAGTTGGCGCTTTCTGCCGTGTTGGCAAGTGCCAATTGCTCGGGGGTCCAACTCTGGGCTTGAGCGGGTAAGCTCTTGAACACAAAACTTGCTACAGCAATACACAGCCAAGCAAAAATGACCGGGGAAGGGGTCCTGAACTTCAAGCAGCATTATTTCGGCTATAATGCAGAAATACCTTGCGTTATTGCGGTCCGCGTGGACTCTTTCCTGCAGTATCCTTAATAAAATCTCCCCTTCGTTCAGCCATTTTGCAAGGATACACTCCGGCTGGGTCCAGGTTGTCTTTCTTGCAAGAATTGATTACATTTTAAAATAATGCTTCGTGCACGGCTCATTTTAACACTTTAAATAGACTATGTAATGGCTAAAAAGAAAATTTCGGTATTGGTTGGAAGTTTGAGGAAAGGATCATTTAACCACAAAATCGCGGAGGAGGTACTAAACATTGCTCCGCCGGGTTTGGCGTTAGAAATTCTGGAAATTGGTCAACTAGCTTACTATAATGAAGACTTAGATCAGGGAGATCCACCACAAGAATGGGTGCAATTCAGAGATAAAATCAAAAATTCTGACGGCTTTTTATTCTTCACTCCGGAATACAACCGGAGCGTTCCTGCGGTCTTAAGCAACGCCATAGACGTGGCTTCCAGACCCTACGGAAAAAACAACTGGGCAGGAAAACCTGGTGCAGTGGTCAGTGTTTCCATTAGCGCGCTGGGGGCATTTGGAGCCAACCACATGCTCCGCCAATCGATGGTGTTTGTGGATGTACCCATGATGCAACAACCCGAAGCGTATGTCGGAAACGTGAAAAAACTATTCGACGAATCGGGCAATCTGGTAGAGGACACGAAAAAGTTTCTTCAAAATTTTATGGATGCTTACGAAAAGTGGGTGGGGAAATTCTAGGGCATCACGAATTCTACCATCGATACTTCACTTCCCAATACAAAACCGCCCAAAGATGCTGCCGAGCAGCTCATCATTCGTGACCTCGCCGCTGATCTGGCCCAGTGCCTCCAAGACCCGACGAATGTCTAAAGAAACCAGCTCGCCGGAGCGAAGGTCTTCCAACCCCGAAGCCACGTCCGCAAGCGCGGCGTCGGCAGTGCGTAGTGCCTCGTAATGCCGCAGGTTGCTCAACACCGCTTGCCCTGGCTGGACAGGCTCTTGAAGCACGGAAGCGACCAAAGCGTCGCTCAAGATGGAGAGCCCTTCGCCCGGAAGAGCAGCATGCGGCCGAGCCGCTGAAAGCCAGTACACCGACAGCGCCGCAAACAACGCCCGTCGCGCTCCATCCGGATCCAGATCAATCTTATTGCCCACTGGAAATATAACTAGCCCTGGTCGCTGCAACTGCTGCAAGTCGGCCGCCAGCATATCGGGCGTAGTGGTCATCAGGTCAAAGACGTAAACCAGCAGCGTGGACTCCCGTATCTTTTCATAGGTTCGCTCCACGCCGATGCGCTCAATGGCATCCGTAGCTTCTCGTATGCCCGCCGTGTCAATCAGGCGAAAGGCGATGCCGCCCAGGTGCAACACTTCTTCTATGGTATCGCGGGTAGTACCGGGAATCTCGCTGACGATAGCGCGCTCTTCCTGCAGCCAAGCGTTGAGCAACGTGCTCTTGCCCGCATTAGGGCGGCCTGCAATTACGGTGGGCACCCCGTTGCGCAGCGCATTGCCCAGCCGAAAGCTGGTCATAAGCCCGGCGATCTCGTGACGGATTTCGACGACCAGGGCTTGAAGCTTGGCGCGGTCCGCGAATTCCACATCTTCTTCGACGAAGTCCAATTCTAACTCGACCAACGCGGCAAAATCAACCAATTGGGTTCGAAGGGCGCTGATGCGTGTGGCAATACCCCCGCGAAGCTGTCCTAAAGCCAACTGATGGGCGGCTGCGGAATCGGCGGCGATCAAATCAGCGACCGCTTCGGCTTGGGTCAGGTCCAGACGGCCGTGCAGGAAGGCCCGTAGGGTGAACTCGCCAGCGGTAGCAGGACGTGCACCGGCCGCGCAGAGCACGCGAAGCACTTCGCCCAAAATATAGGGAGACCCGTGGCAGGAAAACTCCACCGTATCTTCGGTTGTGAACGAGCGGGGTGCGCGCAAAACGGTTGCCATTGCTTCATCGATGGCCAAACCACGATCATGAACCATACCATAGGAAATGGTATGCGAAGACATTTCACTCAGCGAAGTGCTTGCTTTGAATACTTGGTCGGCGATCGAAAATGCATCCGGGCCGCTGACTCGGATCACGCCAAGTCCCCCCACCCCCGCCGGCGTTGCCAGCGCGCAAATGGTATCCGATAAATTGCTGTGTAGGGCCATGTTAAAAGGAGAATCCGAGGCGGAAATTGAACAGCCAGCCTTCTTCTTCTGACCAGGTGGCGAAAGGATGCAGTGCGGCTGCGGAGAAGGGCGCGAGCCACAGCCCAGCCGTGTAGCCATGGTGCATACGAGCCCCGGGCAGATCAGCGTCGCCATAGGCGTCGTCCCAAACGCGGCCATAGTCAAAGCCGCCAACCAGACCTAGGTCCATCGGCAAAATCTTGTTGTTCCAGTGCCCGAGTTTGACGCGCAAATCGGTGGCATGCGAGAACGCCGTTCGCCCGGCGAAGCGATCGTTGCGGTAACCTCGCAGAAACTCGGTGCCGCCGACCGTGTTGGCTAAAAAGAAGGGAAAGGCATCGCCAAAGTTGCTCTTCACGCCCATTCTGCTGGCCAGGGTAACGGGCAAGCGGTTGCCGATGGTCAGGTAAAACGTCAAAGCGCCTCCTGCCTGGCCAAAGTCACCCGGTGGGATGGGCTCCGCCGGCAGCGGAGAAGGCGCAACTGCTTTATCCCGCTGAAAAGCCCAGCGGTAATTGGCTAACAAATCCAACACAATGCCTTCTTGCGGCAACATACTATTATCTACGGAAACAAACCGTGCGCGCAGTTCAGCACCGGCATAGTAGCGCTCCGTAAAGTCCACCGCGGGCAAGGCAGCCTCTGGCAAATAGGCAAAGCGCCCTTCCACCGTTTCTACCTCATAGCGCTCCACCATAGGTCCGCCCATGATGCTCCAATGGTCGCTGCCCAGACGGGTCTTGACAAACGGCTTCAGCGACGCGCCTTCAATGCGCACCCAATGGTACGGGCGCACCGTATCTAACTTTACGGTTTCGTTTCCAAGCCCAAAAAAGTTGATAAAGTACGGCGTGTGTACTTCGGCCTCCAGATAGAAATCAAGCACGCGAAACGCATCGATAAAATCACCGCGGTAACGCAGATTGAAGGCCTGTGTTTCCGGGGCGAAATTGCCCGCGAGCACGTGACGTCTCCAGTACGGATCCTTGCGAAAGTTGTGCTTGGTCCAGGAATACCCGCCGCCGAGAAAAATCCGGTCGTCCACGTTGTAGCCCACATAAGCCACCGGCAAACCGCTGTCGAAAACAAAATCTTCGCGATCGTATTCGTTCACGTCAAGATCATCGCTGCTTCGGTTGCTGATTTCGCGCGAGGCGCTCAACCGCACACCCTCAGGCGTGTCGTACACCCGCGTGCGGCGCACCCAACCGCTGACGCGGCTTTCGTCCTGCACTTCGTCGTCGCCAATGCCGCCGATGATGCGTACCGTGATGCCTTTTCGCGCACGGCCCTTGAGCATGAATTCGTCGTCGCCGTCCAGGCCATAGAGCCTGATTTCGCGGGTTTCGCTGCGCACAAAGGTTCGGTCGTAGCGTTTGTCTTTCTTTTTACCCTTGCCGCTGCGCTCATAAAGCCTCACCCGCGTATCGCCGTTGTCCTGCCTACGCACCTCAAAATAGTCCTTGCCGTCTGTACCGGTCACGCTCACGCGGCGGCTCAGGTAATCGTAGTGGCGCAGGGCAATGCGCTCCAGGTTATCGCGACGCGCTTGCAATTGGCGCGTAAGCCTTTCGCCATCTGCCTCCAAAACAGGGGCAGGCCATTGGGCCAATGCCACCTGAATCACCGAATCGGTCAGCGCTTCCTGAAGCTCCTCGGCCACTTGCGCCCAGGCCTCCCGGTCGGGCTCGTTCAGAAAATAGCGGTCAAAGTAGCGCGCGTTGAAACTCTGCCACCAGGGCCGTTTCAAATCATCGCGAATGGTCCCAAACTTGTGCACCCCAAAAGCGGCCACCGCCCAGGGCAGCACCCCTTTGAAGCGGTAAAAGGTCTGGTCGCGGTCGCGCGGAATCGGCCGGTAAATTTTGGTTCCATCCGGTCCGTCCAGGCGCGCCCAACGCCACTGGTCGTCGTGGCGGTCCCAGTCGTGTATAAACAGGTCGAAAAGCCGCGAGCGCAACACAAATTCCTGGTCAACCCGATGGTCCGGGTCTTCTTCCAGCTTTTCCAACACATCCAGGTAGCCCAAAATCTCCTCGTGCTCCCCGAAGCTGGGCACATCCGGCCGCTCACCCTCTGGACGCTCTTCCAACAGGTACATGCCTTCCGGAAACAACCCATTGTACACGCCCAACGCAGGCTGAGGCATCATATACACCACCTTAGGATTGGTGTGGTAAATGCCGGCAGCATCGGCTAACGTGGGCACCACCAGGGCACTGTACGGGTGAATGGCTGAAATCTGGTCCTGCAACAAATTGAGCAGGTTGATGTCACGCAATTCCTCCGGCAGCGCCTTGGTTACGTCTTTGTCCACAGAGCGAAGGGCGTATTGGCGCCCATCAGCCGTCTCCAAACGCAGCGAATTAGAAGCCTGCCCACCGCCTTTTTGGATAGGGGTCAGTCCACCATACGCTTTGTTCAAGTCCAGCACCGGCACAGTAACGGGCACCGTCCAGGCGTCGCGGTATTGCGCACCCGTGAACCACTCGCGAAACCTGCTTGACGCATAACGCTCGGACGCGACCACCGTCATCGAGTCGGGCAACGGGGCAAATTCGCCCGAAAACAACTCGGCAACGGCCTCCGGACGCGGCGGCACGAGTTGCTGCCGAAAATCGACCACCGCACCGGTTTCATCCGGCACCACAGACTCCAACCATACCTGACCATCAGCATAACAAAATATACGGACGTACCCATGCGCCTCGCGGGCATAGTTCGCCGTCTTGCCGCTGCGCAGGTATTCGGTTTTTGCGCCCGATCCGCTGACCACATAATGATGGCCATCAATCGGGTGATACTGCAGGCCGTGCTCATGGCCGGCCAGAAAAATGACGTCTTCGTAAGGCTTAAGAATCTCAGCAACCCGATCGATCAATTCCTGGTACAAAGGGTGCGGAAGGTCCTGCACACTTCCCCGGAATTTCCGGTAAATCGGCACCAGCGACCCGAGCAGCGGCAGCGGCACCCAGGCATTGTGGTTGATCTGCGTGAACGGAAACAGGTGCTGCGTCAGGCCAAAATACCCGCCGTGGTTGCCGTTGGAATGCAGCGGATGGTGCATCACCACCACGATTTGCTTGTTCTTGTTCTGCAATACGATATCCTCAAACACTTCCAGATAGTGCGCACGGCTCTTGACATCGCAGCCTTTGTTCATGCCTTTTTCTTGATCCTCATCGTGCAGCCACCACTGCGAATCCAGGAAAATCAACACGACATCCCCGTCCAGCTTGACCATATCCGGAGTGCCGCAGCCATCATCCGGGCGGTAACTGTTGCCCTTGTTCACATACGTTTCGACATACTCCTCCTGCCGTTGCACCGCCTTTCTGCCGCCGCTGCTCCAGTGGTTCCAATCGTGGTTGCCCGGCACCATAAACACGCGACCCGGAAAATCGCGCGCAATGTCCAACTGTGCGCCCAAAATGGCCTCGCCCTCTTCGCGGTCCTTGGCGTCCTTCTTCGGCAAGCCATCCGGGTACACGTTGTCCCCGAGGTAAAACACCGCTGAATTGGGTCCTGCTGCCGCGAGATCACGCGCCATTGCGTCATACACTGCCTGATTGCCCTCGTCCGGCATTTCCCCGCAATCACCGATGGCAAAAAGGGTCTGCACCGGTTCCTCCGCTGGCAATGCTTGTTCCTGCCAGTTCGCTTGCTCCGCGGCCACATAAGCCTGCTTCACCGTGCTGCACGAAGGGAGCGCCAGGGTGCCCAACGCCAGGGTGCACAGGGTCATGAGGCCTCTGCTGAACAGGCCCTTCCCCCTCTGCATCGTCTCAAAAAATCGTCGTTGCCTGCTTGTCTGCCTCATTTCAACCCCAAAGGTCGCAAAGCCCGGGGGAATGGTGTACGTGCGCTGCGCAAGATTATGGCCTTCCCTTCGTGGGCTTCCTCATGACCCTATAAGCTACACACTTCTTCCATGCGGCAGCGAAAACACAAGGCTATTGCTTCACAATTTTCCGGGGAAGGGTCTGCGTACCATCTGCAGCCCTCAGGTAAACCAGGTAGAACCCTGCCGCTTTCGCCGTCAGGTCGAAGGGGGTGCTTCCTTCGTGCCACTGCCTTAGGACCTCCCTGCCGTAGAGGTCATGCACGATCAGCCAACTGGCTGGTCCACCAGTTACGGTGAAGCTACCCGAGCTTATGGAGGGGTTGATTGACCAGGATAGGTTTTGTAATGGTGAGTGGTGCAGGCCGGTCTGTGTGGTGTCTTGTTGGGAGAGTGTATCGCAGGGACTGCCGACGAGAGGGCCGAGGTCGTAGTTGGCGAAGTTGGGGAGGGAAAAGGTACTGTTTTCTCTTCCGTTAAGATAGATACCAAAAGTGTCTACGTAACAAGATAGACCTTCTAACTCTGGATGGCGGATCACAGCCAAATGATTACTTAATCCATCTATTCCAGCCGACAATACTTCCCTTTTAAATGAGAATAGTATCTCACCATTTGAGTTCGACTCAAGTTGGCCTCCTCTGAAAAGGAAAAAAGATGGACCTCCCAGTCTTAATAATAAGGTACCATATAACCGTGAATCAGAAATACCAATCTGATAAAGAGCGATTTTATCTGCAGTTGAATAGTATAAATACTTTCCACTAGGCGAAAAAGCTAAGCCATAACATAAATTTCCGCAAACTCTAGTGAGCATTGTGTCGACTAGAGTAAGCTGGCCGGAACAACGATCAAAATCGTACATTGCGATAGTCGGAGGTGCCGGAAAGCAGGAATTTGTAGTTGCCAATGCAATTTTTGAACCATCCGAGGAAGCTACGAATTCACCTCCTCCTCCACCCACAAACCCAGCACCTTGAAATTCACGCTCCTGAAATCCCTCCTGGTTTAGTAAAACAAGAGTAATCTGATCACTTGGAGTAGGAAATTTTCGAGCAATAATCCACCAATCCCGGCCATTCCCATGTTTAACTGCTTGCAATTGCTCGCAAATGGGTTCATCCCAAACTAAGACATTCTTAAATTCATCCAAAATACCACCTAACCCACCATCAAGAGTTCGATCGATTTTGGAGCAGTATAATCGGTTATCGAGATCATTCATCTGAAAAAATGCAAAATATCGGTCTGAGCTGTCCCCCGGCCAAGGTAGAAACAATGAACCGTTGGTCTTAGAAGATGATGGCGGGCTAGCGATTGCAGGCAAAGTATCACTGTTCCATAAAGGTTGAAAATTGGCATTCCAAACTCGGATAGTATTAGAATAAAACAGTAGTGATCCCGAGGTATCAGATATACATGCTGCTCCTTCTGATGACCTAAAACCATCAATAAAAGGCAACACCTCTGGTTCACCATCGGTATAATTGATGTGATAACCTTCCCCAAAAATCCAATTGGCTGTTCTGCTCTGAGCGTAAGTACCAGATTGGATAAAAAGCACTGCTCCTGCAAGAACCGTAAAACGCAATAAAATGCTCATCGATTAACTTGCAATTTGAGCGTTACGGACTTGACCCCTTGGCCAAATAACTGAATCAAAAAAAGACCATTTGATAGCTCAGGTAGATCAATAGACTGAGTGGCAAGCCCATTTAGTTCTTTAGCCAATTGGACCGTACCTTGAATATCCGTAATGCGCAAACTTTGATAATTCTCAATATTCAATAGGTACATTGAGTTAGAGGCCGGATTGGGGGGCAATACTTGGTCCTTCTGCTTTAAAGCCAATCTGCGCACTACTGAACGTGAACAAAACGGTATCCACCGTAAAATCTCCTGTGATTGTTTTCAAACCGCTGAAACCGGCTATTCCCAAACTGGTTGCAGATTCATCTGTCCATCCGGTGGAAGCTACAGTAATTGGGCACGCCGTTTGTGCATCACTAAATCGCATTCCAAACAAGATAACCAAAAACAGGAAAAAAGTTCTCATGACAGAAGGTGTAATGACGAATAATGCACAATAGTACTTGCCTCTCCCCGCATTTCCAAATTTTTTATGTTAAAAAAGTAATATGTTTATGTTAAGCCAATGTGTCCAATTGCATCATACAAGAGTCAATACGTTGATTATCTGTTCATTGACTGCGAATGCGGCCTTTAAAAAAATGTCCAACACCCTATACATCTTAAACGCGCTCCCGTTGTAGCGGCATAACCCAAGCTCCGTCCCAATTCAAATCAACCCGCGGCCATCCTGCGCAATGTCTAAAACTTTGCTCGAAGCCAGCCCCTCATTCACCGTAAACCGCTCAAAACGAAACTCCTGGGCGTGCAGTTGTCCGCGCGACCACCAAAAACTGACCAAAACCAGCGCCAAGAGCCCAAAAGCCCTTCGCCCTAAACCTATTGAATACACTTGCCGCACCCGCGAAAGATACAGCATCCCGCGCGTTGTGCTCCCGCATTTCGGCCTATGAACCTGGCCGCTACTGCCGCACAATTTTCCGGGGAAGGGTCTGCGTTCCATCCGCAGCCCTCAGGTAAACCAGATAGACCCCAGCCGGTTGCGCCATCAGGTCGAAGGGGGTACTTCCTTCGTGGCACAGCCGCAGCACTTCACGACCGTAGAGGTCATGTACGACGAGCCAACTGGATGGCCCGCCGGTCACGGTAAAGCTACCCGAGCCTATGGAGGGGTTGATTGACCAGGATAGGGTTTCTATTGGTGGATGGTGCAAACTTGTCAGCGTGGTGTCTTGTGGAGAGAGGGTATCGCAGGGACTGCCGACGATAGGGCCGAGGTCGTAGTTGGCGAAGTTGGGGAGGGAGTAAGAGCTGTTTTCTCTTCCATTAAGGTATATGCCAAATGTATCAACATAACAAGCAATTCCTTCCAGTTCTGGTTCACGAATGACAATGAGATGATCGGCAAATCCGTCAGTACCACTTGTTGGAGATAACCTAACCACACCTAAGACTATTTGTCCGTTAACTGCTAATTCCAACTGAGCTGTATACATTAATGAAAATGACGGACCCGCTAATTTTAAGATCAATGAATCAACCAAAACATCATGAGAGGTCTCAATCTGATAAAGCTGAAATCTATTCGAAAGAGAATAATATAGCTTGCTTCCCGAAGCTGAAAAAGCTAATCCGTAAGAATTATTATGACACTCCCGGATCAATAAAGTATCGCGAAGTTGTATCTCTCCCGTACATCTATCAAAATCATAGAGTGCTATTGTTGGGGGATTAGGAAAACATAAATCATCAGTCGTTGCAATTGCAAGCAAACTCCCATATCTAGAAATGGTCATCTCACCGCCAAAACCTCCGCGGTAGCCACTAAACTGTGGATGCATCTGCACAATTCCCGCAGGTGTTAAAAGAAGCAAATCAAAATGTGTACTTTCCCAAAGTCCCTTTCTGGAAATCACCCACCAATCCCTACCATTTGCATGTCTGACTGCACTCAATTGTTCGCAAACGGGATGA
Source organism: Bacteroidota bacterium (assembly GCA_016124275.1). Classification (GTDB taxonomy): domain Bacteria; phylum Bacteroidota; class Bacteroidia; order Chitinophagales; family BACL12; genus WGOA01. Next base: position 56,107 of record WGOA01000006.1, read on the forward strand.
TCCCATACTAAGACTTGCTTTTGTTCCGGAACCACCCCACCTAAACCTCCATCTAAATTTATATTTACTTTATTGTAATATAATTTACTGTCCGAACCGTCTATGTAAAAATGGATAAAATAAGTATCATGCTCGTCGCCTGGCCAAGGTAGAATTATTGTGCCATTTGTCTTAGTCCCTCCAACAGAGGATAAAGTATCGCTGTTCCAAAGTGGTTGAAAGTTTCTATTCCAAAGTTGACTAGAGTTTGAAAAGAACAATAGAGTCCCGCCCGTATCAGAAATACATGTTGCGGCTTCATTTGCTCTGAAACTCTCAACAAATGGCATCACTTCAGGCACACCATCTGTGTACTTGATGTGATACCCATCCCCAAAAATCCAATTTGCTGTTCGGCCTTGTGCTTGTATCGATTGATGCAAAAACAAAGCCCCCAGCAAAAAGAGGAATACTTGCTTAATCCCGCTCATCAGATAATCTGAAGTTTAAGGGTTGCTTTCTGTCCACCCTTACCAACCAAGTTTACCAAGTACAGTCCTGGCAAAAGCCCTGGAAACTCGATGGTTTGGCTCCATGTACCGTTTAAGCGTCCTGTTAACTGAATCGTGCCCCGTGTATCCAAAACTTCGTACGTATGATAATCATGTACTTGAAGAAGGTTTGCCGTCGTTGTTGCTGGGTTTGGTACAATTCGCGGGCCTTCCACTGGTAATGAACCACTCCGAAGTTCTTCATCTGTAATTACATCCCATTCATGCGGAATCTGTGTTAATCCCAAAAGGCTTTGTGCAAAAACAGCGGCTGTGCCAGCGTCCTCCCAATTGGCCTGTGCAATAGACTTGAGGCTCTCCTCTTCCTCTTCGGTCCAAAAGAAACCATCATCGCCTGATGATTTTTGGAGCCTTACTTCCCAGGCTTGCTTGTAAAGCAATTCTTCAACATTGATCGGTCCAAGGCTTGCTACAAGCGTTTGGGCATAAGTAAGGTTGCCGGCCTGCCAAGCTTGCTGTATCGAATCCAGCTTTGGAATGTTCGTCAATCGCAAAGCAGTCTCTACCCGCGAGTCGGATACCTTGTTTGAATAGGCCCAACGCAAATAGGCATAGAGCTTTGGTGATATCACGGTTTGATTAGAAGCCAAAGACCGATCTAAGGACGCTTCTCTCTGCCCTGAAGGGTCTTGTGGCAGCGCTTGTGGAATTTGCCCCTCCCTGAACATATCCTCAAGAATATCGCATATAGTTGAAGTTGACCCTATCACAGAATCCAAAGGCGTAGCTGGTGGTATATCCAGATTCGTCCCCCCTCCCGGAAAATCATACGTCGCTGCGTTGCGGTAGTACCAAACAATAGTGCCCGCTTTTGACCCGTTGATGCTAAAGGATCTTACCGGCTCAAAACCTCCTCCAAGCGTGCTCGTCCAGCGGTTGTCGCTTGAAGTAGTACTGCTCAGCATCGTGCCAGCTACCCGATTGGTGACCCCTACGGTGATGCCGAACTCTGCCGTATCCACATTGTCCCAAACCACGCCGCTGTAACTGTCGTGAAATTCATTGCACAAGGCATTCCCTTCAAGGTTGTCCCGCAGGATATACAAACCGGCCCCGCTATGCTCGATGTAGTTGAGAAAAACTTTGGCATCAGGGCTGAGGTACAGCATGATGCCCCGTATCTTGGAATTGTTCAGATTAATCGTGTTGCAGGGCCCTCCGCCTCCAGGATAGGGGCAGTTGCCGCTGATTATGTTCTTGTAAATGAGCGGCTCGGCAACATCCAACGATAAAATACCCCCGGCCGCTTGTGTGCTAATCCCAGCATAGCCGAAATTGATCGTGTTCGTATCTACCTGCACTTGACCAGCCGTGGATAAGGACTGAAGCACGATTCCACGAAAAACCTGGTCTATTGAGTTGATGTTTACATTCACTCCGCCGTCCAGCAAATTGACAAAGACGCCTACCGTCTCGTCGAAGGTGCCTTCAAGGGTGTTGTTGTTTACGCTTGCGTCAACGCCGGTGGCGCCTGGACCGGGATTGTCATCCAGGATGATGCCGGTGTTGGTGAAATTTTCAATCGTATTGGCTGCAACAATGATCGAATCTGATGTCCGGTTAACCTCAACACCAATTTCAAAAGGTCCCGAAGAAGCACTCATCGTATTGTCGGACACATTGACAAGTCGCATGCCAGTACTGTACACCCCAAAACGACAGTCGGTTATCGTATTCGCGCGATTGGACCCATTGCCCACAATGAGCTCATAGGGACCAGGAGGATTCACTTCGGCGTAAACTGCGTATCCCAGATTGAGGCCTGCTATATCCTGAATGTCTTCAAACTCGTTGTTAAAAACTCGTAATTCGGAATTGAGGGCATAGATGCCTCTATCCATGTTCGTGAATCGGTTTGCTGCAGCAGGTGCAGTTGCTGCATCGCCAATGGAAATGCCATCGCCTCCGCTTACCTGGCTGATGAAGACACCCTGAAAGGTATTGCTGGTTGGCGCAACAGGAAAACCAGGACCGCAACTGTTTGGCGGCAAACTGCCCCCTTCAAAATGCGTTCCAATCACATAACCCGGATAGGTGCCTGCCGTGTAATCGGTCACTTCAAGATTGACATAGTTGTATCGAAACAAGGAATTCTGAATGTCAAAACTGCCAGCGCTGGTAGAAAAGCCATTGTTGATCTTTACGGCGGTGACCGCCCCACATACGTCGGAATTGTCTACTACCAACCGACCACCGGGATGAACGACAATCCCCTGCCACATTTGCGTACCCAAATTGGTAAGCGTACTGTTTAAAATGCGGAGTTCGCACCCTGGCAATACGACAATCTGGCAACCTGCTTAAAAGCCAATCTGCGCACTACTGAACGTGAACAAAATGGTATCAACCGTAAAATCTCCTGTGATTGTTTTCAACCCGCTGAAACCGGCTATTCCCAAACTGGTTGCAGATTCATCTGTCCATCCGGTGGAAGCTACAGTAATTGGGCACGCCGTTTGTGCATCACTAAATCGAATTCCAAACAAGATAACCAAAAACAGGGAAAAAGTTCTCAGACAGAAGGTTTAATGACGAATAATGCACAATAGTACTTGCCCCCCCCGCATTTCCAAATTTTTGATGTTAAATAATTACGATGCCAACGTTAACCCTACATTAACTTCATGCGCATTTTTATCATTATGCTTTGATACTCTGCATATTATAAGAAATTATCTCTGCAAATTTTAGCCCAAACGTTTAAAAATTTTCCTTGGGCTAACTCATTTTCAGCCCGTGCGTAGAAATCGTACTTGGTTGTCCTTGCGCAATCCAGAACTATATTCAATTCCTCGCTCCATCCAGCTTCACACAGTCCCCAATTGCAAAAAGCGGCTGCATGGACTCCTCTTCAGGCAACACCTGCGCCTGCCAGCCCTCCTGTTCTGGAGCCACATAGGCCTGTCGAACTGTGCTGCACGACGTCCCGATCATCGCACAAATTGCCGTTCCAGCCATCGTAACCAGGGTCATCCCCAGCCGCCCCTTGTTACCACACCATACCACTGCCCTGCATTTTTGGAAGTGCCTTTCGCTATTCAACTTCCACATTGAAAACTATAGTCATTTTCAACCTTTATGTTGAATGGTCCTGTCCGAATCAAAAAAAGAACTCTTACCCCCTAAGTTTTCTTGCTCTGAATATCGTTAGCCGGAGCCGACGTTGATTAATCAATCCGTTAAAACAATGCTCCTGGCATACTAGGCATTTTTCAATCCTACTACTTATCCACACCCGCATTCTTCCTCTTGCTAATTCTTTCCGTTGCCTCATTGAAGGGCTAGGTTCGCTCTTACATACCAGCAAAGTCAGCAAGAATAACAAAACTTATGTATAGAAATCTAAGGGAAATCGGCAGAAAAGGCAAGAGCCCATAATGCAGTAAAATCACAAAATCTTCATGTTGCGCCAAAGCTCTAGACGAGCATAATGCGCGGGTTTGATTTGGTTGAGCGGGCGGTTGCCTTTGAGCCGCCCGTTTGAAAATTCCGGGAGGCTCTTTGCCTTTCCCGTCTATGATAGCCGGCGGCCGGCGCGCGGGGAACGCGCGCCCGGCCAGGCCGGAACTCAGTCGCAACTCAATAGGTCAAGAGCAGAGTAGATAATCAGGATCAGCTTGGGAGTTTTTCATGGAAAAGAGGCACACTTGAGTACTGGTTAGACGAGCAATTTGTTAATATTTTGAAGGTCCCGATCTGCCTAGGGCAATAATTGGTTATAGTACGGGTCAAGATCAGGACATGCAAAGGTAAAATTGATTAGTTTAGGCCAATGGAGAAAACTAATACCATACTGCTCAATCAAATTAAAAAAATAATCAGAGAAAGAGAACCTGGAGCAAAGATTTATTTTTATGGGTCACGTAGTAGAGGTGAGGCTAAAAAAGATTCGGACCTTGATTTACTCATCCTTTTGCCTTCCAATTCCACTACTTCTATTATGGAGCATGCTATTGCTTATTCACTATTTGACTTGGAGTTTGATCATGGAGTAGTAATTAGCCCTATGATTTATATGGAAGACGATTGGAACACAAAGTACAAACATACACTTATTTATAAAAATATTATGCGTGAAGCGCGACTGCTATGAAAGAATATCGCTCCGAGGATTATATTCAGTATCGGATTCAGCGTGCATGGGAAACTATTGCAGAAGTTCAAGTTCACTTAGATAACATTTCCCATGAACATCCTGATGGTATGCCTGGGCAACATTTGCCGTTCGCCCTTAGCGCAGGGCATTTTGGAGGCCAAAATTGCGGAGAAGGGCCTTCCCTGGAGCGTAGACTCTGCGGGAACGGGCTCCTGGCATGCGGGCGATCCGCCAGATCCCCGGTCAGTGGCCATTGCCCGGAAATACGGGCTGGACATCAGCGGGCAGCGCGCGCGGCAAGTGCGTTCGGTAGATTTTGAGACATTTGACCTGATTGTGGCGATGGACGCTACGAACTACAACGATCTCCAGCGAATGGCTCTGGACGAACGGGAGAAAGCCAAAATCAAGCTGATGCTCAACTTCGTTGAACCCGGGAAAAATCAGGGGGTACCCGATCCCTATTGGGACGACGACGGGTTTGACAAGGTTTATCGCATGTTGGACGAGGCTTGTGAGCAACTGATCCGGCAAGTCGGGTAAGGGAGGCAGCAAGTTGGGGAGGGCGGGCGGTAAATGGAGGATCGGGGGCTGCAGGTGGGCGAGCGTGGAGCCAACCTTGAGGGACACCGTAAGGGAAAACCGACCTATCCCGCCTATTTTTGCGGCAGGACCGCGAAAATGGTCCGGCTTCTGATGAATGTAAAACCGGCTCTTCCCAAGGGAACACGAGATTTTAACGCCGAACAGGTTGTCAAGCGCAATTTTATCCGCGACACCATTGTCGGAGCATACGAGCGCTTTGGCTTTGAGCCGTTGGAGACTCCGGCCATGGAATTGCTCAGCACACTCACGGGCAAGTACGGCACCGAAGGCGACCAGTTGCTGTTCCGCATTCTCAAATCGGGCGATTTTCTGCGCAGCGCCGATGCTACCGCATTGAGCAAAAAAGATGCGCGTGCCGTGTTGCCGGAGATTGCCGAGAAAGGGCTTCGCTATGACCTGACCGTGCCCTTTGCCCGCTATGTGGTCATGAACCAGCACAACCTGACCATGCCCTTCCGCCGCTACCAGGTGCAGCCCGTCTGGCGGGCGGACCGGCCCCAAAAAGGCCGCTACCAGGAATTCTGGCAGTGCGACGCGGACGTGGTCGGAACCAACTCTATGCTGAGCGAAGTGGAGTTCATCCAGATCTACCACGAGGTGTTCCAAAAGCTGGGCATCAAAGCCAAACTGCGGATCAACAACCGTAAGATTCTACATGGTATGGCGTCGCTGATCAAGGCGCACGAGTTTTTTGTTCCCATCTGCACGGCCATTGACAAAATGGACAAAATCGGGGCCGAAGGGGTGCGCGAAGAACTGCTGAAACTGGGCTTGAGCACCGAGCAGGTTACTCAATTGGAGCAATTGCTGGCGCTGGAAGGGTCCAACATGATGCGCCTCAACGAGCTGGCGGACCGCTTTGCCAGCACCTGGATCGATCCCAAAGGCATTGAGGAAATGTGGGAAATCCTCTCGTACATCAGTCAACTGGGGCTGGAGTCGCTGGAGGTTCAGTTTGATCTGTCGCTGGCACGCGGCCTGAGCTACTACACCGGAACCATCTTTGAAGTAGTGGCCCCCGACCACGCCATCGGCAGCATTTCCGGTGGTGGCCGCTACGACGATCTCACCGGCATTTTCGGGCTCCCCGATGTGTCCGGCGTGGGCATCTCGTTTGGCCTGGAACGACTGTTTGACATTCTGGAAGAACAGGGCTGGCCGGTTGATTTCAGCCGAACGGGCACCCGGGTAGTGTTTCTGCCTTTTGAGGCGCAAGGCATCCCGCGAGCGCTGGAATGCCTGCAACAAGTTCGCGCGGCGGGTATCAAGGCCGAACTCTTTCCCGACGTGGACGTGAAAATGGGCAAAAAGGTCAAGTACGCCGACAAGCGCGGCATTCCTTTTGCGGCGGTTTTGGGCTCCGATGAAATTGCCGCGGGCACCATTACGCTCAAGGAACTGGCTACCGGCAACCAGGAGCGCCTTAGCCTTGATGAACTGGTGAAGCGCTTGCTGGCCTGACCGGGTTAGGGCATTGACCTACCCCAACACGGATAGCGCAGCCCTCACAGCCCCGTCAAAATGACGCTGCGGGTAAGCCCCCCTTCGACCCACTCCACATGGTACATACCGGCGGGCAAATTGCTTAGATCAACCTGCCCTACCGAATCGGCATCCAGGTTTAACGTGCGAACCAGGCGGCCATCGTCGGAGAGGACGCGCAAGGTAGCTGGACCCCTTCGCCCGGAAGGCAAGGCTTGAAACACGCCGTTTGTAGGATTGGGCCAGAGCAACAAATCGGCGTCATCCTGGTCAGCAGATTCTTCGCGTGCAGTAGCTCCCGGAGGCAGTGTCTTAAAAAGCACGCTCGTGTACGTCTGCCCAACATAGGTGGCCGCTCCGCCCAAATTGCGGCAAATGCTGACCAGGTAAATCCGGTAAAACTTGTTGGACAAAAGCGGGGTTAACAGGCGCTGGCTCAGCGCAGGTCCTGCATACGCCTGGCGCAAGGGCTGACCCGGCGACTGGATGTACATCAAGGTGCCACCAATCGATTCGTCCCTGGGCTCCCAAGAGACCATGGCATTGGTAGAGGCCGGATTTGCCGAAGGGCCAAAGGGCGGTAAACACGGTGACGTGTTGAAATACATGGGGTATGACCATTCGCTTTCGCTGCCATCCGTGCAATATGCTTTAACCTGAACCTGGTGCACCGCACCCTCTTTAAGGCCGTTTAGCTGCACTTCAGGGGTAAACGTCAGGTCGCCGTAGGACCAAATCGCATCGGCGTGATTGGGAGTTTGGTACCGCCATTGGTAATAGTCCGCGCGGTAAACCGGCGTAATAGAAAGTCTGGCTGAAGCAGGGCTGTTGTCCAGCAACAAGGCCGGATAGGGCGAATGGCACTCGGTTCCTATCACAGCAGTATCTACGGATACCCATTGCGTATCCTTAACCACACAGCCGCTTTCCGCACCATAGAATCGGCTATGGATGACCGGATATACGCCCGGATTTCGGTAGCGATGCGGGGCCGGAAGACGCTCATCCAGGACAATGCCATCGCCGTAGTTCCATCGCGAAAATTCTGCCCCGGTTTGGGGAAAATCCACCAAGGGAGAAACGGCAACTGCTCCATTGGCGTCAACAGTTGCAGTAAAGGAGGGATCGGGCAATCCATTGCCCAGATTCAACGTAAAATTATCTACGGTTACAACCTCATTGTTGCTGTTGAGGGCCACTGCGCGAAAAACCACTTCAGTGGGTGTACTGAACCAACTGGACGGCAAAACACTCAACGGAATACTTACAGCATTGCCCCCAAAAACAAGCGGCAAATCGTTGATGCTCCAGCGAAAAGCATACTCCGCTGGTCCAAAACCGGTACCCGCTGTATTCAATGTCGCGCTCAGCAACAGCGTATCCGAAGCGCTAAAATCGGCACAGGAAACTGCAGATGTGGAAATATCCATAACAGGTTGTATGGTACCGGCTAAGGGCTCGCCTGGAATGAAGCTGGCCAGCCAGTCCCGGATCACTGCGTAGCCGGGCAAACCAGCCAGGTTGCGCCATTCTTTAGGATCAACCTTTCGGTTTGTCCCAATTTCATAGAGTTCAAAAACATCCTCATAAATGCCGCTGGCGCATGATGCGCTGCCCAATGGAACGCGGTAGCGGATCAAGTGGTAGCGCTCGGTTCTAACCGAATAAAACGGATAACAGCTGATGGTAAACCGCTCCGGCAAGCGCAATGCGGTAACAACCGGCTTGAGCCCATCAATGGTTTCGCCATTCATGGCCTCTTTCAAAGAGCGACCATCCAGGTAACGATCGCCGGATGCCGTTTGCGGCTCCGGAGTACCTGTCATGTCGCACAAGGTGGGGAAGAGATCCAACAGGGATACCGGAGCAGTTTGAACCTTGCCGCCAGAAACTCTCGGGTCCTGAATGACCAGCGGTACGCGCAAATCAGTTTCCCACAAGGCGTTTTTAAACCAATGCTTTTTCTCGCCCAGCGAAAATCCGTGATCGCTGAACAACACCACAACGGTATTGGCCGCCAGCTCCGGATTGGCTTCCAAAGCATCCATGAGTCGGCCAATCTGGGCATCTACGTAGCGAATAGCCGCCAGGTAGGCCATAACCGTCGTGGCCCTGCGCGATTCGGCAACAATTTGCTTTCGCTCGGCCAAGGTTAGCGTATCAGAAAATCTGGGAACGCTGTCGAGGGTGTTGGCAAACGTCTGGTAATTGTCATGGGTACCCAGTCCAAGCGCCATTAACTGGCCTATATAAGATAGATTATCAAAATCCGAATAGGCCGGGTGAGGCTGATTTGGCATAACGACCCCGTTAGGCGGGTAGGCCTCCGGAGGAAAATTGTACGGCAAGTCATACGGTCTTTGGTACAAATCCGGCTGGTAGTCGTCCAGAAAGTACTTTTCCGGTGCAGTGAACGGCTCGTGAGGACGGTACATGCCCACAGCGAGGAAAAAGGGCTTGTTGCAATAAGCCCCGGGATTGCTGCCATAGTCCTGAAGAAAAGATATGGCCGAACTGGTCTGTTTGTAGTCCATCATCAGCGGCTCTTCGCTGTCCTCCAATTGGCCGACACTGACGTTGGTAACCCCATCGCCATATTCGCCTGCCAGGCCTTGATCGGGTCTCGGGTCATCCTTGGGATTGAAATCCCGGAACTCGCTCCAGGACAAGCCGCGGGAACAAGGATCCAGATTGGCTGCATCGTAGTCGCGGTCGTAACCATCTCGTGCCCAACCGTGAAAAAGCTTGCCCATACCAAGGGTGTAATAGCCTCCGGCATCTTTCAACCAGGCAGGGATGGTTTCTACTTGCAAGGGGGCACTGCCCAGGTTGTACAAACTCCGAAAGGTCTTGCTGGGCAGAATGTCAGCCAGGTACTCTTCGTTGCTGTAAAGGCCGGAATAATCCGCAGCCTTGCCCGTCAGGAAGCAATTGCGTGAAGGGGCACAAACCGGAACCGCGGTGTAGGCGTTTTTAAAGACCGTACCGCGGGCCGCAATACGATCCATGTTCGGTGTAAAGGTCTGCGGATGCCCGTACAAGTAACCCGTAAAATCATTAAAGTCATCAACGCTGATGAAAATGATGTTGGGCTTTGAACCCGGGGTTGGACTTGGTGCTAACGACTGCGCCTGAAGCGTCAAAACTCCGAAGCACACCCCTGCAGCAGCAAGAGTTAGGAAACGTAAAAGTGGGTACATAAGACTGGTGACCTCCGTGAAAATGTAAAAGAGCCCCGAATACTGGGACACAAGGTTCTAAAATACGGCGATACAATAAGAGCGAGCATACGGATAATAAATTGTTGTAAAATATTTATTCAAATCACTTAATGACAGTTTACTAAAACATCAAAATAAATTTGTATTAGATCATATCGATTATTCATTTACTTGATGTTGAATAGCGCAAAAGGATGAAAAAGCCCCAAGCGGGCAGTGGTAAAATCGTAAATTTCGGCCCTCATGAAGACCCATCATTTGCACCCCTCGCCCCTTTCGCTTGATCAACTGGCTGATTGGTTCCGCCCCGGAGCAGCCTTTCAATTGAGTGACCAAAGCCGCCAGGCCATTGTTCGCTGCCGGGAATACCTGGAGGCAAAGCTGGCCAGCGGTCAGGACGTGATGTACGGGGTTAATACGGGATTTGGGGCGCTGTGCCACGTCACCATTTCGCCTGAAGAAACGGCCGAATTGCAGCTCAATCTGGTGCGCTCACACGCCGTTGGCGTCGGCAATCCGGTTCCGGACCCCCTTGTGCGCGGCATGTTGCTGCTCAAGGCGCGATCGCTGGCCTACGGACATTCGGGCGTGCGCCTGGAAACCGTGCAACGCCTGCTGGACATGGCGAACCAGGACCTGTTGCCGGTTATTCCCGAGCAGGGCTCGCTGGGCGCTTCCGGCGACTTGGCGCCGCTGGCGCATTTGAGCCTTCCGCTGATTGGTGAAGGCGAAGTGCGGTTTCGGGGCCAGCAAATGCCCGCCGCAGCGGCATTGGCGTCGCTGGGTTGGAAGCCGCTTGAACTGGGGGCGAAGGAGGGTCTGGCCCTGATCAACGGAACACAATTCATGTTGGCGTATAGCCTTTTTGGGCAGCGCAAGGCAGAACGCCTGGCTGCTTTGGCCGATCTGGTGGCCGCGCTGAGCTTTGAAGCCCGCGGCGGCCGGCTCGATGCGCTGGACGAAGGCATCCAGGCTTTGCGCGGCCATCCCGGCCATGCGCTGAGCGCTGGCCGCATCCTGCAATGGCTTTCCGGAAGTCCGGGCAGCGACATGCCCCGGCACCAGGTTCAGGACAATTATTCGTTTCGGTGCACGCCGCAGGTGCACGGCGCTTCGCTGGACGCGATGGACCATACGCGGCAGGTGTTCACCCGCGAGCTGAATGCGGTAACCGATAACCCGCTCTTGTTCCCGGATCGCGATGCGGTCATTTCCGGGGGAAATTTTCACGGGCAACCCCTGGCGTTAGCGCTTGACTACCTGGCCATCGCCGTGGCCGAACTGGGCAGCATCGCGGAGCGGCGCACCTATCGGCTGCTCGCGGGCGAGGGAGCCCTTCCCCCGTTTTTGACCAAAGGCTCCGGCCTGCATTCCGGGCTTATGATTCCGCATTACACCGCCGCCGCGCTGGTGAGCCAAAACAAACAATTGTGCGTGCCCAGCTCGGTGGACAGCATTCCTTCCAGCAACGAGCAGGAAGATCACGTGAGCATGGGCGGCAACGGCGCCACCAAACTGCTGCGCGTGTTGGACAACACGGAGATGGTGCTTTCCATAGCGTTTATGACGGCGGCACAGGCACTCGATTTGCAGCGGCCCGGTCTGCGCAGTTCCAATGCCATAGAAAATATTATGTTATTGTACCGCAAGCGCGTGCCCATGCTGCAAGGCGATCGCTGGCTGCAACCGGACATGCTGGCCACGCGGGAGTTTTTGAGCGAGCTCCGCAGTTTAGATGGGGACGAAGCCTAAGGGTCAGGGCAGAATTTTGACCAACGCTTGCCAGGTCAGTTCGGCTGTTTTATCCCAACTGAAACGGGTTCGCTCCTGCCGTCCCTGGGCAACTAAGGCCGCGCGCAGTTCGGGTTCGCAGGCCAGTCGAAGCATACCTTCTGCTATGGAATCAACGCGGGTAGGGTCAACCAGCAATGCGGCTTTCCCGGCTACTTCGGGCATGGACGAACAGTTGCTCGTGAGCACCGGCACTTCGGCATAAAAGGCTTCCAAAATCGGGATGCCGAAACCCTCAAACAGGCTCGGGTACAGCAGCGCGGTGGCTCCGCCCAAGGCAAGCCGCAACTGTTCCACTTCCAGATGGCCTACCCAGTGCACCCGATGGCGGTGCTTCATGGCATTCCACACACTTTTCACGGACCCGGTTTGCCAGGCCATGCGGCCGGCCACCACCAGCGCGTGCGTGGCATCCTGCCCGGCAAACTGGTCAAAGGCCTGCAGCAGCCGCACCAGGTTCTTGCGTGGATGAACGGACCCGACATAAATGAAAAAAGGTGCGCTGGCGGCGTAATGCGCGCGCGCAGCCGCGGCGGCTTCCGGCGGCAAGGGGCTGTACAGGGTATTCGCGCCGTTGTACACCACGCTGATTCGGGCGGGGTTCAGGTTGTAGCGGCGCGCTAAGTCATCGCGGGTAGCTTGCGAAACGGTGGCCAACGCCTCTGCCCTGCGCGCGTAACGCGGGCTGAAATGCCGGTAAAAGCGCAGCACCAGCGGGGGAACGTGGTTGCCGTAATGTTCAAAAGCCAGGTCGTGCACCACCATGAGCGTAGGCACCGGGCTGCGCAGCGAGCAATAGCCGTCAGGAGAAAAAAAAGCGTCGGCCTTGAGCCGCCGCAGCGCAGCGGGCAAGGCCCATTCGAACCACAGGTACCACAAAAAAGGATGCCGGGCCGGCGGCGAGACCACATGCCCACTGACGCGCGCGCCTTGCCGGTTCAGGGTTTGAATCAACGCGGGGTCGAAGGGGCGGTCAAAAAGGAACAGGAATTCGTGTTCCGGATGGTTCAGTGCCAGCCGCTGCGCGGTTTCGTAACTGTACCACCCAATGCCTTCCAGCTTGCCGGGCAGCACAAATCGCATGTTGACCGCTATGCGCACTGGGCACAAACTTAAGAAATCGCCTCGCGGTGGGCGAATCACTAAATTTGAGGCCCCCTTCATGCCCCGACCGTTTTTGCATAATGTAGGTTTTCTGGTGCTGATCAACCTGTTGATCAAGCCCGTATTCATTTTTGGTATTGATATGGCCGTGCAAAACCGGGTGGGCGCAGCGGCGTACGGCAACTACTTTGCGCTGTTCAATTTCGCGTTCCTGTTCAATGTGCTGCTGGATTTTGGCATCAACAATTTCAACCAGCGGCTGGTGGCCCGAGATCCCAAGCGGGTTGGGCTCTGGCTGCCCAATATTTTATGGGTCAAGGCCGCGCTGACGCTGGCTTATGTGGCAGCTGTTTTTGCGGTGGCCGCAGCGCTGGGTTTTGACGCGGCGCAACTGCGCCTGCTGGGTTGGATTGCGCTGGGGCGGGTGCTGGTGTCTTTCCACATGTATTTCCGCAGCAATGTGTCTGGCCTGCAGGCGTTCCGCACCGATGCGGTGCTGTCGGTCATGGACCGGCTGCTTACGATTTTGCTGGTGGGTGCGCTGTTGTACACGCCGTTGATGGGCCGGCCCTTTACCGTGCAGGATTTTGTGGTGGGAACGGCGATTGCGCTGGCAGCAACCGCGCTGGTCAGTTTTGGCGCGCTGCGCCGCCTGAGCGGGCCGCTGCGGCTGGCCGCCAACCAACGGCTGTTTCGGGTGGTGTTGAAACGCGCGTATCCCTTTGCGCTGTTAGGCGTGCTGATGACGCTCTACAACCGCGTGGACGGGGTCATGCTGGAGCGCATGCTCGGCGCGGATGGCGACCGGCAGGCCGGCATTTACGCGGCCGCGTACCGCTTGTTGGACGCGGGCACCATGTTCGCTTTTTTGCTGGCCGGAATTTTGTTGCCGCTGCTGGCGCGTATGCGCAAAAAGGGGCAGGACGTATGGCCCATCGTGCGCACCAGCGCCCGGCTGTTGTTTGCCATTTCGGCCACGGCGGCGGGCATCGGCATCTTTTATGCACAACCGCTCATGCACACGCTCTACCGCGATGCGGATCCCTACTGGGGCGCTACGTTTGCCCTGCTGATTGGCGGTTTTGTGTTCAACGCGCTGGTGTACGTGTACGGCTCGCTGCTCACGGCTGAGAGCAAGTTGCGCGGCCTGAATGCCATTGCGCTGGCCGGGGTGGCGCTCAACATTGGGCTGAACCTGATTCTGATTCCCCGCGATCAGGCGCGGGGGGCCGCCTTGGCAACGCTGGTCACGCAGGGGCTGGTGGCACTGGCGCACGCTGGCTACGCGGCGCGGGTTTTTACCTGGCGAAGGGCGATGCTGCGCGAAGCGGCGCGGATGTTGGGCTTTGGTGCGGTGCTCGTGGGGGGGGGGCTGGCCATTCGGCTTGGGCTGGCGTTTCTTCCGGGCGAAGGGCCTGCGGCGGGCATGGCGGGCGCGGAACAGGCTTCCGGCTGGGCGGCCTATGGTTGGTTGGTCGGGGCGGGGGCGCTGGGCCTGATCGGTTTGGTTGCGGGGCTGGCTTTCCGGCTCTTGGACCCGCGCGCGCTTTTGGAGGAGTACCGGCAGGGGGGTATGACCAAGGATACCTAACTTCGGGGCTAATTTTTTGTCCATGACCGATTCTCAACCGGGGCCTGAACAGGCCCGGCCCGGCAATGACCTGCTGGAACTGATTCAAATTGCCTACCGGCGCCGCCGGTTCATTCTGGGGGTTACCGGCATTGCGGCTGTGGCGAGCGTACTCATTTCGCTCTTTTTGATGCCGAATTACTACAAGTCGTCCGTGACGTTTTACCCTTCGAACCCCACCATGACAGACCGCTCGGTCATGTTCGGGGAGTCGGTGAGCGACGTGCAGATCGATTATTTTGGCGGCAACTCGGACATTGACCGCATTCTGACGCTGGCCACCACCTCCGGCACGGTGGACTACATCATCAACAAGTACAAGCTCTTTGACCAGTACGGCTACGATACCGCTTCGCGCGACGGCCGCTACAAGACCAAAGTCAAGTTTCTGAAGAACTACAACACGCGCAAAACGGTGTTGGGTGCGGTGGAAATTTCGGTCTGGGACCGCGACAAGAACCTGGCCGCCGAAATGGCTAACCACATTGCGCTGACCGTGGACGACAAAAACCGCGAAATGCTCAACAAGGAGCGGATCAGCATCATCAATAAACTGGCCGAGCGCACCGTGCAGAAGCAGCAGTTGGTGGATTCACTGTCGGTGGCGCTGGATGGCCTCACCGACGATTCGCGCCGGGTCATGCTGTTCACAGAACTGGAATACGCCATTGAAGACCTCAACGACACGCGCCGTTTGCACGAGCAATACTCCACGTCAGTGAACCTGGGCGTGAGCACCATCAACATTACAGAGCCGGCTTATCCGGCTATTCGCAAAGACAAACCCAAGCGCTCGCTGGTTTGCCTCGGTTATACCGTAGGGGCTTTTTTGGCCGCACTCGTGCTGGTGGTTTTGGTGGAAAAGTATCGGCAACTCAAGCCGGTTTTGCGCGACTAACGGGCTCTCATGGCTGGTACTACGCTTCCTGACCGCTCTGCCAACTCATTGGCCCTGCTGCTGCAGCGCTGGGGTGAGCAACGCGTGCTGCAAGCCGGAGCGGCGGTCATTCTGGGCAGTACGTTGGCCTCCCTGTTGCTGGTGCAACCGGCCATTATGGCCCTTCCCCTGTTGCTGATCGGGCTGGCGCTGTGGGTTTACGATTTCCGGCCCTTCGCCTATCTGTTGTGGCTGGCCACGCCGCTGTCGCTGGAAATTGCGGTGGGCGACGCGCTGAGCACCGACCTGCCTACGGAGCCGCTGATGCTGGTGCTGGCAGGCGCTTTTTTGGTCTGGATAGTGCTTCGCCGCAAGCAGGTGCCCTGGGAGCGGTTTAAGCACCCGGTCACTACGGTCCTGGGTTTGCATCTGGGCTGGCTGCTGGTGAGCACGCTTTTTTCGGTGGATCACCTGGTTTCGGCCAAATGGATGGCCGCAAAGCTGTGGTACGTGCTCGCGTTTTTCGGCATAACAATTATTATGGTTCGAAAAGCCCGCGATTTCCGTGGCCTGTTTTGGTGCCTCTTTGTGCCGTCGCTGTTCACGGCCATCTGGACGCTGTCGCGGCATGCAAGCCGAAATTTCAGTTTTGCGGACGTGAATTTCAGCATGGAGCCGTTCTTCCGCAATCACGTGAATTACGCGGTTTTTCTGGCGCTGGTCACGCCCTTTGTGTGGCTGGCGGTGAGCTGGTACCCGCGCTGGAGCTGGCCGCGCATGCTGCTGTTGCTTTCGCGCTGGGTTTTTCCGCTGGCCGTGTATTTCTCGTACACGCGCTCGGCCTGGATCAGCCTGGTGGTGGGGCTGGTGGCCTACGTTTTGCTGCGCCAGAACCGTTTGCGCGAAGGGGCCCTCGTGGGCCTGCTGGTGTTGCTGGGCACTTGCGGCTGGCTCTTGCACAATAACCGCTACCTGGATTTTGCGCCCGATTTCTCTAAAACCATCTACCACGACGATTTTGCCGACCACATGGCGGCCACGGCCTCGTTGGAAGACGTGTCGAGCGCCGAGCGAATTTACCGCTGGGTGGCGGGCTGGTACATGTTCCTGGACAAGCCCGTAACCGGCTTTGGACCGGGCAATTTTTACCCGCATTACCAGAACTATACGGTGTCCAGTTTCTACACTTACATCAGCCGGAACGAAGAGCGCTCTACCGTGCACAACTATTACCTGTTGACGCTGCTGGAAACGGGCCTGATCGGCTGCGTGTTGTTTTTTGTGCTGGTGTACACGGCGCTGTTCCGGGTGCAGCGGGCGTTCAACCGGGCGGTGGATCGGGAAACCCGGGGCTTGGCGCTGGCTGTGGGTGTATCGCTGGTCACTATTTTGGTGAACCTCTTTTTCAGCGATTTGGTGGAAGCCGATAAAATCGGCACGATGTTCTTTGCGCTGCTGGCGCTGGTAGTGGTGTTGGACCGCCAGCCTACTTAATGCGCATGGGTAAGCGGGCTGATGCGCATGCCCGGCCCCCCAGCCTACTTAATGCGCATTGTTAATATAGAAATATCATCAACATATTCCATCTCACCCTTGAACCGGTAGATTTCGTTCATGATGCCCCGCACCAATTGGTGCATGTCGGTATCGGGGTGGCGCTGAAGATAATGAATTATATGGTCAGTGGAATACGATAAGCCTTTTTCATTTTGCACGTCGGTGACGCCGTCCGTGTAGTTGATGATGACCGAGCCGGGAGGAACCTGAATGCTGCCGGTTTTAACGCTGGGCAGTTGGTCGAACATGCCCAGAATGGTGCAGCCTTCGGTGAGCAGAAGCGTTTCGCCACCGTGGTAAAGCATGGAAGGGTTGTGGCCGCAGTTGACGTACACCAGTTGCCGCGTGCTGTAATTGTAGCGGCCCAAAAACATGGTGATGAACTTTTCGCCGCGCGTAATGACCAAGATGTTTTCGTTCAATTGGCGCACGAAAGCCTTTAAATCCTGGCCGGAAGTCTTCATCAGTGCGCGCACATGCGCCTGGAAATTGGCCATCAGCAGCGCAGCGCCGGTGCCCTTTCCACTGATGTCTGCGATGCAAAACACCACCTCGTTGTTGCTCAGCTCAATGAAATCGTAGTAATCGCCGCCGACGTTGCGGTGGGGTTGATAAACCGCCGCCATTTGGATGCGATCGTCATCAGGCAGGTGATCGGGAATGAGCATGCTCTGCACCTGGCTGGCCAGTTGCAACTCCTTTTTCATGCCCTCCTGCTCCAGTTGCCGCTTGAACAGCTTTTTGTTCTCGATGGCAACAACAGCGATGTTGGTAAAGGCCTGGATGAAGCGAATTTTCTCGTCCATGACCTCGTAGCTCTCCTTGTGCGGATAGCCCATCAACACATACGCCAGCGCCTGATCCTTGTGCCGCACCGGGAGCACCACGTCAAACTCCGCCAACGCCTCGGGGCGCTCCAGGCCATCCTCATCAAAACGCACCACATCCGTGTAAGGCGACAGCTCCTTTTCGACATCAATGGCCCGCGCAGCCTCCGTGATTTTGCGCTCAAAGGCCAGGTTCCAGGTTTCGTCGTGCAGGAAAATGGCAATGTTCTTAACCCGCAAGTGCACCAGCAACGTCAGGTCATAAATCTGCAGCAATTGCTGCTCCGACCGGTTGTCGTTGATGGCCCGCGTAATGTCCAGCAGGGCATCAATTTCCTGCTGCTTGACCCCCACTTGGGTAGTCAGCAATTCCATCAGGTTTTCGGCTCGGCCCTTAATCTGGGGCATGGGATAAGGCTTTAAAGCAAGGACCAAGTCAACATCCGTTCGTCCCTTTTACCTCCGAAAGGTAGCTAAATCAGGGGAAGGGGTGAATACAAGGTGCGCAGGATGGAAACTTTTGCACATTTCGTTCTTCGCTGACCCTATTTCTGATAAGCAGCATACCCACCGAATAGCTTCACAAGAAACTTTTCTTGTGAGAACAGTACAAGTCATTAATATTGATAGTAAGAATATTAATATAATTAAGGAAAATGAGGAAGACTATATCTGCCTCACCGACATGATTTCGGGGCCAGATGGTGCTGACTGCATACGCAACTGGATGCGCAATAGAAACACTGTAGAGTTTATCGGCTTGTGGGAAACCATACACAACCCCGATTTTAAAGGTGTCGAATTCGACACCTTTAGGCGACTTTCTGGGCTAAACAGTTTTAGCATGACTCCGCGAAAATGGGTATCTGCTACGGGTGCAATTGGGATTCTCTCCAAAGCAGGTCGACATGGCGGAACTTATGCTCATCGAGACATAGCATTTGAGTTTGGGGGCTGGATAAGTCCAATGTTCAAATTGCTGTTAATTAAAGAGTTTCAAAGACTTAAACAGATTGAAAACAATCAACTTAATCTAGAATGGAACGTCAAAAGAATTCTTACAAAAACAAATTATCACTTTCATACCGATGCAATAAAACAACACATTATTCCAAAAAAAGATTATCAAAGCAATACCAAGTGGCTCGTATACTCTGAAGAAGCTGACCTTCTGAACGTTGCAGTTTTTGGTTCAACGGCAAAAGATTGGCGCGATGCAAACAAAAAGCTAGCCAAGGATGGTCTTAACATACGTGACTTCGCAAGTGTCAACGAACTAGTTGTTCTCTCAAATATGGAAAATATAAACTCTGTATTTATAAGTCAAGATATTGAAAAATCAATCCGACTCAACAACCTTATCAAATTGGCTAAATACCAACTCAATGCTTTAGCCGGGAAGGATTTATTCAAATCACTAAAGAAGTAAATCACACGCGTCCCAACTTAACTCTTCAACCTTGTCTTAGCGTCCAGGGCATCGCGCAAGCCGTTGCCAATCAGGAAGAACGACAGAACCAGCAGCACAATGGCAAAACCGGGAATGAGCGCAAGTTGTGGATCGCCATAAGCGATGTTATCCTTGTTGCGGGCAATCATCTGGCCCCAGCTCGGTTTGGGCGGCTGGGCGCCGATGCCCAGAAAACTCAGGCCGGCTTCAATGAGAATGGCGTACGCAAAGTTGGCCGCGGTGATGACAATGATGGGGCCGCTGATGTTGGGCAGAATGTGCTTGAAGATGATGCGGGCGTGCGAAAAACCCAGGCTGCGCGCAGCTTCTACGTATTCCAACTCGCGCACGCTCAGTACCTGGCCGCGCACCATGCGCGCGATGTCCACCCACATGGTCAGGCCCACCGCCAAAAAGATGGTCCACTCTTTCATGCCAAAGGCGAAAGCGATGGGGAAAACGAGCAGCAGCGTCGGGATGGACCAGAACACGTTGATGAACCACAGAATCAGGTCGTCAATCCAGCCGCGGAAATAGCCCGCCACCGAGCCGAGCACCAGCCCGATAAGCAGCGCCACGGTAACCGCCAAAAAGCCCACCGATATGGAAATGCGCGTGCCGATGATGATGCGGCTCAGGTAGTCCCGGCCCTCCTGGTCGGTGCCCAGCCAAAAGCGGCGGTTGACCAGGTGCTTACTCTCTATGGTTTGAATCAGCTCGTCGCGGCTCACGTCGCGCTCGGTCTCCTGGATGTCGCGGAACTGGTAGCGGTCGCCGCTGCGGGTCAGGGCGGGGTTGCTGTACGATCGGGTATAGGCAATGTCCACCAGGCTAAACGCCTGCCGCTGCACGGCGCGGCCCTTCCCCCGATAGGCCTGCACCACCAGCGAGTCGCCGACCACTTCGTGGCTGAGCACGGGCACTTCGCGAAAATTGGACTCGCCGCCGCTCCAGAGTTTTTGCAGCAGCGACACGTTGCTCGGCGCGCGGTTGCTGCGCACCTGCAGGAAAGTCATGCGGAAGCCCGGTTTCTCTTTTTCTACTTCCAGCACTTGCCGGTTGGCGTGGCGCGTGCCATCCGGCGCAATCCAATAGCCAAAAATGGCCACCAGAATAGCCAAAACAATGGTCAGCAGCCCAAACATGGCCGTGTCGTTGGCGATGAATTTGGCCAGCGATTTCTCCTGTTGGTCGTTTTGGAAGGGTTTGCGCTTGCGGTAGCCCGCCCACCAGCGGCGCAGCAGCAAAATGGGCGGCGCGTACACCACGGCCACCACCAGCAAGATGACGCCAATAATGATGGCCAGGCTCTTGCCGGCGGCCAGGAAGGCGTCAAGGGTGCTTCCGCTGCTGGTCAATGCCCCAAAGAGTCCGCCCAGCAAGGTGCCGAACGCCCAAATGCCAACGATCCAGGCCAGTGCGGAGCGGAGGCGGGCCATGGGCTTTTTTTCGGGGGAAGGGGTTTGGGGGGAGGTCACAGCGGTGGTCTAATCAAGACAGAAGCCCGAAAATAAGAAAGTTCGGGCGCTCAGGGCTTTGGGCGGCTCTGGGCGAGTCGCCGCGCGCGGTTGAGCACTTGTGGGTCCACACGGCGGCCCTTCCACCGATAGGGGGCAAAGGTGCTCCAAGGGCCCATTAAAACAACGTATGCGATGTGTGCCAATTGAAGGGGAAGGAAGCTCCAAAGCAGGTGCGAACGGTTGAAAAAGCGCAAAACCGGCGCCTGAAACACCGTATCGGCCACGATTTTGACCAGGAACATGAGCAGGCTGATGCGGAACCAGGCGTCGTCGAGCACGCCGAGCGCCGCGAAAACAGGGATGGTCAGGTTGAACAACCACACGCCAGCGAGAATGAGCGTGATGCGGCGGTCTTCGTAGTGCGTGGATTTGCTGGCCCAGCGCAGGCGTTGCTGCCAAAGGCCGCTGATGTTGGGCTCCGTGTGCGTGCGCACGATGGCCGCTTTGTCTTTGAGGAAGCCCACCTGCCCCGGAAAACGGCGGCCGATTTTGTGCATGAGCATCAGGTCGTCGCCGGAAGGCTGGTCGTCGATGCCGCGGAAGCCGTCAACCGCCAGGAACGCCTCTTTTTCGTAGGCGAGATTAGCGCCGTTGCAGAGGTTGTAAAAACCCAGGCGAATGGACGCCGCCGCGATGCCCACCAGACTCAGAAAATCCAGCTCCTGAAACTTGCCGAGTAAACTAGGGTCCGGGTAATAGCTGACCGGGCCGGCAATGAGCTTCCAGCCCTTGGTCTCGTACGCGCCCGCGATGCGCCGCAACCAGGTTTCGCCCGGCCTTGCATCCGCATCGGTGGTGACGATCAAGGTGCCGGTAGCCTGCTCAACCGCCAATTCGATGGCCATTTTCTTGTAGGCCTTGCCTTTGGGCCGACTCTTCAGCGCCTCTTTCAAATCCAGGATTTGCAGGCTCTCCCCGCCTGCCTTGCGCGCTTCGTCGGCGGTGCCGTCGCGGCTGTGGTCGTCAATGACGATGATTTCGTAGAGATGCGCCGGGTAATCCTGCTGCCGCAGCGCCTGCACACAGCGGCCAATTCGCCCGGCCTCATTGCGCGCCGGCACAATGACCGTAATGCGCGTGCGCGGCCGCTCGGCGGGCTGGTCGGTTTCTGGCAATCGGCTCCAGCCCCACCGATACGCCAGCATCAGCAGCGCGTAGCCCCCCGTCAATCCCGCCGCCATAAGCCCCCCGGCGTGCCAGGGCGCTTGCGTGAACCAGGAGAAGATGGAGAGGAGAAGGGGCATGGGGGGTGTGGCGGTTGGTGGCGGGTGGGTTGGTGGCCTTGAGCCTGCTTCAGCGCGAGCCCGAAAGTTCGCTGTTTTTGGGCGAAGGGGGACGTTGCACTTAGCGGGGCTGCAGCAAGCCCGCGAGCCTCTGCCCGAAGGCCTCGTCAATCAAAAAATGGCCTTTCTCGAACTCGTGCAGGGCTGCGCCGGGTATGCTGTTCGCAAGTTTGCGCGCATGGGGCAGACTGATTAGCGGATCGCGCTTGCCAGCATAGAGGTGGACCGGGAAATGGTGCTCACTTGCGGAAGCGGCCAGTTGCGCATGATCGGGCTTTAGCCCGCTCATGGCAATCCAGGACTCCCGCAACTGCACTCGTAGTGTGCGATTGGCTATGTTGGCCCGCGCAAAGTCCGCCATCTTCTTGTTCAGGATGCCCATCCTCTCCATGGCTTTGACCGGGCCGGTTATGATGCCCGGATGGTCAATCTGCCGTTTAATGATCCAACGTCCGATGCCAGTTTCGGTGCTGATTATCTGCGCCCAGTTGGGGCTCAGGCCCTCCGGTGCCGCCAGATGCAGCGAGTGCAATTCAGCGCCGGCAGTTTGACCCAAGGCAAAGGCATAGCGCCCTCCCATGCTGAACCCCAACACGGCAAGGGGGCCTTGGTTTGTGCGGGCTTTTATGGCTTGGATTAAGTTGAGGAGGTCGTGCGTGGTACAGGGTCTTTCACCCGGCCAATTGGTCTTATGATGCCCCGGCAACTCCAAAGCCCATACTTGCGCGATACCCTCCAACGGCTTGGCCAATGGCGCAAAGTAGCTGGCCGATTGGCTGAACCCGTGAAAGGCCAACAGAATGAGTGGCCCGCTACCATACACCGCTGCATGCCAATGCACGGTTTGCGACGGGTGAGCTGACCGGGCTTCCAAATGGGTTTCAAGATAAGTCTGTTGCGGAACCATCGGCCGCGAAGGTAGAAAGCATAGCCGGAAAGACGGATTGAACTATATGGCAAACGGAGGAAAGGCTATATTTGTTAAATCAGGGTTTTTTATGCTTATAAACGAAATTAGTAGGTTTCGTTTATCGGGGTTTAGGGCCATATAAAGGAAATAATTTCGCGAACGTAACTGTTATGCACAATATTAGAAAACCGACAAACAACAATAAAATGAGAAATAAAATTTTGACACTTGCAGTAATTACGACAATGTCTTTAGGGTGCAATGAACAAAAAAAGAATGAAGACAAAGAACAACTAACAGCCAAACAACAGGCAAGTATTGCTGACAGTTTAGCCAGTTGCAGTCCAAATACAACCCTCTCCAATTCAACAAGCTACCAACTTTACAAGGACGAAATAACTTCATTAACTAAGAATGTTAAAAAGCTCGACCCAAACTTACCAACTATTGGAATATTAATGTATGACAAGGTTCTAATGACTGAATTAACAGCTCCTATGGACGTTTTTGCTAAACACTCAGAAGACGGAAAACAATTATTTAATGTGATTACCATTGCAGAAAACTATGATTTATTTATAAGTGAAGAAGGATTGAAAATGTTCCCTGATTACACTTTTTCTAACGCACCTAAACTTGATATTATAATTGTACCAAGTGCATACGATATGGCTGGACAAGTAAAAAATCAAAAATTGATTGCGTTTATTAGAATGCAAAATGAGAACACGGACTTTACAGTAAGTAATTGCGGTGGTGCTTCGTTGATTGGTGAAACGGGAATTGCTGACGGTAAGAAAATTGTTACTTGGATTGGCGGTGGAATAGAATTGCAAAAGTCTTATCCAAACTTAAAAGTTCAAGACGACTCAAAAATCAGTTTTGTTGAAGATGGAAAGTTTATGTCTTCAAACGGTAATTTAGCTTCTTATATTTCTTCATTGGAATTATTAGAGAAACTTACAAGTAAGAAACATAGAAAATTTGTTGAATCATACTTGTATTTGGACAGACTTCAACAATGGAAAAAATAAATACTGTGCATAACACCCAAGGCTTAAACGCATGCGCAGGCGTGCGATTTAAGCCCCTGTTGAACGAACCGGGTCAGCTCAAGGCAAGAATGATGGTTTCCTATGGATTTTGGAACACGAAGCTTAGCGTAACAGTTTCTATGCTTCG
>WGOA01000073.1 GCA_016124275.1 Bacteroidota bacterium
CTTGAAGAGAAATGCATCCTTGACGCCTAAAGCAGAGAGTTGGTTGGTCCAGCCGCTAACTGCGATGGTCCCATCACTGATGTACTCTACGGAAAAGGCTTCTTCGTCGCGCTTCAGCCCGTAGATGTTTTGCCAGATTGGCGCACCAAAAGGAGTCAATAAACTGACAAAGACATCTCGACGACCGTTTGAAAAACTGTTGGAATAGCCTCCAACCAGGATGTTACCGGCTGGAGAAATCTCCAATGCGCGTCCCTCTTCGTCGCCAGGTCCGCCATACACTTCGCCCCAAATCATGTTTAAAGCAAAGTCGAGGCCACAGACAAAGACATTGCGATTGCCAATGCCTGAAAAGGTGGAGTAACCACTAACCACATAGGCAGGACCTGCAAGACCCATAAAAGCCGGACCAGGTTTGATGGATAAACCTTCTTCGTCCGCTCCGGTATCAAATTCTGATTCAAATATGATGTTGCCGCCAATATCCGTAACCATGGCAAACATATCCAAGGTTCCTGAGCCAGGGTTTTTAAAGGATCCGGTCACCACATACGTGATGCCGAGCAGCGGGTTTGCCACTTCTTCTACAGCAAATGCTTCGCTGTAGGGGGTTGCAAAGTCGTAGTACTGCGACCACATCAGGTTGCCTACCACATCCGTCTTGATCAGGATGGCCGCTGGCAGACCAGAAATGGGGCTGATGGCGTGGCCGGCGATGATGTAGCCGTTGTCAAACGTTTTCTCCACGTCATTGCCGCGCGAAAGGCCGGTTCCAAAGTCGTAGGTATGCGCCCAAACGGCTGCTCCGGCAAAATCATATTTGACCAAATTGGCAAGAGTACCTGCAGCGGCCGTCGGCAGGTTACTGAAACCAGTAGTGACGTGACCACCATCAGTGGGATCATATTCCACGTTGCGGGCAATATCCTGGTCGTAAATGTCTGTTGAGGTGTTGTACACCTGGGCGTTGATGAAGCCTGACGCAACAAGCAGCATCATCAGCGCAGAGAGTTTTAAAAAGGAGAATCGGGTATTCATGGCTTGTTGGTTTAGCGTTTATTTAATCCGGGGAAGTGCCTTTCGGCTGGTGGCTGCTTTTTGGGCAGTTTTATGGGCTTCCGTCCGGTTACAAGGCAAAGATTGCCCGCCAACAAGCCGTGAAAAACAACAAAATGGCAGAAAAGTGTTTGTTGTTTTCGTTAACTTTTATTTATTATTCTAAAAAATTTTATTTATATTACGCTCTATTACATAAGCTTACTTTGTTGAAGTGAGTATATTTCTATGACTGTACAAGCAAGTTGTAAATCATAGATAAAAAATGATCAACAAAAATAGTTTTGGGCCGAAGCGGAGTTCGGCGTCGTTCTGCCCGTCAGGCCCGCCCCTTCCAATCAGGATTTCGCAAGAAAAGCCTCCAACACTGGATAGGATACCATATGCCGGTCCCGGTACACCTCCAGGATAGCTGCTGGGTTTGCGCTGGTGACCCCTTGTTGGAGAATTGCTGCCTTATAGCCGCGCTCTACGGCTCCTAGATACGTTGCCAGAACGCAATGTTGCGCAGAGAACCCAGATACCATGACCAAATGGACTCCTGCCCGCTGGAGCTGGTCGTGAGAAAGAGTTTTTGCATGTCTACCACCAACAAAGCGGCCTTCATCAGCAGAAAGGATTATGGCGATACGGAAACGGTTTTGCTCAGCGTTCCTTTTGCTGATTGAATACTCAGGGTAAAGGTGCCTGGATGAATGCTTTGCAAATCAATGTTGAAGTGGCCAGAGGCAGATCCCTGGAGCAAAGTCCGGCCCAGGATGTCCTGCAATTGCCAGGTGTGTTGGCCAATGGCTGATTCCGGAATGCGCACAGAGAGGAACTCCCGCGCGGGGTTCGGGAAAACCGTCCAGTCAGCGAAGGACAGGGCATCCAGGCCCGAAGGTGGATTAGGCTCAAAATCCAGCGCATCGGAGGAGGAGCTGGAACAGGCTCCGACGAGGGTGACCACCGTGTAGTCGCCCGGCATGGTGGCCCAGATGAACCGGCCCGTATCCGGCAACAAGGTGCCGTTCGCGTACCACTGGTAGGCTTCGGCGGGGGGGTCGCAACGGAGCGTATCACCGGGCAACAAGACGATGGTGGGGGTCGGGGGGGTGGGGGCAACGTTGACCGTTACGAAATCCGTGCCTGTGCAACCAGAGGCGTCGGTACCCACTACTTCATAGACCGTGGTTACCGGTGGTGTGGCTACCGGATTGGTCGCCAAAGGATCGCTCAGCCATTCCCCCGGTGACCAGGAATAAGACGACGCACCAATGGCACCCAGCGTTGCCGATTGGCCTTCACAGATGAACAGGTCCTGACCGGCATCAATGGGGATAAAACAAGCGCCAAGGCAGCAGTTGCCGCCACCCGAAACATTGACGGTACCAAAACAATCGTATTGGGTCAGGTGCCAATAAAGCACCCCACCCATGACTGTGCTGAAATAGTTAATCACCTGATCCGGGCTATTTCCGCCGGAAGGTGTCTCCGTACACTGGTACGAATAGATCATGTTGTTCTCGCCGGCCGGATCAATCAACGTGACTGGCGGATACGTTTCAATGGTCGTGACCGTGCCTGCTGACGCGCTGATGCTGGTGGTTGGAATGACTGCGCAATGGTTGTTGTTGTCTCCGCTGTTGTACCCTGCATACCAGATCTCCGTAACGTTAGCCGCAAACGGGCCCGTGATGGTAACCACCATCGGCTCGTAGCTGGACAACCCGATTTTAAGGTTGGGAATGTCTTCATCCACGTTAATTTGAACGGGACCACCGTCATAATTGGTCAGGATGATCAAATTGCCGCTAGGATTGCAAAAAGACTGGGCGGTAAGCAGCGTTGTGCTTCCCAGCGCTATCAAGAGGAGGAGGTAGTTCAATGCACGCATAGCGACAAAATAGAGAAATCAATCATTAACGCAAAACGGCCGCCATGTTTTGGCAGCCGTTTGTGGAAAAATTTAGTTCGAAGGGGGGCTTTTCTGGGAGCGACCCTTTTTCAGAAATCTAATTATGAGCGGGAAACGAGACTCGAACTCGCGACCCTCAGCTTGGGAAGCTGATGCTCTACCAACTGAGCTATTCCCGCTTGAGCACTTCAAAGGTAGGTTTTCCGAAGCGCTAAGTTTATAGCGTTTTATGCCCTTTTTTCTTAAGTTAAGCAATTAATTATTCATGGCGGGCGGTGTGTTTTACTTCTTTTTTGCTATCGTTCTCCTTATTCTTGATAGCTGTTTCTAAGTGTAAGAGTGACACTTAAAGAAAAAGCAATCAGTTAAAAATAATGAACATGGATAAGTTGTTGACAACCAATCTCCTAAGGGGAATTTGTGTGTTTTCGGTAATTGTTGGATTAAGCTTTTCCAATGTGGTGGCTCAGAATGCTATCGTTGGTACTGGCTTTTCCTCTGGTTGGGGGGGATCATGTCCAAGTCCAGGAAGTTCAAATTTTGAATATTTCTCAGCTTCAGCTGGCACGTCGTACATAAGTGACCAATTAGCTAATGGAACGGGCAACCAATTCTTCCGATTAGGTATTGACTGGTCCGGTACTACCAGACAAATTACGATAACTCCAGGCTCCGATACGGATGTTTCTCCGGAAACTGAGTACACATTGAACGCAGCCTGCACCACTGCGGGAGCAATGCGAGTAACGGGCATAGGATCGACGACCACGGAGCGGTATGTGTTTAAAACCGAGAACGCTGGTGTGAGTCCTTCGAATAGGTTGATTTTCTTCAAGGTATCGGCTGCTGCTGTGAAATCAGTTAGTACAGTTTCCCAATCACCGGTTGCAGCCAGCGTTAACGCTTGTCAAGCCGTTGTTGTCAGTGCAACACCTAACACAGCCGGTGCCGCCTCTTCTGGCCAGGGTGTTTATCTTCGCTATACGAAGGACAGCTATGCTACCTCAACCATAGTTGAGATGGTGTACAATGGTGGCACGGGTAATTACGAGTCCACAATTCCTGCGGCATTCAACACTCCTGCTGCCAATGTCAGTTATTATATCCTGACTTCTGGTGACGGTTTGACCATAACCGGGGCAAAAGCCGACTGGTACACCATTAACCTGAATAATAATGGCGGTTCAAATTATAACTACACGGTAGGCACTCAGGTTGTAACGGCATCTGATGGACCATGGAATACCGGATCTACCTGGTGCAGCGGTACCGTTCCGCCCGCAGGAGCAAGTGTAACAATCAACCACAACGTTACTGTAAATACGAGCGCAACAGTAGCCAATTTGACAGTGGGCTCCGCAGGAACATTGAATGGCGGGGTGAGCACAGGCAATATCATTACAGTTAACTCAGGCGGCGCCGTAACTGTTAACGCTGGAGGAGCCTGGACGACTGGTCTTTGTGAGTTCCGTTTCAATGGAAGCAACACCATTGCCAGTCCAATAACCCTCTATAACGTAGACGTTTATGGTACAATTGCTATAAACGAGGATGTCACTTTTAGCAATTCAGCTGCTATCCTAGCATCAGGGGGATTCAACGTTGCCTCCGGTAAAAACCTGACAATCTCTGGAATATTAGAGAATTCGTCTCCATTGGTCAAATCAGGGATCGGTACCTTAACCCTTTCTGGAACCTCAGCCAATACCTACACGGGTACCTTAACGGTTTCAGCCGGCACAATTACCCTCAATAAAACTGCAGGATTAGCGGCAACGAATACGCTCATCGTGAGTTCCGGTGCTACGTTAAGCACCCTAGCAGCAAATCAATGGGGAACTGGCACTCCTCCTCTTATCACAGCCAACGGCACTGTTAACTTCAACAACAATGCCCAAAAATTAGCCCTAACAGGAACCACAGGGGCAATTTCTCTCGGAAGTGCCACCGTTACGATCAGTAACACAGGTACGGACTCCTATTCCGGTTCCATTACCGGCACGGGCGGGTTAATCAAAGAAGGTGCAGGGACACAAACGCTTTCCGGCACACTTTCTTATAGCGGAACAACAACCGTTACGACAGGAACCTTAAACGTGGCTAATGCTTTGAGTTCAGCCGATGTGGTGGTCAATGGTACCCTGACCCTTCAGTCAGGCGCCGTCATTAACGTCAACTCGCTGACCGTTAACGGCACGTTGAACGTTCAATCCGGTGCAACACTGAACGTCAATTCCTTCGGAAGCATGGTGGTTAACGGAACCATGAACATGAATGGTGGTTCGCTCTCTGTTCCCTTGGCTTTCGGTGCAACCATCTCCTACGGCGCTGCTTCAACGTTGGTTTACGCTGCTAGCGGCACCATTAACCCCGGCGATGCCTGGCCTTTAGCGAGCGGACCGAATACCGTTCAAGTGTCCGGGTCCACGACTTTGAATCTGGACAAAAACGGCCTGAGCACCCAGGTGCTGACCATCATTGCGTTCAGCAACTTCAACGCCAACACCTACAGCTTCACGATCGCCGGTGGCGGTACGCTGACAAGCAACGGCATTTTCAACGCCGGCACCGGCACGTTGATTTTTGCTGGTTCTGCGACGGTTGGTGGTACCTCTGCCCGGACTTTTTACGATGTAGAAACTTCCAGCGGACTGGTCAATTTCGGAACAGGCCCGGGATCCACAATCGGAAACTCCCTTGAGATCTTAGCAGGCGGTGGTGTGGTCACGAACAAACCGTCCTATGCTGCAAACTCCACGCTCATTTATAACACAGGCGGAAACTATTTCAGCAATCTGGAATGGGAAACCACGTCACCTGCGGCAAGACCTCACCATATTTCAGTGATCGGTGGTACGGACCTCGTTTTGGATAACCCCTATGTGTTCGAGTGCAACGGCGACTTGAGCATTTCGGGAGCAGGCACCTCCGTATTAGTTGATGCCACTGCGGGCGATGTGGGCGTTTTTGGAAACTACAGCCTGGGTACCGGGGCATCCATGACCTTGAGCACTGAGTTGGGCGACGACCTCTTCGTCCGCGGCAACTGGTCCAATACCGGCAACTTCAACAGCAACGACCGGGCCGTCTTCTTTGACCAGGGCAACACGCAAACCATCAGCGGCAGCAGCGATATTGACTTCGTCGTTGTTTCAAAATCCGGTGGATCGATTACGCTGCAGTCTGGCGCTAGCCTCAACATCATTCAAGGCTTGACCACCACCAGCAACCTGACGGTTGCCAGCGGTGGCAACCTCACCCTGTTGTCTGATGCTACCACAACAGCCTGGCTGGACAACTTCACGGGTTCAGGCAACGTGATTGGCGAAATGACCATGGAACGCTTTGTCCCGGGCAGCGTCACCGGTTACCACTTCCTGAGCTCGGCCTTGGACGGCGCCACCATCAACGGCGACCTGGCTGAACTCTCCCCCTCCGGCAGCGGCCAGGTAGTGCCCCTCGGAACCTGCGATCCTATGCAAACAGATCCCTCTACCCCTTACGGCAACATTTTCCAATTGGTCGAAAATGCCACCGATCTCGTGGCAGGTTGCACGCAGGACAACTGGTTTGTTGTATCCAGCGGCACCATGACCCGGGGACGCGGCTATGCAGCCAATGTTCCCGTCAGCACCACGGTAGATGTCAGTGGTGATGCTCTGAACGGCACGGTCACATACTCCGGCCTGACCAACAGCGGTGGCGATGGCGACGGCATCCATCTGGTGGGCAACCCCTTCGCTTCGCCCATTGTCTGGAGTAACCCCGCAGGCATTGAAGCCACGGCTTACTTCTTTGAGACCACGGGCAGCTACGCCGGTTCATTCGACAACGCACTTGCCGGAACCGGCTACGTTATTCCCTCGATGCAGGGTTTCCAGATTCGCGTGGCTGGCCCTGCTTCAGCTACCTTCAGCGTAGGCAACGCCGACCGCACCACCAGCGCTGCCGGCACCTTCTACCGCACGGCTTCCTGGTACGACCAGATGCTGAAACTGGACGTGTCCGGAAACGGCTTCATGGACAAAACTCAGGTTTACTTCAAGGAAGGTGCCTCGGCAGCCTTCGAACCTATGGACAACGACGCCCGCAAACGCGACAGCAACCACAACCAGCCCACGCTGTTCACAGCTGTTGACGGCGAACAAATTGGCATCAACGGCCAGGCTCCCCTTGCCGAAGGACCCCGCGTCATTCCCATGGGCCTGAAGCCCGGCCAGAACGGCACGTTCACGGTTTCTGTGAATATGGTGGAAGGGTTCCCTGCCTCCGCGCGAATTCTGCTCGAAGACCTGGCTACCGGCACGGTCCAGGACCTGGTTCAGAACCCGAGCTACACGTTTACCATGACCACGAGCGAAGCCGCTGAGCGCTTCCTTCTGCACTTCGTTCCAGGTGCAACCATCAATGCCATCGCCGCAGATTGCGAAGGCAGCAATGGCCAACTGGACGTGAACCTTGGCAGCTACTCGGTGGGAAGCACCAGCATCGCCTGGGACAGCTACCGCTTGGAGCATGCAGGCGCAGGGGTCATTGCCAGTGGCATCCCCTCCGGCTCGGAACTTAGCTTTAGTGGCTTAACCGCCGGTGACTACCAGCTGGTTTTGGCCAGCGGCAGCTACGAAGCCACGGAAGCCCTTCAAATTGAGCAGCCTCTGGTGGCCACGGCTGGCTTTGAAGCCGCCGGAACCGAGTTCTACGTTGGTGAGCCTGTTCAACTGCTTGACCGCAGCGAAGGCTCGGCTGAATACCGCTATGATTTTGGCGATGGAACGATTCTGACGGGTGAAGCATCCCCTGCATATACCTACGCCGAAGCAGGCAGCTACCCGGTCAGCCAGGAAGTTTGGAGCACGGATGGTTGCTTGGACCAAAACACGCAGACCATTACTGTGATGCAGCGCACCAGCTCTGGCTTGGATGCATCGGTAAGCAGCATGGCCGTCTGGACCCAAGGATTGCAGGCTTACGTGAATGTTTCCGAACTTCACCCAGGTGCGCAATTGGTGTTGTCCGATGTGCTCGGTCGCCAAATTGCACAAACAGCCTGTAACCAATCACCTTGTAGTGTAACTGCGCCGGCTCCAGGTGCGTATATCCTTTCGCTGCAAAGCGACCAGGAAATTTCGTCCCGCCAGGTAATCTTACAGCAATAAAACACCCAACATTCGACACTCCTGAATAAGCCAAGCCAAATGAAGAATTCGTTCAGTCTGTTGCTCGGTGTCCTTCTTCTGCTGGGGACCCAGGCCGTTTACGCCCAGATTGGCCCTCCACCTCCCGGTGGCGGAGCCCCAGTTGACGGCGGTGCCAGCCTTCTTGTAGCAGCAGGAATTGCTTACGGTGCCAAGAAACTGCGAGATTCGCGGCGCAATCGCAAGACTAACAACACCAACGATCAGGGGTCTTTGCCATCCTGATTCGCTTAGTACTCCCTTTTCAGAAGGCGCAGATGACGATGTTCGTTGTCTGCGCCTTTTTCTCCTTGACCCATTGATACCATGCAAAGAATTCTGGCTCGCTTTGGACTTAGCGAAGACGACCGTCCCTGGTTGGAGTTTGTGGTAAAAATTGTTGTCATCTATGGCATCTGGAAAATTTTTCAATTCACCGTTGATCATACCCCGGCGCTGCTGAACATCTGGAATACCTGGACTACCTGGTACTCGCATGTGGTATCCACGGCCTGCAATAAGTCGCTGGAGCTTTTCGGCTACGAGATGAATTACCACTACCGTCAAGCAGTATACATTGTGGGCACCGAAGGTTTTTATGTGCTGGAACACTGCCTGGCCATTCCGGCAACCCTCATCTTTGGTGCCTTTATTGCCGTGTACCAAGGCCCCATCAAACACAAGCTTTGGTACATTCCGCTTGGAATGGTCGGTGTCCAGCTTATTAACCTGTTGCGTCTTTTTTTATTAGCCTTGTTGCAGAAACACGCTCCTGCCCGCTTTTTTGATTTTAACCACAGCATTACTGCCCTTGTCTTCCAATACGGGCTGGTTTTTCTGATGGTTGTCTTTTGGATGCGTCGATATTACGACATGGAGCCGCATTCGGCGGGTAAAACGAACCTTGATCCAAAATGAAGAACCCAAGCAATCAAGACCGCGCAAGGCAAGCTTGTTGGCTGGTGTTGTGCTGGTTGCTGACCACCGCCCTTGCCCACGGCCAAATCACCCTTCCCCCGGGCATGGCCGCCGATGCTGCTTACGCTCCTTTTTTGCACGGTGTAGCTTCCGGAGATCCTACCATAACAAATGTTATGTTATGGACAAGAATTACTACGGAATCACCGACAGAGCTGTTGAGCTGGGAAGTAGCCGAAGATTCCCTCTTTGAAGTAACCGTGCTCAGCGGCACTGCAGAAGCCAAAGCAGCAAACGACTGGACCGTCCACGTAGACGCCGGACCGCTTGATCCTGGTAAAACTTATTATTATCGTTTTACATATCCAACAGAGCAGCGCTCCAGAACAGGTCGCACCAAAACGCTGCCGCTTGCAACGGACCATATCCGTTTGGCGGTAGCATCGTGCAGTTCCGTTTATTCCGGATACTTCAATGCTTACGGCCAGTTGGCGAAACGCGATGATCTGCAGGCCGTGATTCATCTCGGTGATTACATCTATGACTTTGTTGACGAAGACGAAGAAGTGCGCGTACCGACTCCCTACCCTGCTGTGCCCGTCAATTTGGAGGAATGGCGCACCCGGCATGCCTACTACTTGTTAGACCCGGATTTGCGGGCACTCCGCGCTGCCCACCCCCTGCTGCCCATCTGGGACAACCACGATTTAGAAACATCCGATGCCCTGAGCCTGGCCGGCGCTATACAGGCCTTTCGCGAATGGCTCCCCTTGCGCCCGGTCCCGGGCCCAGACGCCAACAAAATCTACCGCCGTTTTGCATTCGGCCAACTCGCTACCCTGCATTTACTGGACATCCAATTGTTCAGTGAAACTGATTTGTTGCCCAGTGGCGAACCCAGCTTGTTAGGCAACAGTCAGTTCGAATGGCTTCGCAACGGCCTCGACAGTTCCTCCGCATCCTGGCAGTTGATCGGCAACCAGAAGCTGGTCAGCCCCTGGCGGCTGGACGATGTTCCAGCGGGTGTGGACATCGGTTCGGGAAATGTATTGGACTCTTCTAGTTGGGACGGCTACAACCAAAGCCGGCAATTGCTGATGCAGGCAATCGCCGACTACTGTCCCGGTCAGGCGTTGATCCTTTCCGGCGATGCTCATATGACGGTGGTAACAGACTTGCCCGCAAACTTGTTGGCGCCACCTTTAGATACTATTTCTTATGATTCCGAAACGGGGGCTGGGTCGTTGGCCGCCGAGTTTTTGCCCAGCAGCATCAGCCGGGGCAACGCCGATGAAATGGGACTGCCGCCCCTGATTATCGCAGAACTGATTCGGATCAGCAGGGAGATAAATCCCCACCAACAGCACCTGGAACTGACCCAACACGGATTTGGCTTGCTGGACATCCGAGCAGACAGCATTGTGGCGGAGTCCTGGTATGCGCCTATCCTGGAACGTTCAGCAGCGTTGACCTTCGGTGGCGGTTGGGTCCTGCGCCAGGGAACCGGCCATTGGGAGCGGCAAACCCGATCCGCCCCTGTGGGACTGAATCAAACACTTGATTTTACTGCAGCAATCCATGCGCTGCACCTCTCTGACGTCTATCCCAACCCCGCTAAGGACAAGGCCACGCTGGAAGTTACTTCGCATAAACCTGGCCTTTTAACTTTTGAAGTGCGCAGCATTGCTTCTGGAAAAATGGTGCTGAACTGGACGGAACTGCACGCAGGCTTTAATCCAGCCAAGGTACATTTTGATACGCATACACTTGCTTCGGGTAGCTATACTATTACAGTAAGAAACGCGGAGACGAACAAAAGTAAATATTTTGTAATACATTGAATATATTTTGTATTGTGTTTGGCCGGATAAATCTTTAAGCGGATATTTAAGGGTTGCCGTATTGGTAATACGTTCCTAAACCAATTCCCTCCTTACAACCCTTCCCCTCATGAATCGCAAGATTTCACTTTTCTTGCTTGCGGCTTGTTTTGTGTTAACCGCTCAGCAAAGTTTTAGCCAACAAGCCTACTACTGGGCCGATGGTCAAAAAGCTGTTTTGACGCAAAACCCCCAAGCCATTGCCTTGCATTTTTTCGCTGGCGCCATGCCCGAAAACCTGGAGCAACTCGCTCAGGTCAATGGGGTGAACGAGGTGGAAATACACCCTGCCCATGGCCGCGCCATTCTTCACTTGAATGAATCCTATTCAGGCGCGCCCGATGCTTTCGCCGCGAGCCTAAACTTGCCGGCAGGCATCCTCCGAAGCGCTGCTTTTGGTTATACCCACGCCAGCGGCACGGACATGTGGCTCACGCATGAAGTGGTGTTGCAGTTGCCCGAAGGAACCAGTCTTTCGAACTACAGCGACTTGTTGCAAAGCCACGGAGCCCGCTATTCCAGAACCCGCTTTAACACCATCGTGCTGGATGTTGACCAACCAGAACAAGCGTTGGCCCTGGCCAATGCCATTCAGGAGCGCGGCGGTGTCCAGTGGGCGACGCCAGATTTTTACGCGCCTATCCAGCGCACGATCGATCCCAACTACGGCGAGCAATTCCAGATGAACAACACCGGACAGGTGGTTGACGGATACAGCAGCCTGAACAACATCGATATCAATGCACCGGAAGCCTGGGCTATATCTACGGGCAGCTCTTCCATTGTGGTGGCGGTCATTGACGACGGCACAGAGGCCCATGAAGATTTGCAAACGGCTGGTGGTGCATCGCGCGTCCTCAGCGGTTTTACGCCGGCCACCGGAGGCAATGGTGCACCCATTAGCAGTTCAGCGCACGGCGAATCCTGCTCGGGCATTATTGCTGCCTCACACAATGAAATTGGGGTTCGCGGGGTAGCACCAAACGTGTACCTGATGACCATCAATATCTTCTACGGTGGCGAAACCACCCAAGATCTTGCTGACGCATTTACCTACGCCAAAAACAACGGCGCTGATGTTATTTCTAACTCCTGGGGTTACTATTCCTCTTGTGGATTGAACTATTCCAACCTGACCAGCGCCATTAACGATGCCTCATCAACCGGCCGCTCCGGCCTGGGTTGCGTGGTGGTTTTTGCTGCCGGTAACTCCTACGGCACTTGCGTGGATTACCCGGCTAAACTGGCCAGCGTTATGGCTGTCGGTGCGGTCACCAATCTGGGTACACGTTCCACCTATTCCAACCGGGGAACTGATCTCGACGTTGTAGCGCCATCCAATGCCGCACCCGGTCAGGCCGGTGCAGGCGTTCGCACGACGGACCGCATGGGTTTTGCCGGCTACGGCAGCGGCAACTACACGCCGAGTTTTGGCGGTACTTCCGCAGCCTGCCCAGCTGTGGCCGGTGTTGCTGCATTGATTCTGTCTGTTGATCCCTCCTCTACTTCTGCCGAAGTCCGCACCCTCATCACCAGCACAGCCTCCGACATGGGAACTGCCGGTTTTGACAATGAGTTTGGCCATGGTCGCGTCAATGCCGGTGCCGCTCTTGCCGGATTGAGCCCTTCGGTTTGCACCACGCCTCCTACGGGTCTTAATGCATCCATTGGCGCTACGGGAGTAACCATTTCCTGGAATTCTTTGGCCGCTGACGGCGCTGTTTCCTACGTGCTCTCCGGCCGCAAAGCGGGCGTAGGCGCCTACCAGTCGCTGCCGGCAGTTTCAGAACCTGCCACGTCCAAATTCGTGGCGGAAGCCAAACTCCGCGCCGGTTTCAGCTACAACTACAAAGTGCAGGCAACCTGCACGGGTGGCGTTGTTGGTCCGGAATCAGCCGTAGGCACGTTTACCTGGCCAGGGCTTCGCGTAGACGGGGGAATGGCCACTGCGCTTCACCCAAATCCAGCGTATGACCAAGCCACTTTGGTGTTCCAGGCTGACGGCAGCCCGGCTACCGTGCGAATCATTGACTTGACGGGCCGCACCTTGAACACCATGACCGATCAACACACCGAAGGCCCTGCCGCATTCTATCTGGATGTAACCGGCCTTCAAACCGGGATGTACCTGGTTGAATTGACGCAAGCTAACGGCCGCCAGACGTTGCCGCTGTCCATAACCCATTAATTTTAGGGCTCAAGGGTTCCATTTAATCGCTGTTATCCCGATATTAGGGGAGTAAAAGAAAGCCAGCTTTCTTTTACTCCCCTTTATTTTTTCCCCTCACCAACCTCCCCCTTTCATGCATCGCAAGATTTTACAGCATGTGCTGGCCTTGGCTTGTGTCCTGTTCACAGGGCAACTTCAGGCCCAGCAAGCCTATTACTGGTCCGAAGGCCAAACCTTCGCTTTGGACCAGGACCGCAGTGGCATAGCCCTTCATTTCTTCCCCGGCAGCATGCCCGCCAGTTTGCAACAATTGCAGGGAAACCATGGCATAACCGAGGTTACCCTTCACCCCGCACACAACCGGGCCATTTTGCAGGTGGACGGTTCCTGGACGGGCTCCGCCGCAGCCTTTGCTGAGCGTCTGGGTCTGCCAGCAGGTTCACTTCGCAGCGCCGCATTCGGCTTTCAGTATGAATCCACCCGGATGTGGCTCACCCACGATGTGGTGCTGATGCTGGAACCGGGCACTTCGCTCACGGCCTACAGCGATCTGCTGCAAAAACACCGGGCACAATTCTCCCGCTACCGCAACGATGTTACCGTGCTCAACGTTGAGCAGCCCGAAGACGCATTAGCGCTGGCCAATGCCATTGCTGAGCGCGGAGGCGTTGCGTTTTGCCATCCTGACTTTTATGCGCCCATTGCGCACATGTCAGACCCCAACTATCCGCAGCAATTCCAAATGAACAACACCGGCCAGACCATTGATGGCTTTGCCGGCGTTGCGGACATTGACATCAATGGCCCGGAAGCATGGGCAATTTCAACTGGCAATCCTTCTATGATTGTTGCCGTGGTTGACGATGGGGTCGAAACGCATGAAGATCTGCGCACCGCCGGTGGGGTTAGCCGCGTCCTGAGTGGCTTTACGCCAGCGACTGGCGGAACAGGCGGCCCTATTTCCAGCGGTGCACACGGGCAGGCCTGCGCAGGCATTATCGCCGCTTCCCACAATACCCTTGGCGTCAAAGGGGTAGCGCCGCAGGTGCAGTTGGTCCCTGTTAACATTTTTGCCGGTGGTGAAACCACGCAAGATCTGGCCGACGCCATAACCTTTGCCAAGAACAGCGGGGCTGCGGTCATCTCCAATTCCTGGGGTTACCCTGGCTCTTGTACGCTTAACTACAGCAACCTGACGAATGCCATCAATGATGCGTCCAACAACGGTCGGGGCGGTTTGGGCAGTGTGGTCGTTTTTGCTGCTGGCAACTCTTACGGCACTTGCGTGGATTACCCGGCTTACATAGCCAGCGTTGTCGCCGTAGGTGCGGTCACCAACCAAGGTGCTCGCTCGTTGTACTCCAATCAGGGAACGGCGTTGGATGTTGTAGCTCCTTCCAACCCAGCACCCGGCCAGGCTGGCGCTGGCGTCCGAACCATTGATCGCACCGGCGCTGCCGGTTACAGCTCAGGCAATTACACCCCGAGTTTCGGCGGCACTTCTGCTGCCTGCCCAGCCGTAGCCGGGGTGGCTGCGCTGGTGTTGTCGGTTGACCCTGGCGCTACGGCAGCCAGCGTGCGCAGTACCCTGGCCAGCACGGCTACCGACATGGGAGCTCCGGGGTTTGACAACGCTTTCGGCAACGGCCGGGTCAATGCCTTTGCTGCCATCACCGGCGCAACCATACCCACCGTTACGTTCAATGGAACCGTTTTGGATGCCTCAACCAGCGCTCCCCTATCTGGTGTGCAGGTTCGCTACGACGGTCCAGGTGGTTCTTTTAGCACCACCACCAATGCTTCTGGTCAATACACTGTTAGCGGCCTCATTGATGGGGGCTTTTACCTGATCTACCTGGGCAAATGGGGACACAAACCCCGCGTTGATGCTGCTTCAGCGGTTTCCGGTGGCAGTAAAGCGTCCACCATGCAAGCCGGTTTTGGCGATGACTTTGAATTCAACCTGGGCTGGACCGGCACCGGCACAGCATCCACAGGCCTTTGGGCTCGAGGCATCCCGATTGGAACAACGTTTGAAATCTACACAGCCAACCCTGGCGATGACTCCGACGACCAAGGCCTACGAGCCTATGTAACCGGCAATGGCGGCGGCGGCGCCGGCACCGATGATGTTGACGGCGGAACAGCCATTCTCACGTCACCGGTTTTCAGTTTAGATGGCCTCAGTGATCCCTATGTTAGCTACTGCAGATGGTTCTTTAATGCAGGGGGAACCGGCACGCCCGATGACAACCTGACCATCAGCCTGACCAACGGCCTTACTACCGTGGCCATTGAAACCATTGGCGGAAGCGGCCTCCAACCTGGCGGTTGGGCAAGCAGCACACGCCGCGTCAGCGACTACCTGACCCCTACGGCCAATATGCGCCTGATTGCCCAAACGGCTGATGGCGCTGTCGGCCATTTGGTTGAAGCGGGATTGGACAAATTCCGCGCTTTTGATTCCATTGAAGTCGTGGCCGTTTGCACCAATCCACCTACCGGGCTGAACGCCCTGGTTGGCGCAACGGGCGTTACCCTGTCCTGGAATTCACTCGCCTCGGAAGGCGCTGTATCCTACACGGTTTCCGGTCGCAAGGCCGGAGTGGGCAGCTACCAATCGCTGCCGGCTACGCTTGAGCCGTCAACCAGCAAATTCGTTGCCGAAAACAAGCTCCGCGCCGGCTTAACGTATGACTGGAAGGTTCAAGCCACCTGCACAGGTGGTGTCCTGAGCCCTGAATCCGCTATCGGCGGCTTTACCTGGCCAGGGCTTCGTGAAGGGCTGCTTCAGGAAAGCAAGCTCCTGCCCAATCCCGCATCCGATCAGGCGGTGTTGACCTTCAACGCAGATGGCCAACCGGCCACCTTGCGCGTCACTGACCTGGCTGGCCGCACCCTGATCAGCCTGGATGCTACCGCTGCCGAAGGTCCAGCCGCAGTGCTGCTCAGCGTCAGCCATTTAGAAACGGGCCTCTACTTTGTAGAATTGCAGCAGCAGAGCGCACGCCAGGTCTTCGAACTGGTTATTGCCCGATAACCGTCCAGCACCGCGTTCTTAAGGGCATCGCTAAAAAACCCCCGGCAAGCACAGGCTTTCCGGGGGTTTTTCTTTGCTCAGCGGAAACAAGTCTTGGCTTTGCTGGAACCAAAATGCAGGAACGAGCCACTTGTGCAGGAACGAGCCGAATGATTATACCGCCCGAGTAACGCCTTTACGCCTCGCCTTTGCCTTGCGCCGCCAACTCCTTGAGCGGAGCATCAAAGAAGTCCATAAACGGACGGGCCGCCTGGAAGGAGGCGATAAAATCCTTCACCAGGGTGGGGCTGGACAGTTCCTTGTCTTTGAAATAGCGCAGCAGCATGAACTGTTTGTAGCGCAACAAATCCACGTTGGGGTCGTCTTTTTCGTAGCCTTTTGGGGCCGTTTTTAACTGGTCGCCCGCCATTGGCCCCCAAGCCGTTGACAGTTTTTTGCCCGATAAAATCTTGCGCAGCACCGGAGCTTGATAATCAATCTCCTGCCGGGCCGCTGCAAGTTGCGCTGGCGATGGCTCCCACAGACCGGTGGCAATCATGCTCTTGTTGCCGGGCTGAACATGCAGGTACATGCCCATGCAACCGGGCGCTCGCTTGATTTCAAGCGAAAGCCAGGCTTTGTAAGGGTTTTTGTTTTTTGAAAAACGGACCTCCCGGTAAATGCGGAAAAGCGCTTTGTCCGGATCTTGCGGCGGAACGGCTTCCACCTTGGTCCACGCGTTGTAGAAGCTGCGCGAAAGGGCTTTTACGTCCTCCACGGCGGCCAGGTAGCGATCTTTGTTGGCCGCAAACCACTCGCGGTCGTTGTGTGCTTCCAGATCGGTCAGAAACTTGAGGGTAGTTGCCTTAATAGCCATAAAACAAAGGTAAGCAAGGCCACTTTGGGTGGCCTTGCACGCTGAGGCTCATTTACCCAGTTCCTCAATGCGCTGAATAAGCGCTTCCGCTTCGGCCGTTTTGAGGTCGCTTGCCCGGCGGTCTGTGCTGGAAAGGCGGTGCGCTTCCTCCAAAAGCTGGCGGTAGCGATCCATCAATTTCTCCTTTTCTGACTTCTTTTTGAACAGGCCAAACATAGCGGTAGCGTTTGGCTGTAAACACGAGGGAAGGGCCTTTGGTTCAGCAGGCAACTTAAATCCGCGCTGCGGGGACCCTGTACCCTTGCTCAGGCCAGTTAGCCGATGACCACCGCGCGGCTGCTCCGGGCACCCGACCATTCGGCCACGACCCAAAAAATGCCGTCGGGCAAGCCGTCAAGCTCCCACTGTGCCTGGTCGCTTTGCGACGACTCGCGCAAGGTCTTGCCGGCCGTATCCATCAAGCGAATGCGGTCCCAAACCTGGCGCGACCGGAGTCGGAGTTGTGACGGCGATTGCTCCATTTGGAAGGCAGCCTGCGAAAGAGAGCCAGGAAGGAGGGGCGATGGAAGGGTGCGTACAGACATGGGGTGGGGTTTCGGCGGCAAAACTCCCTTTATTAACGGTCTTGAACAGCCAAAGGATACAACTTGCGGGAACAATTTTAAACGAAGGCATTGTTGATAGGCGCGTTAAGGCCCAACTTCGCTCATCTTCGGCTAAAATGGGCTTATGGGCAGGCTGTTGCCCACTGCTTTGAACCCGTTTCGAACGAACGCACCCCTATGAACACCATTACCCCAACAACGCTGAGGATTGTTCCGGAATTTGCCGATGTGCCCGAGCAACAATTGGCATGGCTCTGCCAACACGGTCAATTGTGTGCGCTGCAGCCTGACGACTACCTGTTTCAGCGCGACGAGCCCTCGGATCACCTTTACATCGTGCTGTCAGGCGGCATTGAAATCACCTTCAAACAGCAGGATCAGGTGCGTCGTTTTGGCGTGCTTGTGCCCGGAAACGTTACCGGTGTCCTGCCTTTTTCACGAATGACGCATGCGCAGGGCTACGGGCAGGCGGTAGAAAAAACCGACATCTTTGCGCTGCACCGCGACCATTTTCCCACGTTAATCCGCGAACATTTTGAACTGATTCGCAGCCTGGTGCATATGCTCACCACCCGGGTTCGCGACTTTACGGCGCAGCAGCAGCAGAACGAAAAGCTCATGGCCTTGGGCAAGCTCAGCGCGGGACTGGCCCATGAACTGAACAATCCGGCTTCGGCCATTGTGCGGAGTGCCACGGCGCTGAGCGAACATCTGGTGGCGCAACCGGAGCGCTTTAAACGCATCTTACAAATTCGCTTAAATGATGACCAGGTAGATGCCGTTACCGCGCTGCTCTTTGAAAAATTGAAAGCGGGACCGCGCACAGACCTGTCGCTGATGCAAAAAGCGTCCGCTGAAGATGAGCTCGCGGAGTTTTTAGAAGACGGGG
Source organism: Bacteroidota bacterium (assembly GCA_016124275.1). GTDB lineage: Bacteria > Bacteroidota > Bacteroidia > Chitinophagales > BACL12 > WGOA01. Next base: position 18,486 of record WGOA01000073.1, read on the forward strand.
GAATGGCCGATGCTTACGCTGCGGCGGAGTCGCTGGTGGAGTACGGCATGGGCTTGCCCGAACTCCGGCAAGTGGCGGATACCGTTGGCGTGGACCTCGCCCCGGTGGCTGGTTGGTTGGCCGGTGTGATCAGCACCGATAAACTCGTGGGCGAAATCAAGGATGCCTCCGGGCGAATTGCCGGCTTGGTCAAAGCGGTTAAGGGGTACACCCACATGGACCGGGCTCCTGAAGCAGAGGAAACCGACCTGGTCACCGGCATTCGGAGTACGCTGACCATGCTCCAACACAAGAGCCGGCAAAGCCAGGTAAGCATTGAAGAAAACTTCGCCGCCGACCTGCCCAAAGTATCCGTTATCGTAGGCGAAATTAACCAGGTCTGGACCAACCTTATTGACAATGCCCTGGACGCAATGGCAACAGCGCCTACCAAAGTCCTGCGGCTGAGTGGGCAACGGGACGGCGACTGTGCGGTCATCAAAATTCAGGACAGCGGCTCGGGAATTCCCGCCGATGTCAAAGCCCGGGTTTTTGAACCGTTCTTTACCACCAAACCGATGGACCAGGGCACCGGCCTGGGGCTTGATGTGGTGCGCAGAATCGTGTTGCGCCACGGCGGCAGCATAGAAGTGGAAAGCGAACCCGGCCAAACGGTGTTTACCGTATGGTTGCCTTCGGGAAGCAAAAAATTGGCATAACTTTTATTATGTTTTTGATTTAAATGGCAGATACCAAACCCCTCATTCTGGCTGTTGACGACGACCAAAATGTGTTGCAAGCAGTAAACCGCGATTTGCGCAAAGTGTTCCGGTCTAACTACCGGATTATGAGCACAACTTCTGCTATGGAAGCGCTGCAGGCGCTTGAAGAGGTTGCGCGCAAAAATGAGCCGGTTGCCCTGCTGGTCAGCGATCAGCGGATGCCTGAAATGCTCGGCGTTGACTTTCTTGAAAAGGCGCGCAAGCTTCATCCTGATGCAAAACGGGTGCTGCTGACCGCCTACTCGGACACCGATGCCGCGATACGGGCCATCAACGATGTTCAGTTGGATTATTACCTGATGAAACCCTGGGATCCGCCGGAAGAAAGGCTGTTCCCGGTGCTCAACGATCTGCTGGACGAATGGCAGGCCGGATACAAGCCGCTGTACAGCGGCATTCGCGTCATGGGCTATCCCTTTTCGCCAAAATCGCACCGGCTCAAAGATTTCCTGGCGGGCAACCTGATACCCTACCGCTGGGTGGACGCACAGCAAGGCGAAGAAGCGCAAGGGCTGATGAGTCTGCACGCTGTTGCAGAGAGCGAATTGCCGCTGGTGGTGTTCGAAGACGGCAGTGCCCTGCGCGACCCCGACACCCGTATGGTGGCGGAGCGAATCGGATTGCAGCATATCGCACAACACGCACTTTATGATGTGGCCATTATCGGAGCCGGACCAGCCGGGTTGGCCGCTGCGGTGTATGGCGCTTCGGAAGGCTTGAAAACAATTTTGGTCGAAAGGCGCGCGCCCGGTGGGCAAGCGGGTACCAGTTCGCGCATTGAAAACTACCTGGGCTTTCCGAAAGGCCTGAGTGGTGCGGACCTGACTCGCCGCGCCATTGCGCAGGCCACTCGCTTCGGCAC
>WGOA01000059.1 GCA_016124275.1 Bacteroidota bacterium
GCCGCCGCAATCCAGAAGATGAGGTCCTTGTTGGGCGCATCACTAACCAGACGGCCTATGCCTAAACTGACCGTGAGCTGAGGCAAAACCACAGCCAGGTTGAACAGGCCCATAAACAGGCCCATGCGCTCACCCTGGGCTTTGGTGCTCATGATGGCGAAGACCAGGCTGATGGTGCTGGCCCAGCCGATGCCGAGCACTGCCATCACTAAATAGATGGTTATCGGGGTCTGACCGATTAACAATAACAAAACATATCCTGCGGCCATGCTGGCAATGCAAGCCCGGTGAATGCTGATGCGGGTGTAGCGGCGGGCGAGCGGCTCCAGCAGCAGGCCGGGCAACAAGGCTCCGACCACGTTCAGGGTAAAAAAGCTCCAGCCGATCTGCTGTCCGAGTTGCTTTTCGTCGGTGTCGGGGAAGTTTTGGCGAAGCCAGGCGAACATAAAAACGAACATGGTCTGGATGCCGAGCCAGGTGAAGGCGTGGGCGGCCAGGATTTTGCGGAACGCGCCGGTGCCGGCGCCTTCGCTGTCTTTGCGCCGAAAAGTATCGATCAGCAACACGGCTGTGAGTGCTCCCGCGATAATTTCCACCGTATAATTGGGGGGCCCTTCCGCCACGGCATGCCCACCACCGGAGCGGTGCATAACTTCTTGTATGAATTGATAAATGGCGTACAGCATGAACCCGGCAAGCGGACGAAGGCTGCTGAAGACCTGGGTCGCAGAGGCCGGTACTGCGCCCGCTTCCGCGTCGGGATTAATGGCCGAATGCAATTGCCGGGGCTCCGTGATGAACAGGGGTGGAACAATGGAAAAGAGAAGGACTAACACGGCGCCAAGGTAGATGAGCGCGATGTTGCCGGCGGTAATACCGATGAGGTAGGCCAGCACCCCAAAGCTGCCGGAGATGACCTGCATCCAGGTAAAGGCGCGCGTGCGGCGGTGGTCGTCAGGGGTGACGTCAGCAATGATGGAGCGCGTGGGATTGAAGCTGATGTTGATGCTTAAGTCCAGCACCAGGGTAACCAGCATGGCCACACCGAGGATGCCTTCCAGGCCAAAGCCATCGGCAATGCGGTCAATGTTGGGAAGGGCCAACAGGGCCAGCGCGGTGAGCACCCCGCCAATCCAGATGAAGGGCTTGCGCCGGCCGCCCCAAAACCAGACTTTGTCTGAAATCAGCCCGACAATGGGCTGTCCCAGGATGCCGGCAATGGGTCCTGCCGCCCAAACCAGGCCCACATCGTGGATGGCCAGGCCGTACTTTTCGCTCATAATCCAGCTCAGCGCGGCAATTTGAACGGATAGGGCAAAGCCCATGGCCGTGGCGGGCAGGCTGAGAATGCTGAGGAAGGCCGTGTTTAGTTTTTCCTGGAAGGCTCGCATGGCTGGTCGCATGGCCCAATATTAGTGTAATTCCGACACGAAGGGAAATTTTTGCTAACTTGGGAGCCCTGAATCACAAGGTGTTGCGGCCCCTGTTTGGGGCGATAAACGCGTTTTTTCAAGCGACCATTTTATGGCCAAAAAACCCCGGCTCAGTTTCTGGCAGATCTGGAACATGAGCTTTGGCTTCCTGGGCATCCAGTTTGGATTTGCCCTGCAGAACGCGAACACGTCGCGCATTTTTGAGACCCTCGGGGCCAACGTGGACGACATCCCCATTTTATGGATTGCCGCCCCGCTGACGGGCTTAATCGTGCAGCCGATCATCGGCCACATGAGCGACCGCACCTGGGGACCGCTTGGCCGCCGCCGGCCTTTCTTTCTGGTGGGCGCTATTTTGGCCTCCATTGCGCTGATCATCATGCCCAATTCGTGGGAATTGTGGGTGGCTGCAGGCATGCTCTGGATCATGGATGCGTCCATTAACGTTTCCATGGAGCCGTTCCGGGCATTTGTGGGCGATAACCTGCCCGACGAGCAGCGCACGGAAGGCTTCGCCATGCAGAGTTTCTTTATCGGCACCGGGGCAGTAGTGGCTTCGCTCTTGCCCTGGATGATGACCAATTGGTTTAACCTGTCTAATACTGCGCCGCCCGGCGAGATTGCACCGTCGGTCAAATTTTCATTTTACTGCGGCGGGGCTATTTTCTTCCTGGCCGTGCTTTGGACGGTGCTGCGCTCTAAGGAATACAGTCCAGAAGAGATGGCGGCTTTTGAGGAGCACGATCGAAGCGAGCGCGAGAATGCCGAAAAGCCAGCCAGCACCGGCCGCAAGAAAGGCGACTTTGCCGTGGTAATGAAAACACCGCCAGAGACGCCGAGCGAACACCTTCCCGCGCCCGCCAAGCTTTACCGGCAGGGCGCCGCATGGCTGTTGGGAGGGGCGGTTTTATCGCTGCTGGTGTTCCAATTGCAGTTGGGCAAAAAAGAACTGTACATCGTGGGGTTTGGCGGGGCCATTTTTGGCCTGATGCTGATGCTGACCGGCTACCTGATCGGGCGCAGCAAACACCACGGTGGTTTTGTGGAGGTCATGGCCGACTTGATGAACATGCCTAAAACCATGAAGCAGTTGGCCGTGGTGCAGTTCTTCAGCTGGTTCGCGCTTTTTGCCATGTGGATCTACTCCACCAATGCGGTTACCCGGCACTATTACGACATGAATGCTCCTGCCGGTATCGTGCAGCAATTGGAAACCTACTTGCCCAATATTGCTGCTGAAGACCGCGAGGAGGTGGCGGCGAACCTCAGCGCCATCAAACCGGCCAAGGGCTCGGTTGCAGGCTCGGGCGAAGTGTTTATCCCTGTGGGCATCAGCGATGCTTTCTTAAAAGGCGCTATCGCCAGCGAGGCCGAAATTGCCCAGGGGCTTGATCCCGAGCGGGCTGCGCTGGTGCAGGAACTCAAAACGGTGCAGCAGGAATACAATACCGGCGGCGACTGGATCGGCGTCATGTTTGCCGTGTACAACGGCGTAGCCGCACTGGTGGCCTTTTTGATTCCGGTTCTGGCCGGCTACATCAACCGCCGCCGCACCCACATGCTCTGTATGCTGATCGGAGGCTTTGGTTTGGCATCGGTGTTTTTGTTCCGCAACCCAAACATGCTCCTGGTCTCCATGGCCTGTGTTGGCGTGGCCTGGGCCAGCATTTTGTCCATGCCCTACGCCATCCTAAGCGGGGCCCTCCCGTTGCGCAAAATGGGGGTGTACATGGGCATTTTCAACTTCTTCATCGTCATTCCGCAATTGGTGGCCGCCAGCATTTTGGGCTTCCTGGTGCTGCGCTTTTTCGGCAATGATCCTATTTGGGCGCTGCTGGTGGGCGGGTTGAGCATGGCGGTGGCTGGCGTGTTGACCTTGCGGGTCAACGATGCTACCGATACGGTGCACTAACCGGAGCACTAACCCCTGGCGTCACGCCATAAGTCAATAATTTGTTACCATAACTATACCAATGTTATGGATAACATTTTAATCCTTATGGCAACTGCCAGGACGCTTCTATCCATTCGCGCAAGGCAACGGTGTCTCCCGCAAAGACGTTCAAGTCTGTTTCTTCCCGGATGCCGTTGACCCTTCCTGTTTGGGCAAATTGCCAGAACAGCACGCGGTGGTCTTCTTCCAGCAGGGGCAGTTCATCGCGCTCGTAGGCGGCAATCCACAGCGTCACCGTGTCGGGCGTGCCGGCCAGGACTTTGCGGTAATAGTGCTGGTTGGTGTACACCACAGGCGTGCAGGCGCAAAGCGCGCGCATTTCATCCAGCCAGGTGCGCATACGGTCCTGCAATTCCTGGTCACTTAAGCCGGCATCGCTTTCCAGGTCCAATACCGGGGGAAGGTCTCCCGGTTTCAGCGCGGCCACTTTCCAGAAGTGCCGGGCTTGCTCGCGCGGGTCGCGGGAAGGGCTGAAAAAATGGTAGGCCCCTGTGTAAAAACCAGCCGCGAGCGCCTCCTCGCGGTTGCGGTTGTATTGCGGATCGCGCCAGTCCAGGCCTTCGGTAGCCTTGATCCAGACAAAGTCCGTTCGCACGGAACTGGTGGCAATGTCGCTCCACTGAATGCGGCCATTCCACCGGGAGACGTCCAGACCAACGGAGCCGAAGCCGGGCGGTACCTGCACGCCCAGCGAAGGATACATCCAGGTTTGATGGAGCACATACCAGCGTCCGATAAACAGCGCGGCGGGGATGATGAGGAGGAGCAGCCAGGCATATGCGGTCCAGGCGCGCTTGCGGCGACGGCGGCGGCGGGGCGCTTGCGCGGGCAGTTCTGGCCTGGAGGATCCCCGGGCAGGGGTTCGGACTTTTGCCATGTCCGCCTGCGTTAGGCCTTGGTGCTGCCAGTGCTGCGGGGTGCAGCCGCAGGATGAGCCGCGAGGTCTTCGGGCTTGCTGTCGTAGGGCCCTGACTTGCGGATGGGCGCTGCCTCTGGCGGATGCTCACCGAGCAAAGGAAGCGGCTCCGGCACGGGCCGGATAGGCGCGCGAACACCCAAGTGCTCCCCAAGCCGCTCCCATTCCAGCACCAACTCATCGGTCATCGGCGAACCATCAGGCGTCTTGGCGCGCGACAGTTGGTAATACTCGTTCTGAAGCTGCCAGAGATCGGGGCGGATCTCGAGGTCATGCAACACTTTGAACACGCGGTTCAGCCGGTCCAGGTGCTGCACAGGCTCGGCCACGATGGGCAATTCCTGCAAAGCCTGCAACAGGCGCTTGCCCGCAGCAAAGGCGATCAGTTTACGGTCAAGCGGCACCAGCCATTTCCGCGCCTGCACGTCCAGCTTTTCCAGCTTGCGCGGGTTGAGCGGACCGTTCTCAAACACCTTTCTGATTTCGGTATTGATGACCACCTCCAGGTTGCGAGAGAATACATCGGGAATGTGCATGTCCGCAGACTTGAGCACATTCATGATGTTGTAATTGCGGTCGAAAATTTCGCGGTACGCATTCTCAGCTTGCTCCAGGTCAGCGGCCACAATCTTGTCCAAAACCTTGCGCTGTTCATCCCGAAAGAGGTTCCAAAACGAGAAGCTCGAACCGTTGAAGTACTTCTGCATGATGCCCAGCACTTCTGCGGTTCGGCTCATGAGAAACGCATCGCGAATTTCCTCAAACATAGCCTCGAACACCGCGGCATCCATGTCCGAGTCAAACTGCCCGATGATCTGGTGCTGCCCCAGGTAAATTACCGCAAACGAAAAATGTTTGTCGGAGCGGGTTATGCGTGAGCGTACCTGGGTGCGGCCCAGTGCAAGCCGCTGAATCCCGGCATCGAAGCGCTCGTAGCGCTCGCTGATGGCCAGATAGTTGCAGATGTCCAGTTGTTCGGGGAAGTCCTCAAACAGTGAGTACACCGCATAGTGCATGCCCACCCGCGACAAGGTCAGTCGGGTCGGAGCCACTTGCTTTTCGTAAATCTCCGCGCCGTTTGCGTAATCCGGATGGTTGGCTGGCGCTTCGCGCAATTTCTGCACAAATGCCTCTTCTAACTCCACGCCGCACTCGCGCTCGGCCAGTTGAATGGCCCGGTTGGCGTAGCGCAAAATTTGCACCGGTTCCACTCTTCCGATGTCGTCAAAGAACCAGCCGCAACTGGTGTACATGAGCATGCCCTGGCGCAGGATTTCCAGCAGGCGAATGGCCGTGGTGGTTTCTTCTTCGTTGAGCTTGCGCAACGTGTGTCGCGCCAGAAAGGCATCCACATTGGCGCGGCTGCGGTCGTGAATGACATCTAGGTATTCGCGGGCCGCTTTTTCGGGTTCCTTGAGGTACAGCGGCGCGTGTTCTTCCCAGGCTGCCTGCAGGCGTTCCGACAAGGCGTCCAGCGCTTCGCGCAACGGCTTGCGCCAGGCCAGGGTCCAATCCGCTCCCCCACCCCCGTCGCGGCAGCCGCAATCAGAACGCCAGCGCTCGACGCCATGTACGCAGCTCCAGGAACTGCGCGGAACAATTTCAGCCTCCTCTTCGGGCGGGTGAAGCGCTAAAAATTGCGCGTAGTTGGTCAGCTTTACATGGGTGCTGGAATCAATCTGGTCCAGCGCAAAGGCCAGGGCCATGTCCCCGTACTTGTGGTGGTGCCCGTAGGACTCGCCGTCCGTGGCCACATGCACGAGGCGCGGACCGCCGGTCTCGCCACCAAAACTGTCCAGCAGCGCTCCGGCAAAGCGGGAACCGTCATCGAGCAGTCCTTTAAAGGCCACGTCCTGCGCAAGGCCGCCATCGTAAAAAAACAGATCGATGGACTTACCCCCGCTCAACGGGCAGCGATACGGCCGGCGGGGATCCACTTTGTTGCCGCTCACATCGCGCCACACGCTTTCGCCAAAACCGCGCACACTTTTGGCCTGCCGCGGACTGAGCACGGTAAACAAAATTCCGTTGGCAGCCATAACCTCCAGCGTCTCACGGTCCACCGCAGCTTCCGGCAGCCACATGCCCTGGGGATCGCGTCCAAAACGCCGCTGAAAATCGCGAATACCCCATTCCACCTGCAAGCGCTTGATCCGCGCCGAAGCCAGGGGCATAATCAGGTGGTTGTAGGCCTGGGCCATAGCTGAGCCGTGCCCGCCAAAACGGTCCATGCTCAGGCGGTCAGCGTCCAGAATGCGCTGATACACCGAGCTGGCGTTGTCTTCCATCCAACTGAGCAGGGTCGGCCCAAAGTTGAAACTGATCCGCGCGTAATTGTTGACAATTTCCGCAATCCGTCCGTTGTGGTCCAAAATGCGCGACCAGGCATTGGGCCCGTAACACTCCGAGGTGATGCGCTCGTTCCAGTCGTGAAACGGGTAAGGATCCTCCTGCCATTCAATGGTTTCCAGCCATGGGTTTTCACGCGGGGGCTGGTAAAAATGGCCGTGGATGCAGATGTAATTCACAATCAGGGGTTATTGGAGAGGGAAGGGCCTGTTTGGGTCTGAAAAGAGGTATACGCAAGGCATGGGGTTACGGGTTCGGTGTTATGCCTGTTTTCCCGTTTGTTCGTTTCGGGCGAAGGGCTCCCGCTCTCCGGGCAACCACAGCCCGGCATTAAGGCAGCAACTCCAGCACCAGCGATTGGTAAGGCTCCAGAGCGACCAAGTCAGTCAGGGAAAAGATGCTGCCCAAAACCGGATGCCTGCCTTGGGTAAAACCGCGGGTTCGCTCGGCGAACCGGTCCATGTTCAGGGAGCGGGTTTTGTCGCTGGCGTTCAACACCGTCATCACCGTTTTATCATCATCGTAGCGGAAGAACACGTAAACACCGTCCTGCGGCACGAACTGGGTCAGGCGCCCCGAATGCAGCACGGGGTTCGCTTTGCGCCAGCGGGCCATTCCCCGAACATAATCAAACGCCTGGTTCTCCAATTCGGTTCTTCCTGCAGCCGAAAACTTATCCACCGAATCCGTGGACCAGCCGCCCGGAAAATCTTTGCGGACGCTGCCGCCATGCGCATCGGCCAATTGGCCCATCAGAATTTCGGTTCCATAGTAAAGCATAGGGATGCCGCGCACCGTCATGAGCCAGTCTATACCAGCGCGAAATTTTGCGTCATTGCGACCGACCACTCCGTAGAAACGGCTCAGATCGTGGTTGTCTAAAAAGACCACGTTCAGGCTGGGGTCTCGGTACACAAAATCTTTAGCCAGCGTAAGGTAGAGGCGGGTTACGCCTTCGGTCCAACCATCGGCTTTGGTCAGCGCTTCGTTGATGGCGTAGTAGCTCTGAAAATCGGTGAGCCCGGGCATGTCCGGCTGGAATTTTTTGTCCAGAATGGTGTTGCCGTGGTAAAAAGCCTGCACTACCCCACCGTGCACCCAGGTTTCAGCAAACAAGCCCAGGCTGGGATAGGCATTGCGAACTGCGGCTGACCAGGTCTCCAGAAACTCGGGGTCCGAATAGGCCCAGGTGTCCATGCGAAAGGCGTCAGTGCCGGCCTCCTGCACCCACCAGAGGTTGCTTTGGATGATGTAGCGGGCCAGCAAGGGGTCTTGTTGGTTCAGGTCGGGCATGTGCGTATCGAACCAGCCATCGGTCATCAGCTTGCGATCGGCTTCTGCCGCATAGGGATCCATCAGCGTAAAATCCTTGTAGGTGGTGCGGGTAAACTCCGGCCATTGGTGAATCCATTCCGGGGAAACCAGGTTGGTGTAAAGCGAATGCTGGTCGCCCCAGTGGTTGTGGATGATGTCCATAACTACTTTTATGCCGCGGCTGCGGCAGGCGGCCGTAAAATCCAGGTAGTCCTGGTGGCTGCCAAAGCGGGGGTCAATGCGATACAAATCCGTGGCGGCATAGCCGTGGTAGCTGGCTTTGGGCTGGTTGTTTTCCAACACCGGATTGAGCCAGATAGCGGTGATGCCCAAATCTTGCAAATAGTCAAGGCGGGCCGTGATGCCAGCCAAATCACCCCCGTGGCGCAGGTAGTCGTTGCTGCGGTCCAGCGATTGGTCCTGCATACCTTCTACGACATCGTTGGCCGGATTGCCGTTGGCAAATCGGTCGGGCATGATCAGGTACATCATGTCCTGCGGACCCAAACCTGCAGGCTGCCAATCCGTACGGGCGCGCAGCTCAAAGGGCCGGGTATAATGTTTCTTATCTTTGCTGAATTGCAGCATCAAGGTTCCAGGCTGCAGGTCGGACTCCAGGGCTAACTCCAGAAAAAGGTAGTTGGTGTTGCTGGTCTTTTGTGCCCGCAAAAGCCGGACGCCCGCATGATTCAGCGACGGTTCCCAAGCCGAAATGCCCGGACCGTAAACGAGCAATTGAAGCGTGCCGTCGCCCAGCCCTACCCACCAATGCGGGGGATCAACACGGGTAACGGTTTCTGCGGGTTGTGCCGCCAGCGGTAGACCGCCGAAAAGCAGGCCGAGGAAAAGCAGACCAAACAGCGTCGGCCGTCGCAACACAACAAAAAATATGTCCATCATACCAAATCTTATGCTTGCCGTAATACCACCAGCGAAAGCGGCGGAAGGTTAATGCGCAACGACGCGGGTTGTCCGTGACGAGGTGTGGCTTCGGCCACCGGAGCTGCTCCGGGTTCAACGCCACTTCCCCAGTATTGCTTGGCATCGCTGTTCAGGAGCAGCTTCCAGGCACCAGTCGTTGGCACACCGACCGCGTAATCGGCCAACACACGAGGCGTGAAATTACCCACTACAAGCAAGGTTTCTGCGGGGTTATCGCTCAAGCGCAACCAGCTGAGCACGGAGTTTTCGTAATCCCGGGTGTCCACCCAACGAAAGCCTTCAGGCTGAAAGTTGTAGCGGTGCAGCGCTCGCTCACTGCGGTAGAGCTTGTTCAAATCACGGACGAGATGGAGCATGCCGCTGTGGCTTTCGTTTTCCAGCACGGCCCAATCCAGTTCGGCATCGTGGTTCCACTCGCTGCGCTGCCCGAATTCGCCGCCCATGAAAAGCAGTTTGGTGCCGGGGTGCGCGTACATGTAGGCGTACATGAGCCTTAGGTTGGCAAACTGTTGCCAGTCGTCACCGGGCATTCGACCTAACAGCGAGCCTTTTCCGTGCACAACTTCATCGTGCGAAAGCGGCAGCATGAAGTTCTCCGTGAAGGCGTACAGCAGGCTGAAGCTCAGGTCTTGTTGGTGAAAGCGCCGGTAAATGGGGTCGCGCTTGAAGTATTGCAGGGTATCGTGCATCCAGCCCATCATCCATTTCATGCCAAAGCCCAGGCCGCCCATGTAAACGGGTCGGCTGACCATGGGCCATGCGGTGCTTTCTTCGGCGATGGTCTGCGCACCGGGAAAATCGCGGTAGATGCTCAGGTTGAGCTGCTTGAGAAACTCGATGGCCTCGAGGTTTTCGTTGCCGCCGTACTGGTTCGGCTCCCATTCGCCCGCTTTGCGGGAATAATCGAGGTAGAGCATGGAGGCCACGGCATCCACGCGCAGCGAATCGGCGTGGTAGCGGTCCATCCAGAAACTGGCGCTCGAGAGCAAAAAGGAGCGCACTTCGTGGCGGCCGTAGTTGAAAATAAGGCTCTTCCAATCCGGGTGAAAGCCCTTGCGCGGGTCCAGGTGCTCGTAAAGCGAGCTGCCGTCAAACCGGGCAATGCCAAAGGCATCTTCGGGGAAGTGCGAGGGCACCCAGTCCAGGATGATGCCGATGCCGCGGGCATGCAGCGCGTCAACCAGCGCCATGAATTCCTGGGGTGTGCCGTAGCGCGAGGTCGGTGCAAAAAAGCCGGTGACCTGGTAGCCCCAGGATCCGTAAAACGGATGCTCCATCACGGGCATGAATTCCACATGCGTAAAGCCCAGATCCTGCACATAGTCGGCCAGTTGGGTGGCCAGTTCGGTGTAGCTCAGGGAACGGTACCCTTCGCCCGCAACCCGCTTCCAGGAGCCCGGGTGAATTTCATAGACCGAAACCGGGCGGTTGAGGTCCTGGCCAGCGCGCTGCTGCATCCAGGTTTGGTCTTTCCAGGTGTAGTCCAGCTCCCAAATGACCGAGGCGGTCTTGGGCGGCACCTCCCAGGCAAAGGCGTAGGGATCGCCTTTTTCGAGCACCTCGCCGGAATGGGCATTGGTGATGCGGTATTTGTAGGTGTTTCCTTTGGCTGCGCCGGGCACAAAGATTTCCCAGATGCCGGAGCTGTCCCAGCGCACTTCCATGGGGTCGGTGTCCGGATTCCATCCGTTAAAGTCGCCGATGACAGACACGGAAGCAGCATTGGGCGCCCAAACCGAAAAATAGGTTCCCTTATGGCCTCCGGCTTGCATCAAATGCGCACCGAAGTGCTCATAGAGCCGGCAATGGGTGCCTTCGCGAAAGAGGTGGACGTCCAAATCGGAGAATCGGGAAATCCGGATGCGGTCAGCTTGCGGCATAACTTCTTACGATGTGGCGGATGCCTTGTAAAGGGATAGCCACCCATTCCGGGCGGTTGTTTAGTTCGTAGCCCAATTCGTAAACGGCTTTCTCCAGGATGAAAGCGCGCAGCAAGCGCATGGTGGCCGCGCGGTCCGCGGGAAGCAGCTCTGTGCCGAGCATGCCTTCCAGGTACTGGTCTAAAAAGCGCGTGGCGATCATGCGGTACCAGGCCGTAGCCCAAGGGTTGAGCGCTTCGCTGTGCTCCGCCCATTCGGGGTGCTGCAAAATAGCGGCATGCACTGCGTAGTGAAAAGAGCGCACCATGCCGGCCACATCCTTGAGGGGCGAATATTTGCGCCGGCGCTCAGAATGGGGCTTGTCGGGCTCGCCTTCAAAATCGAGCACCACAAAATCCTCGCCGGTAAAAAGCACCTGGCCCAAGTGATAGTCGCCGTGAATCCGGGTGAGTTTGCCGGGGCCCGGATCGCGGGCCAGCGCCGAAAAGATGCGGTCCACTTCGGGCTCCAGGCGAAGGAGCTCTTCGGCTTCGAGCCGGATTTCATCTTTGAGAATGTCGAGCAGCGAACGAAGCATTTCGAACCGACTGCGCATGAGTTCATGCGTGGCCTGGCTGAAGGCTTCCAATTGCCCCTCTTCCTGCGGATCTGCTGTAAAGGCTCCGCCTTCTTTGCCTGAAGCCATGGCCCGGTGAAGGCCGGCCGTGCGCGCGGCAAGTTTGTCCACAAGCCCAAAATAATCGGCTCCGATCAGCTCGCGGTAGAGCTCGGGCATGGACTCAAAATTGTCGAGGTGCTCGGGGTACTCGGGAGCGGGCTGTTGGGCCAGTTCCTTGTCCTGAACGCTCTGGTAATAGCCGGCCAGGCTGCGCAGCGTCAGGGACCAGGCATCCCCTTGATTGGGAACCCAATCCTGGAACATGGCCAGCACCAAGGTTTTGCCTTCGGGACCGAGCATTTCCACCGCTCCGCGGTAGGCGGGTATATGGGCAAAGCCCGCCTGCTCGGTCAGGTAACGGGTTACTTCCAAATCGGGATTGACGCCATATTCCACCTTGCGGTAGAGCTTGGCCAGGTAGCGATCGCCGTAAACGACCGCCGAATTGCTTTGCTCGGCGTTCAGGACCCGCGCTTGCAGCCCTTCGTGTTCCTGCGCTAAGGTGCGGCCCGGCAGGAATCGGACCACCAGGTCGCCCAACGCAAATTCACGCCCTTCGACCAGATAATGAAAGAGCGCATCGCGGAAGGTGGGCAGGTACAGGGCATCGACGATGTATCCGGGCACGCCATCAACCACCGCAGGGGTGACCCGCGTGGCGTCCGGCATGGCATCCGCATCTACATTCGGGCACCAGCCCAACAGCACGGCATAGTTTTCGGCGTGTTTGCCGCGGTACTTGACGCGGATGATGCCCAACCAGGCGCCGAGCTCCCCGGCCGGCAGGTAAACCCGATCGTCAATGCGGCAGGATTCAATCGTGGACGCTTTGCCCCCAAACCAACGGGTGCGCCGCAGCCAGGCAGCCAGTTCGGAACTCTCCAAAATCCGGACATTGTCCGGACCGGCGAACAAGGCCCCCCAGGAGGAGGCGCGGAGCGGTCGTTGGGGGGCTGGGGCCATGGTTAAGGTTTTATGAGGCGGAACAGGTGGAAGGGCATTCTGCGCGGATCGAGCTCCACGTAATTCCACTCGCGGTTCCAGGTGTACTCTACGTTGGTAATCAAGTCTTGAAGGATCATGGGATCGCCGTCATTCAGCCCGATGCGCCACAAGGGCACCCGCACCCAGCCGGATACAGTAGCCGAAGCATTCAGGTTGACCACCACCAACACAATGTCCGTCCCGCTGGTGTCAATTTTGGTGTAGCTGAGCAGTTGGTCGGAATCTGTCTGGTTGAAGGTAAGGTTAAACGTGTCTTGGAGGGCAGGCATGTCCCTGCGAATGCGGTTTACCCGGGAAATCAGCTTGCGGAATGGCGTCTGGGTGTCAAAATCCCAGTCCTTGAGCTCGTATTTCTCCGAGTAACTGTATTCTTCCCGGCCGGAAACCGGATCATTGGCGAACAACTCGTAGGCGGGCCCATAAATGCCGTAGTTGCCCGACAAGGTAGCCGCAAGGATGTAGCGGATCACAAACATGGGCTCTTCGGCAAACTGCAGGTTCCAGCCCAGGATGTCAGGCGTGTTGGGCCAGAAGTTAGGGCGAAAATAGTCGCGCATTGGGCTGTTGACGAGCTCGTTCATGTAGCGCTCGAAGTCGCCCTTAGTATTTGTCCAAGTAAAATACGTATAGCTGTGATGGAATCCGATACGCGCCAGACGAGCCATGATGCGAGGCCGTGTAAAGGCCTCGGATAGGAACAGGATGTTCGGGTCTTTGGCATAGACTTCGGCCATCAGCCATTCCCAAAAATGAAAGGGCTTGGTGTGCGGGTTGTCCACGCGGAAAATGGTCACGCCCTGCTCCATCCAGAAATACACGACGTCGCGCAGGGCGATCCACAACGCCTGCCAGTCTTCGCTTTCAAAGTGCAGCGGCAGCACGTCCTGGTACTTCTTGGGCGGGTTTTCGGCGTATTGAACGGTGCCGTCCGGGCGCCATTTGAACCATTCAGGGTGCTCCTTGACCCAAGGGTGATCCGGTGAGCATTGGTAGGCCAGGTCAATGGCTACCTCAATGTCGTGGCCGTTTGCCGCCTTGACAAAGCGCTTGAAGTCTTCAAGGGTGCCGAGTTCCGGGTGAATGGCCGTGTGCCCTCCTTCAGCAGCGCCGATTGCCCAAGGCGAGCCTGGGTCACCCGGATGCGACGTCGTGCTGTTGTTCGGGCCTTTGCGAAACTGCACGCCCACTGGGTGAATAGGCGGCAGGTAAATGACATCAAAACCCATCCAAGCCACAAGCGGTAGCACGTTTTTCTCGGCATCGGCAAAGGTGCCGTGGCGATCCGTGGTGCCGGCAGCAGAGCGCGGGAAGAATTCGTACCAGGCGCTGAAGCCCGCTTTGCGCCGCTCTACCCGCACACCCAGCACCTCGCTTTTGCTTTGGTCCACAAAGGTGGGGACCTCGTGGATCAGTTCTTGGGTGCTGTGGTTGAGCGCAATTTTAATGGCCTCGTTGATTTTGCTGCGGTCTTGGAACAAATCGGCCAGGGCCTCCAACTGCTTGCGGACTTTGCCTTTTTGCCCGTCTGCCGCTTCGCGAAAGGCCTCTGCTCCTGCCAGCATCTCTACGGTCACATCCTGCCCGGCCGCCACTTTGCGCTCCAGGCCGTGCCGCCAACTGGCCAGAATGTCCACCCAGCCGTGCACGAAATATTCGTACTCGCCCTGCTTTTCCACCTTAAACGAGCCTTCCCAGACGTCCTCTTGGGGAGAGGTCATGTTCACGGTTTTCCAGGACTTTTCGCCGGCGTGCCGGTAGGAAAGGGCTGCGCACATTTCGTCATGCCCGTCGGCGAACAGGTCGGCCTGCACGAACACTGTATCGCCGGGCACCCGCTTAATGGGATAGCCCCCTTCGAGCCGCGGCCTTACGTTCTCAATAACAACGCGTTGCCGGGCAATGCTGCTGAATTTTTCGGGGATGCCGGCCCCGCCCGATTTGCTTTTTCGAGCCATGGTTTGGTTCCGCAAGATGCGGTCAGAAAAGTGTGGGGAAAGGTGTGGGGAATAGTTGGAACGTGAAAGTTTTCCGGGTGCAAAGATCGGGTGTCGGGGAAAAAATAAGGGCCTTTCAACCAGTGAAAGGCCCTCTCCTCAATTCATAAAACCCATCCACAAAAAAAAGTCTTGAAGCAAGTCCGGGTTGAAACCAACCCATCGTCGCGAATGCATTTGTATTCTGTAAGCACACCGCTTCATAGTGTACCGAATACACTAAGCAAAGCTAAGCCAGTTATTCACATTTCCAAAGAATTCCGGAAAAAATGGGAACACCTGGCTAACGCGCCAGAATGTACGCGGCTGAAGGAGCAACTTCTACGCTGCCGCTCAGGGTAAGCAGCCCTTCGCCCGGTGCTGAAACCACTACGCGGCCATTGCCCACCAGGGTCCAGTCGCCGCTGGGCAGGGTGTACGAAAAGGGCTGATCGGATCCGTTAAAAATGAGGACCAGCTCTTTCCAGCTGTCCCCGGCGGCGGCGGCATCAGCGTGTTGCACCACCACGTGCTCGGAACCCGTTTCAGGAAAGGTAAGGACCCGGCGGATCAGCTCGGGATCGTCCATGCGGAAGACGGGGTGCGCTTTGCGCAGGGCGATGAGGTCGCGGTGGTAGGCCACCAGGTCGGCGTAGTCGGCCATTCGGTTCCAATCCAAGGCGTTGACCTGATCGGAGCTTTTGTACGAGTTGTGATCGCCGCCTTTGGTGTAGGCCATTTCAACCCCGGCGTGCAAGAACGGGACGCCTTGCGCGGTGAGCACGATGGTGTTGGCCAGGCGCTGAATGGCCAAACGGCGGGGTTCCGAAGCGCCCGGAGCCGAAATAGCCACTTTGTCGTACAGGGTGTGGTTGTCGTGGCAGGAAACGTAATTGATCACCTGCGAAGGAGTTCCAACCCAGGGTTTGGGCGAATAGTTAACTTTTGAAAAATCCACCTGCGGGTGGGCAATGCCCCCCACCAAACCGGCCTTAACGGTCATGCCTAAACCCGCCTTGCCGCTGGCAAAACCGGGGTCTTTTTCGTCGGACCAATGGCCTTTGATGCCATCGCGGATATCGTCGGAGAACGCGGCGATACCCGGCAATTGCCAGGTCAGGCGTTTGATGGCCCGAGCTTCTTCTGCGAGCGGGCTGGGACCGGCGGTCCAGCCTTCGCCATATAAAAAGATATGCGGGTCCATGCTATTCATATCCTCGCGGATCAGGCGCATAGTCTGCTGATCATGAATGCCCATCAGGTCAAACCGAAAGCCATCCAGGTGGTACTCACTGGCCCAGTACTGCAGCGATTCGCGCATGAATTTGCGCACCATGGGGCGTTCGCTGGCCACTTCATTGCCGCAGCCGCTTGCGTCGGAGAAATTGCCCTCCGGCCACTGGCGGTAATAATAACCAGGTACTAATTGACTGAACACACTTTCTGCTACGGAAAACGTGTGGTTGTACACCACATCCATAACCAAACCTATGCCAGCGCTGTGAAGCGCCTGAACCGTGGCCTTGAGTTCGCGAATGCGGGATGCGCCATCAGCGGGGTTGGTGCAATAGGTGCCTTCCGGGGCATTGTAGTTAAGCGGGTCGTAGCCCCAGTTGTAGCCGGGCTGTTCCAGGGTTTCGTCCAGCGAACCGTAGTCGAAGAACGGCAAAAGGTGGAGGTGCGTAATGCCCAATTCCACCAAATGATCCAGGCCGGTGGGCAAGCCTTCAGGCGAACGGGTGCCGCGCTCGGACAAGCCCAGGAATTTGCCCTGATGCTTAATGCCGGATCCGGGTCCAACCGTCAAATCGCGGACATGGCCTTCGTACAACACGATGTCCGTGTAGGAGCTTTGCTTAACTCGCTGATCCTGCTCCCAACCGGGCGGGTTGGTTTTCTGCGGGTTAAAAATCTGCCCTCGTTGGCCGTTGCGGCCCACCGCACGCGCGTAAGGGTCTGGCACTTCGGCCAGCCAGGCACCATCAAATTGCGCCTGTACCGTGTAGTACGAACCTTCCCAGTTGCCGGGCAGGGTGGCAACCCAGGTGCCACCGGCATCCTGGCGAAGGTAAACTTCGCGATCGGGGGCTCCTCCTAAATCAGCGGAGTAAAACTGCCAGCGCACCGCATCGGCTGTGGGTGCCCAAACCCGAATTCGGGTGGCGGCTTGCGACCAGGTTACCCCAAGGTCGTTTCCATCGTAAACCGGGTAGGTGGAAAAATCCACTCCCTGAGCAACACTCTGCGCAATTCGGAAGAAGGGCATAAGCAGGATCAGGTTCAGGACAGAGATCAGGGGTATTCTAAAGCGCATGATCGGGCGGATCACCGGGTTAATCCAAGATGACTGCCTCGAAAATAAGGAATACCCCTTGAAGCTGGCCGGGAAATCCTAAGCGGCTACCTTTTGGCCGTGCCTTTATACAAAACGCATCAGCCGCTGCAGCAGCTCAAACAACTCTTCGCGGGAGAAGGGTTTTTGCAGCACAGCGTCTGCACCTTTCCTGACCAAGCCTTCTGCCTTGTCCAGGTCGGATTTGCCGGAGAGGATGACGACGGGCAGATGGCGGTAAAAACCCGAGACTTTGATGTTCTCCAGCAGCTGGGCGCTTCCCAGACCGGGCATATCCACATCGGCTATAATCAGGCTTGGCATATTGCCGGCGGCCAGCCAGTTGAGGGCCGCAAAGCCGTCGTGCAAAATGCTGACCTGGTAGTTTTTGCTGAGCATATGCTCCAGGAGCAACCCCAGGTTCAGGTCGTCTTCAATCAGAAGGATATGGGCTTGTTGGCTCATAACGGGCTCAAAACAAGGGTAACGGTTAGCTTCAATTCGTCTCTATTAGTCGCTGTTGGGCGAAGTTGGTCGCTGGCAGCCTTGGCTGGCACGCTTAAAGATGACACAGGAAAAGGCATGGCTCAGGATTGGCGTTCCGCCTTCTCCCACAATACGGTTTGCTTTCCGCGCAAGTTTCGCCAGAATCCCGCAAAGACCGCATAGTTCATGACGAAAAAATAGTATGGAATAAAAAAAGCCTTTATTTTCAGGTGACGCCGCTCCAGCACGTAGCCTATGATTGCCAACGTATAAAAGAGGGCTTGTGCGGCCAAAACCAGCCTGTAAAAGCTGGCGGGCAGAAAATGAGCCGTTTCTGTACGCAGCAGCAGAAGGTTAACCAGCAGTAGCGCCAAAAGCGCTACCGGGGTTAGCGTCCAGCGCAAAACGCGGTGAGAAACGTACTGAAAACTGAGCACCCCGTAACGGAAAGGGTTCAGGAGATCAGCCAAACGGCTGATGGCCTGCAACCCGCCAGCAGCGATGCGGATTTTGCGTTTTAACTCCTCTGGAACGGAGGCAGAGGGCCCTTCGACCGCATAAGCCTCTGGTTCATAGACCACCCGGTGGCCACCCCGCGCAATGGTCAGGGTCATGACAAAGTCTTCAATCACCGTGTCTTCGGGAACCGGCTGGTAAAGCTCCCGGCGGATGGAAAAAAGCTCGCCTGCCGCACCCACCACGGAATACAGCTCTGAATCCAGGTGCTTGAGCAGCGATTCGTATTTCCAATAGATGCCCTCCCCCGCTGCGTGCGCAGCGTCGCTTTCGCTCATGTGAACGCGCTTTTCGCCCGCAACCGCGCCCACCTGGGGATCGCGGTAGTGCCGCACGATGCGCCGGATAGCCTCATGGTTGAGCAGGGTATTGGCATCCGTGAACACGACAATTGGGGTTTTAATCAATGGCATGACCCGGTGCACCGCAGCAATTTTGCCCTTGCGCTCGGGGCTGTGGTGTACTTCTACGCCTCCAAAACTGCGCGCAATATCCGCTGTCCGGTCGTTGGAACCGTCGGTAATAACCACATGATGCAACTTTCCTGTGGGATAATCCAACTCCAGGTGGTTGCGAATTTTATCGGCAATCCAGCCCTCTTCGTTGTAGGCGGCCACCACCAGGCTTACCTCCGGCCACGCTGCGTCAGGAGCGTGTTCATCCGGTACTGGTCGTCTGCCCTGAACCAGCCTTTTGAGGCTTACCAGCGCATACAACACCACACCGTATCCTAAATAGGTGTAAAAAACAAGCAGAAGACAGGCCCAGAAAAAAATCTCAATTATGCTCATAACTGCTTGCTCGTCAAACCACTGCTGCTGTTGCTTCAGGTAAATAAACCGGATGGAACAAAGCCGTTTGGCACGCGTTCAAATGCGGGAGGAAAGTTGCTGGAAAAAACAGAGACATGCTGGTCCGCAACTGCCCTTCAACATTAAACACATTATTCTGATCGCTCATGCTGCTTTGGGGGTTCTGTACGGGCAATTGGGGCCAAATGTTCGGATTGCCAGCAGCAACGCTTTAATCATCATGAACGGTATTCAAGGCATTTAAGGGATCCTAATTTCGGGCGAAGGGGCCCCGTGACGCAGGGCAAAAGCTCCTGTTGATTCACCTAATCCCCCTACCTTTGCCTTTGCTAAAGAACGCAGGTTCGAAACTATCTATGGACTTTTCCTATTTCTTAAGGCTTTTGTTGGACCGGAAGTGGATCATCATAGCGGTGACCGTTTTAGCGGTTGGGGCCACCTTTATGATTGCCCGCCAGAGCGCGGTTAACTACAAATCCCGTGCCTTGTTGGGTACCGGCATTACGGAGAGCAAGTCTCCCACAGCATCAATTGACCAGCCCGGAGCCGCCCGGCCCTTCGAAATTGACAATCAGTTCAGCAACCTGATTGAAATCATCAATTCCAAAACGGTCATCGGGCTTCTTTCCAAGGCGTTGATTCAGCACGACCTGACCAACGAAAAACCGTTCCGCAATCTGGAGGAATTGAAAGAGAAATACAGCGATGATGACCTAAAGCGGGCGTTGGCTCTGTTTGACCAGAAGTTTGGCCAGGGAGGCAGTTCGCTGCCCAAAAGCGATATGCTTGGCAAGGGTGACGAAAATGCCCTTATGGAGCGGCTTGGTGACGGGGATACCATTTTGCTGGCTGAGGTGATTCCGGAGTTGAAAGAAGACAAGGACGTCTTTTCCAATTCTGCAGATGATGCCTTCATGAAGGATGTGCTCCGCACCATGGGTTACAATTACGCGGATCTGTTGGGCGGGCTTTCCATTTTCAGGGTGCGCTCTACCGATTACCTGAAAATCGAGTATGTGTCGGATAATCCGGAATTGTCAGCCTTTGTGGTAAACACGCTGGCCGAAGAGTTCATCCGGTACTATAGCCGGGTTAAATCCGAGCGTTCCGATGCCTCTGTGGAGTTTTTTACGCGCCTGGCCTATGAAAAGAAAAACGAACTGGACCAGCGCAACAATGAGCTGAAGCTCTACAAGCTGGATCACCAGATTGTAAACATCGACGATCAAAGTTCTGCGCGTATCGGACAAATTCAAACGCTGGAGTTACAGCGGGAACAAGAGAACAAGCGGATTCCTGCCAGTCAACAGGCACTCCGGGCCATTGATCGGCAATTGAGTGCTGCCGAGACGGATGCCGCTTCTTCTGCCGCCAACAGCCAGCGCATCCAGAACATCCGCGATGAGCTAACCGGACTGACCAACCAGGCGGTTACGGCTTCAGCGGCCGGCGTGGATGACTCGGCCATTCGCCAGCAAATAGAAACTAAACGGCGCGAACTGAACCGCGTCGTGGAGCAGATTGCCTCCGAAGATGGCTCGCTGTCAACCACCACTCAATCGCTTCTGGCTACTCGCCTGAACCTTGAAATTGAGTTGGAAGTAGCGAAGGCTGGCGTTTACTCCATTGACCGCGAATTGGGACGACTTCGGAGCACCGTTGGCGGATTTGTGGAAGAGGACGCCAATATTCAAGCGTATGAGCGGGAAATTTCGCTGGTACAGGAAGAATACCTGGACTATGTGAACAAGCTCAACATGGCCAAACTGATGTCGCTAACCACTGGCAATCAGCTGTCGCTTATTGAGCGCGGTGAAGTGCCCGACAGTCCAGAGCCTTCGCAAACAATTTTCCTTTCAGCTTTTGCTGGTGCCCTGGTTTTCGCGTTCAGTCTTATCGTCATTTTCGCGTTGGCATACCTGGACATGACGCTTAAGAACCCATCGCGCTTCCAGCGGATGACGGACATTCCGCTTATTGGCTACCTGAACAAACTCAAGTACGATAACCTGGATCTGCAGACTTTCTTCAACCAGAAGAGCCATGACCCGGATTTGGAAACCTTCAAGCAACTGCTGCGAAAAATCCGCTACCAGTTGGAGCAGAACAACGCGAAGCGCGTACTGATTACCAGCACCAAACCACAGGAAGGGAAGAGTTTTCTGATTATCTCTTTGGCCTATTCGCTAAGCCTGAACAACAAAAAGGTGCTCATTATTGACACCAATTTCAAGAACAATTCCCTGACGGAAATGCTCAAGCAGGCCGGGCAGGAGAATCTTTTATCCAACACCAAACTCATCGGCGATGCGCAATTAGGCGACGAGTTCAACACCACCGGCATCATCAGTCGAACCACCCATTCGGGCATTGATATTATTGGCTCCAAAGGTGGCTACAACTCGCCGTCAGAAATATTTGCCGGCAAGAATTTTGACAAGCTTTTGGACAGCCTGGAACTCACATACGATTATATCTTCATGGAAGGAAGTGCGATGAACGAATTCTCGGACACCCAGGAATTAGTGGAATATGCTGACCATGTTATTGCGGTCTTCTCTGCTGAAAATACCTTGCAGGATTCTGACAAACAAAACGTACATTTCCTGCATAATCTGGAGGAAAAATTTTTAGGTGGTGTATTGAATCGGGTTGGGATAAAGGATTTACAATAAGGGCGTTTCAATTTTAACCCGCAGAGCGGCTGCACAAACGGCAACTCCGCGATAAAGTCTTAATAATGAGACTTTTATGATTATCGGTTAATTCGAATAGCATAGTTGTTTAGGTAAGTAACCTCAAATTAGGGCATTTGGCATGAAAAGTCCTGCGTCGATAGCCATCACTTACCTGCTTTTGTCAGGCTTTATCCTCTATGGATTTGCCCTAAACTTAATTGGATCGGAACCTTACCCGGCCATTATTTTTCCTGGTTTTCGAGAGATTGGCAGCGAAAGCGGGACGCTGGAGTTTGATAAGCCGACATTCAACGTATACGCTGGTAATAGAACCTATACGTTGAAATACGAGGACATTCTGGTGAATATCCCACCGGCCAACCATCCCACCATTGCGCTGCACCGTTTTCGCTATCCCAACGGACAAGGTGGGAAAAAAGTAGGAGCGCGTTTAGGCGGTTTGCAGGTTAACGTGGACGTGACCCATTGCTACCATCAGCCGCAGGTTGTTGACGCCTGGCAGAACCATGTGCACGAGGCCATTCAAAAGAAGATCGGGGTTCCCGCAGATAGTCTGGTCGTGAAGTGGTTCCATTACAGCGGAAAAGAAGGCCAATGGGACATCACTCCCCTTCCGGAACAGGTTGTGTTGAATTTTACTCATTCCGCACACTAAGCCATGAAGCTTGAACGCTTTCTTCAGCACTGGTGGTTTAAGGAGTACCAGGTTTCGGTTGAAGGGCTCGGATTATACCGAATCGCATACGTATTATTTGTATTGTTTATTTACGGGCTTCCGGATTTCAGCTGGATTGGTTCCCAACCTGATTACTATTACCTGCCGCGCATGTTTTCTGTTGGTGCCCTTTTCCAGGAATTTCCCAGCAGCAATGTATTCTTTGCCCTGCAATTGATCATTGCTTTGGGCTATGCCTTGTTGTTGGTAGGTTGGAAAACACGGGTGGTTTCTTACGCTGTTCCCATCGCGGTGCTGGTATGCAAAACGTTCAGCTATGCGTTCGGACACCTGGACCACGACATTTTCGCATGGATTGTCCCGCTGGTTTTTGCGGGCTCGGGTTGGGGAAATGCTTATTCGGTCGATGCCTGGCAGAACCGCAACAGACCCATTCCACCAACCACAGGCTGGTCTGGCCACATGCTCGCCTTTTTACTATCCATGGCGATGTTCACCTCCGTTTTGGCCAAAATCATCGGAGGTTGGCTCATTCTGGACAATCAAGCGGTTGAAGCGCATTTCGCCTACAACTATTACGTGGTCGGACGCCATGATCTTTTAGCCACTCCATTTTTGGGCATCAAGTCGGCATTCTTTTGGGAGTTCATGGACTGGACGGCGGTATTGTTTGAATTCAGCTTCATTTTGTTGATGTGGCGCCGTCGGTTGTTTCGCGCGCTGATTGGCGTGGCCTGCATTTTCCATTTTCTCAACATGGTCATGCTGAACATTCCCTTTACCGAAAACATTGGCGCCTACTTAGCGTTCATTTCCTGGGATTGGGTCAAGAACAAGATCCCAAACATTCCGCTGCAGTTTCCACCAAACACAATCGCTATCTCTATCGTTTTCTGTGGACTTTGTGCCATTCCTTCCTGGGCGCGGCAGCCAGAAATCAGGCCACTCTGGATGGATGCTGTAGAGCTATCCATCATCGGTCTGATCGGGGTCTTGATCGTTGGTACCTTCCTGGTTAATACCATCCGACAGAACTTGGGATCGGGTAACTTTGCCAAATAGATGAAAGAGGAAAGCGTAATCTTGTTTGATGGTGTTTGCAACCTTTGCAACAATGCCGTGGACTTCGTCATTCGACGGGATCGCAAAGGCGTGTTTCGCTACGGCGCCTTGCAATCGGAGGCAGCCATTAAACTGCTTGCGCAACACCCTCTCCCTGCCAATTTAGACTCCATCGTTCTGATCCAGGACCAACGCATATTCATCCGATCTGGCGCAGCCATCCGAATTGCGCGCCATTTAGGTTCCGGATGGCCGCTGCTAACGGTTTTCCTCCTTGTTCCTGCGCCTGTTCGCGATGCCGTTTATGACTGGATTGCCCGAAACCGGTACCGATGGTTTGGGCGGAAAGACTCCTGCCGCTTGCCAACCCTTGAAGAACAGGCCTTGTTTTTGTAACAAGCCTTTTTCTATTCCTTGTAACTGGTCGGCATCAAACCCGTAAAGGCCACTAAAAGGGCTTACCAAGACCTCCTTTGAATGGATTTTGCCTCTACCCAGCGGTTTTTCCGCGAAGTACACGCCACAAGCATTTTGCGCTACCCCGCTTTGCGACAGCCGGCTATCTTGATCGGGGGTTGCGGACGGTCCGGCACCAGCATGCTGTTGTCCATGTTGGGTGCGCATCCCAACATTCAAGCTATTGGCATTGAAACCAACGTATTCAACCAACCCCGGCGCTGGAAAAGCGACCGCCTGAACCATTGGAACCACCAGCGCAAAATCGCTGATTTTCTGTTGCGCGCCCCGCTAAAAGAAAAGGCAGACCGCTGGTGCGAGAAAACACCCACCAATGTCTGGTATCTGCCGGAATTGCTGCGCGAATTTGGTTCAAGCATGCGCTTTGTGCATATTGTCCGCGATGGCCGAGACGTGGTGACCTCTGTTCACCCCACCTTGAAAGGTGAATACTGGGTTGCCCCAGAGCGCTGGGTGCGCGATGTGCAGCTCGGGGTAGCCTACATGGACCATCCACAAGTGTACACCATCCGCTATGAAGATCTGGTAGCCGACCGGGAGAAAGCCCTGGGCGCCTTGCTGCAGTTTCTGGAACTCGATCTGCACCCCGATGTGCTGGCGCACGATAAAAAGACGACGGTGCGGACCATCAACGCCTGGGAAGGTGAAGTGCAAGCCGTGTACACCTCTTCCATTGCCAAGTGGAAAGATCCGCAGCACACCGAAGTGGTGCAACAGCTCAACCAGTTGCAGGCCCCTTATCAATTATTGGAAAAACTCGGCTACGTCTAGCCTGTTTGAAAAACTCGGTATCGCAGCCTCTTAGAAGAGCCCAGGTACGATGAGCAACCGCTGTTCAGCGCACTCTGACCAC
>WGOA01000009.1 GCA_016124275.1 Bacteroidota bacterium
CGTTTTGAGCGGTTTACGGTGAATGAGGGGCTGGCTTCAAGCAAAGTATTTGACTTTGCGCAGGAGGGTCCGCAGGGCAACTCTGATATTGATTGGTATCAAAGTCCGGATGGTCGCATGTGGTTGTTTTTACCCCCGTTATCCTTATTTATATAGTATGGGCGCGTCAGGTTGTAACGGGTTGATTGTCAAAGCATAAGATGTGCAATGGTATGATTGGACACATTGGCTTAACGTAAACTTCTCATTTATTTAACGTCAAATATTAGGAAATGTAGAGGGGGGGGGTATTATTGGCCATTCTTTATCATTAAATCTCCTGCCATGCGAACTTTATCTCTTATTTGGGTTATCTTGTTGGGTATGCGATTTGTTGATGCGCAGGTTTCCATGGCTTGCCCGGTTCCAACGCCCGTAGATTTCTGGATTCAGCAAAGCCAGGATTCTTTGGGCTTTAGTACCTATGGTGGCCGGGTTCAATTGGATACGTTTCTTGTTGACCGTGTGGGTGTGCCTTTTGAGTTCAACAATGCGGATGTTCGGGTAGTGCCAGGCGGAGATATTGTGGTTTTACCCGGCTGCACGCTCCGGGTGTTTAATGGTACGACCATCACCAACATTCAACATTTGTGGAACGGTATCACGGTATTGCCTGGCGGACGCCTGGAGGTTGAAGATTCGGATATCTGTGGGGCAGAGAATGCAGTGCATGCGTCGCTGGGCTTTTCTTTTACACCAGCAGAGTTTAGGATAGAGGATAGCGGACTGCGACGCAACATCACGGGCATTCGAATAGAGGATTATACCGGAGGCGACTATCCAGGATACGTTGTCGGTACCCATTTTGAGGGAGGCATTGTTCCCACGCCTACTCCTGGTTTGCCTGTAGTGTTCGGCAACAGCTATGCCGGCATTTGGGCTGACGATGTCAGGGGCGGCACTGGCTTGACCATTGGCGAACAGAGCACGTTAGCCTCCGCTAACCGCTTTACGCGCATGGATTTTGGCATCTATGGGGCCAATAGTTCGTTAACAGTTTTCAACAATGAGTTCGAAGACATCCATGATATAGCAGGCTTGAACTGGGGCTATGGGGTTTACTCGGTCAGAAACTCCGCGTTGGATTCCCTGTTTTTGTCCGTAGGCACTTCCGCCCTTCGCGCCAATACCTTTGGAGATTGCCGTTACGGGGTATTCAGCCGGGGTATGTGGCAGAGCATTGTGTCGGACAACACGATGGCCGCCATTAGCGGACCTTTTGAGAGAGGGGTTTGGTTAGAGCAGACCGAAGACACCCTGGTGGTCGGGTCCAACACCATTTCAGGATTCAGCCAGGAGGGTATCTGGCTGAATGACAATCCAGGTGCTGGAGGAGATTCGGTAGAAGTGAGCGTGAACAACAATGCCCTGACGGGCACATTCGATGAAACTGTTGGCATTCAGGTCAATCTGCTGGCTGGGGCCATCAACGTGAACACAAACATCATCAGCGACGTGTTTCGAGGCATTGCTTTGCAAACGCTGCCGTCTGCAACAAGGGTACAGATCGATACGAACATGATCAATTTCTGGTATGCCGGGGTGAGTTCGCAAGCAGCCGGAGGGATTTTGTCGCTGGATGTGGCAGAGCCCGAGATTTTTAAGAACGTGATTAGCGGCAATTGTCCGTACCCTGGTGGAGGAGGTCCCTGCAACACGATTGCCTTAAACAATTCCAAGATACGGGGCATCGTGCTGTACCGCAGCCCGGATGCCAAAGTGTGGTTGAACTATGTGGAACACAGCGGCGCGGGTATGTACGTCTTGCGGGACAACCTGGAAGGCAATGCGATTTGCAACGAGTTTCACGACAGCTACAGCGGGGTGGTATGGGACAATGTTGACTCAGCGGAGTTCGGAGTAAGCATAGGCGGTACCAACCGTGTTTACGGTCTAGTCACAGACTCAAGCTCAAGCGATAACCGCTGGACGAGCACGATTGGGGGCGGATTTGAGCCGGTGCGGTCTTACAGCATCAATGGGTCACAAGCTGCTACAATAGATTGGTATTACCGCAATGCGGCGACCTATGATTTTCCGGGGGGTGGGACGAATTTGGTAGATTTTTCTATTGGAGTTACTAAACTTGATTCAGTTTTAGGCGCAACTTCCAATATTTGTTCCACCCTAGCCGCGTTACGCGAATATGGGGGGCAGCAAGAATTAGGTCAGGGATTGTCGGAGTATCGGGAACATATGCTAGATCAAGCCATTGAAGCGGGCAGCAGCGTATCCATCGCCCCACAGCTTTACGCTTATTTGCGTTGGGCTCACGGGCATGATGTGGGAGATTCCAGAGTGTCTTCTTTATTGAGTCGGACGAACCTCCCACGGTTGGAGTCCATTGAACAAGCTTGGGAAACAGGTAATGTTGAGGCAACCAGTTTGCTTTTGGATGAAATGGCACCGACTAATCTTGAGGAAGCGATTTACAAGCAGGCCTGGGGTATACGCTTACAAAGGGAGTTGGATAGTGCAAGGGTACATTGGACTCCTGAGGAGTTAGAGAGTTTACAAACTATTGCGGAGACTTCATGGGAACAAGCAGGTTCGGCCGCAGTATTTGCCCAAAGCTTGTTGGGAGTCACCTTGTTACCCGATGAATGGGAAGTCTATGCTGAAGAGGAGCTTCGCCAAGTGCAAGTTTCTGCTGACCAACCCAAGATTGTTCCTAATCCCGTCAGCAACACAGCATATGTCCTAAACGCAAAGGGTTATGAGATTCTGCGAATAGTTGATTTGCAAGGTAGCGTGTGTTTAATGATGCAACTGAATGAGGAAAGCAGCCAAGCTATCAATCTACAGTCGCTCCCGAATGGACCTTACGTTGCACAATTTATGGCAACGAATGGCCAAACTGCGACGATTAATTTTCAAGTAAACCGATGAACTTCAATTGGTTTACCGTGTGGTTGTTGCTGGGAATGTTTTTCATTCCTTTGATGTCATTCGCTCAAGGAAGGACAGCAAACTGGATCTTTGGTGATGGGTATCATGTAAAATTTGCAGGAGTTGAGCCAGAGGTTTTACCTTTCATTGAAGGATTTGAAGCCTATGAAGGTGCATCCTGTATCTCTGATAAGAATGGCAATCTGCTGTTCTATTCCAATACCGTAAGGATTTGGAATGCCCACTTCCAACCTTTGTTTAACAGCGATACCTTGCCAGCACTGAATGTCCCTCCAAGTTCATCAAAGACCAACGGTACTATATTCTTGCCTTGGCCTGGGGATAGCACAGACAGGTTTTTTGCTTTTTTTCAAATGAATGATCTCGATAACCGTTTGTACTGCTCTAATATAGATAGGCAACTGGATGGGGGATTAGGTGGGATCTTGGATGAGTTCAAGAATGTATTAGTTTGGGATTGGCCGGTGTTTGAACAGTTATCTGCGGTGAAACATGCCAATGGAAGGGACTGGTGGCTTATTGTTAGAAGGGCGACTGCTGGCAATGATGAATTCCAAATAGGTCTTTTGACGAAAAATGGAATTCTGAATATGGGGTCACAATCAACAGGATTTCGAGGTGGGATTGCTGGTGAATTAGTCTCGAGCAAATCAGGGAGTAAACTTGCTTTAACTACAACAAATGATGTATGTTTTCCATTGCCGCCGACAATTGGACTGTATGATTTTGATAGATGCAGTGGAATCATTGATTTTATTGACACTATCCGAACACGTGAGTGTTATGTAACTTCATATGGGCTGGCATTTTCAGAGAGTGAACAGATGCTTTATTATTCTACAAACAATAGAATATCATTATATCAAATTAATACTTTGCATGAAGAGCTTAGCGACACATTGATATTCAGTCTATCTGGTTCATCGTACTTTTTACACGCAGGAGGGCAGCTCCAATTTAGTAATAATTCTAACGATATATACATGGCAATGGCTGGGCCAGACTTTGGAACAGGAGTAGGAGGCGTTATTTATCATCTGGCAGTTATACGAGAACCTGAGTTGACAGGAAGAGCCTGTGATTTGGATACTTTTGGATTGTACCTTAATGGTAGACAGAACAGTACACTCTCCCTCCCCAACTTCCCCAACTACGACTTAGGCCCTCTTGTAGGTAGCCCCTGCGATACCCTCACCCCGCAAGACACTACACAGACCGGGATTTTCAACCACCCAACACCACGCAAAGACTGGTCCGTCTTCCCTACCACCAGTTCAGGCCTTTATACGCTGCAAAGCGACCAGGCTGGTTGGCTCATGGTCCACGACCTATACGGGCGGGAGGTGATCAGGCTGTGGCACAAGCAAACAACGCCCTTCGACCTAACGGCGCAACCTGCAGGGCTGTATCTGGTGCATCTACGCGGTGCGGATGGCACGGCGACCCTTCCCCGGAAGATTGTCAGGCAATAGCGGGCGGGATTTGGGCCTGGGATGCGGGAGCACATTGTGGAGGCTGCCGTATCTTTCGAGGGTGCAGCGAAGAGGGAATACACGGTTTACGCGGGAGGCGCTTTTGTTGTTGGCGCTGGGCTGCGCTTTTTTTTGGGGCTCAGCCGCGCGGCTGCACGCCCAAGAGTTTCGTTTTGAGCGGTTTACCGTGAATGAGGGGCTGGCGTCGAGCAAAGTTTTTGACATTGCGCAGGATAGCCGCGGGCTGATTTGGATTGGGACGGAACTTGGGCTATGCCGCTACAACGGGAGCGCGTTTAAAACCTACAGCGTGCTGGATGGGCTGCCGGGTAACTCGGTGATTGAGTTGTATCCCGGCCAGGATGGGCGCATCTGGTTGTTGTTGCAGGCGGGGTTGGGGTATTGGAAGGATGGGCGTTTTACGCTGGTTAGGCTGCCGGAGTCAGCGGCGGATGAGCGTTTGACCTCTTTTGCGGCTAACCATGCTGGTGAAATCTACCTGAGTTCTACCAATTCCATCTGGAAGTTGGAAGGTAACGCGTTGGTGCGGATGGTGGTTCAGGAGGCGAACGGAGCCGCGGCTCAATCAGCGTCCCAACCTGCAGAAAGGGCTACATCAGCTACGAATAAGCCTGAAAGTGGTGCGGTGCTGCATCGGGTGGAGGTTGACCATACCATATGGTTTGGTACGGGCCGGATGCTGTTCCGCAGCAAGGAAGGCAAAACGGAAAAGCTGCTTCAGAATGAGTTGTTTGCCAAGCGGCAATACCTGGATCGCGACCCGCAAGGGCGTTTATTCTATGTGTCAACAGACAAGGTGTTGGAGTTGAAGGAGAGCGGCGCGGTGCCGGTTTATCCCGCGTTGACGCGAATGTTGCAAAGCAGTATCGATTTAAGTACCGTGTTTATTGATCCCGAGGGAAATTGGTGGCTGGGCTCTTTCAACGGTGGACTCTACTTTTTTGGTGCTGATCAGTTGGAGTTGGGAGAGCCGGTGCGGTATTTGGAAGAGGAGAGTGTTACCGAAATTTTTCAGGATCGCGATGATAACTTGTGGATAGGCACCGATGCCGCCGGGTTGTTTTTGTTGAGTTATCGGGCCCGGCAGGTGCGCAATGTCCGCGGTGATGCGGCAGGCCGACTCACCGAGCTCTTTGATCGCGCTTTGCAAACTCCCGACGGGGTATCATGGAGGTTGTCCAGGAGCAGGCAGGCTAACTTTTTGGTGGCCCGTCATCCCGATGGTGATTCGCTGCGTTTGAACAGCCTGGGCAATCCCTACAAATTGATTCGGGGTCCGGGGAATAGTGTGTTCGCAACCACATCGGCGGGCTTTTACCAGGTGGATTGGACGGGAGCGTTGGCCCTTCGAACTAAAACTTCAGAGCGGCAAGAGCCACTACCTGCGGATGGCTTCCGACTCCTGGCTGGCCCCACCCGGGTGGCCTGGTACGACAGCCTGCTTAACCGCGCCTGGCTATACACCATGGACGGACTGTTCAGCTACCAAAACAGACGTTTTGATACGCTTGTGGCGAACACGGAATTGCAGAAGCTCATCATCAGCGGCATGGCCGGACTGCCTGGCAAGAACCAGGTTTGGATGAGTTCCTACGGCATGGGGCTGTACTTTTGGGATACCGACTCGCTGTACCGTTTTGGAACCGAACATGGGCTAAACTCTAACAGTCTTGTGGATGTATGGCTCGGACAGTCCGGCGAAGTGTGGGTTATTGGGTCGAATGGGGTGAACAAGTTGAGCAACATAGATTATAGTAAACGTATATTTGATATTTATAGTCTTTACGAAAATGACGGGCTCATTATTGGCGAAGTGCGGGGCGGCCTTGAACTGCGCGATACCATCTGGCTGCGGACGAACGCGGGGCTGAGCTTTTTTCCCAGCGATCTGATCACCCGCGAGCCGCGCACCAATCCCGGGCTGGAAATTACTGCGCTGATCATCAACAACCGCGACACGCTGCTGCTGCCCGCCTACGATCTGGCCTATTTTCAAAACGACATTGAGGTGCGCTTTAGCGCCATCGCGTATTCGGATTCGCGGCGCATACGCTACCGCTACCGGGTTTTGGGCCTGGATGAGCAATGGCAGGAGACCGAATTTGGCGAATTGCGGCTGTCCAAGTTGCCGCCGGGTACCTACACGGTGGAATTGCGTTCGGTGGATATCTACGGCATGGAGAGCACCACCACGGAGCGCATCCGTTTAAACATACGTCCAGCTATTTGGCAGCAGCGGGGCTACCAGGTATTAGCGGGTTTGTTGGTGTTAGGGCTCAGCATTGGGTTGGTTTGGGCAGAAACCCGGCGAAGAGCGCGCCATCGCGAGGCACAACTGATTCTGGAAAAACAACTGGCTGAGACGGAGCAGAAGGCCCTTCGCGCCCAAATGAACCCGCATTTTATCTACAATGTGCTCAATTCTATTCAACAATTTATCTTGCGCAACGATACGGAGACAGCTTTGGACTATCTTGGGGAATTCGGAGACCTGATTCGGCGCAGCTTTGAGAACTCAAAGCACATGACCATTCCGCTGCGCGACGAAATTGCGTTTTTGAATACGTACCTTATGCTGGAGAAAATGCGCTTTGACGAGTTGTTGGAATACCAAATTGACGTGGGTGCTGGTGTGGACATCGAGCATACCTTTGTGCCGTCGCTGCTCATTCAGCCGTTCGTGGAAAATTCCATTCGGCACGGGCTTCGGCACAAGGAGGGCGTTGGCCACATTGACATTCGGTTTGCGCTTTCGGGCCAGAATCTGGTGTGCACCATTGATGACGACGGCGTAGGCATTGATCAGGCCATGGAAAGTGAACAATGGAAGCCGGAAGAGCATCGCTCGTCTGGCATGGAGATAACCCGGAGCCGATTGCAAGTATTCAACAAGGTGAATCCGGGACAGGTGGGTATGGAGGTTTTTGACAGGAAAAAGCAAGGGGGGTCGGGAACCCGGGTCGTGCTGACGATCCCAATGCTAACGGATAGCCAAAAAAGGGTGACCGATGGAGAAGGTAACGATGATACGATCCGTGATCGTCGAAGACGAGCGGAAGGGCCGGGAGTTTCTTCGTGAACTCCTGGAGCGATATTGCCCCCAGATAGAACTGGTGGGCGAAGCCGACAGCGTAACTGCTGCCGTGCAGCTTATTGATGCCCAGAAACCGGAGCTCGTGTTTCTGGATGTGGAGATGCCGGTGAACAACGGGTTTCGGCTTTTTGACATGGTGCCAAAAGTGGACTTTGACGTCATTTTTGTCACGGCCTTTGACCAGTACGCCGTCAAAGCTTTTGAGTACTCGGCCATTGATTACCTCCTCAAGCCTATACGCGTGTCCAAGCTCAAGCAGGCAGTGGACAAAGTGAGCAGCAAATTGGAGTCCGGGAGCCGCGCCAAGCGCGTGGAAACGCTGCAAGAAAACCGGCGCGAAGACTTTCAAAAGATTGTGTTGCCCTCGCAAGGAGGCTACCAGTTTGTGCGGCTGGAAGACATTGTGCGCTGCGAAGCCGACAGCAATTACACCAACTTTCACCTGACAAACGGGCGTCGGTTGCTGGTGTCCAAAACCCTGAAGCACGTGGAGGAGTTGCTCGGCGACAAGGATTTTTTTCGCATTCACCAAAGCCACCTGATTAACCTGCGCCACGTGCGCAGTTACCTGAAAGGGCGTTCCGGGCAGGTGGAAATGGACGACGGCAGTGTGCTCGACGTTTCGGTGCGACGCAAGGCCGCGCTGTTGGAAAAGATCAAGAGCCTGACCAGTTGATTAGCTGTTGAGCGTGCGGCCCGCAGGAGCCGACGATGTTGCCGAAGCAGACGGTGTTGCTGCAGGCGCGGGTCCTGCCGGAGTCCCGCTAATGATGCGCAAATCCCGTTGCGGCAGGGGAATGGTAATGTGCTCTTCGCGCAAACGTTTTTCTACTTCAAAGCGCAAGTCGGACTTGATGTCCACGATGCGCTGGAATTGGTTGCTCCAGAAATGGAGTTCAAATTTCAGTGCAGATTCCCCGTAATCCACCAGCCGAACGAACGGTCCAGGTGCTTTCAACACTCCTGGATGCCGTGCCGCGCAACCGATTAGGATCTTTTCTACTTGCCGTGTGTCAGAGCCATAGGCTACCGGCACTGCGATATCGTAGCGGATAAACGCGTTGCCGTGGCTCATGTTGATCACGTTTTCGACCGTGATTTTGGAGTTGGGCACAATGACCGCAATGCGGCGCCGCGTCTGAATCAACGACGTGCGCAAACCGATGCGCATGACCTTGCCCTCCATGTCGCCGATCAGCAGCCAGTCGCCCTTTTTGATGGACCCTTCCATGAGCAAAATGATGCCCGACATGAAGTCGTTGAAGGTCTGCTGAATGCCGATGCCCAAGCCCACCAGCAGCGCGGCACCTGCCGCATACAACACCGTGATGTTAAGCCCAACCGTCTCGATGGCTACAAAAAACGCAAGTACATATACTACATACTTAACAAGCTGGCTGATTGCAAACTGCCGCCCTTCGTCCATTTTTTTTCGGCGGAAGTAGCGCGTCAGAAAAATGCGGCGTATGGCCACATAGGCTATTCGCGCTAAAAGAATGACCACTACCCCGCTGAGCAGGCTGCCGAGCGTCAGCGTAAAGGTTCCTAAAGTGAATAACTTCCAATCCAAAAAATCCATGAGGGCGAAGGGGCTAAGTTAGGTCAGGACATGGGCGTATCTTTGGGAAAAGGTGTGTTCAAGCATTGCGTCTTGCGCGGCTTGATCCCTAAACGATAGCAACATGGCAAGTTCTGATTTAAAACAGGAAAAGCAAAACAAAAGCCACCTGTTTACACTGGCCGCAATAGGGGCCTTCATCTTGATTGTGGTGTGGTTTACGCTGCAAAACGCTGATACCGTGCGCTTTCAGTTCGCTGTATGGGGCTGGAATGTTTCGCTGGCACTGCTCTTGTTTACCTGCGTATTCATCGGCATTCTGCTGGCCTGCATGGCCGTTTTGCCCGCCTTTCTGGCAGAGCGCCGTTTCCGCAAGCGCGCCGAGCGCACGATTCGCGAGCTAACTGTGGAGCGCGATGAATTGCGCAATCGGCATACTACGGTATCTGCTTCCGGGGGAAGTGGGGGCGCGGGCAGCACAACGGCCTATTAGAAAGCGGGGTTGTTGCCTGCTGTAACATTTTCTATGTTGCGCTGCACGGGTTTGCGTTGCGGCCTTCAGATTCCCGAGACTGCGCGTTTACCGGCTGTAATTCGGCGCCTCTTTGGTAATAACCACATCATGCGGATGGCTTTCGCGGATGCCAGCGGCGGTGATGCGCACCATGCGGGCTTGCTGAAGCTCGGGAATGTTGTGCGCGCCGCAGTAGCCCATGCCTGCCCTTAGGCCGCCGATGTACTGGACCATAACCTCCGAGACCGTGCCTTTGTACGGGACCCTTCCCACGATGCCTTCGGGCACCAGCTTTTTAATGTCTTCTTCTACGTCCTGGAAATAGCGGTCTTTGGAGCCGGCCTCCATGGCTTCGACCGAGCCCATGCCGCGGTAGCTTTTGAACTTGCGGCCTTCGTAGATGATGGTTTCACCGGGCGATTCTTCGGTGCCCGCGTACAGCGAGCCCGCCATGACGGTGTCGGCACCGGCGGCCAGGGCTTTGGGAATGTCGCCGGTGTAGCGGATGCCGCCGTCGCCGATGATCGGCACGCCGGAATCGCGGATGGCGGCAGCGGCTTCCATGATGGCGCTCAGTTGGGGCATGCCCACGCCGGCCACCACCCGCGTGGTGCAGATGGAACCGGGGCCTACGCCCACTTTCACGGCGTCAACGCCCGCGTCAACCAGCGCTTTTGCGCCTGCGCCGGTGGCCACATTTCCCCCGACCACTTCCAGGTCAGGGAAGGCCTTTTTGATGGCGCGAATGGTGTCCAGCACGCCCCGCGAATGGCCGTGCGCGGTATCCACGCAGACCACGTCAACAGCCACGGCGCGCAGGGCTTCAATTCGGTCGAAGGTGTCGCGGCTCACCCCCACGGCCGCGCCCACCATCAGGCGGCCGAACTTGTCCTTGCAGGCCTGCGGGTGATTCTGGACTTTCAGGATGTCTTTGTAGGTGATGAGGCCGGCCAGCCGGCCTTTTTCATCCACCACGGGCAGTTTTTCGATCTTAAACTCCTTGAGAATGGACTCCGCCTGGGCCAGATCAGTGCCCTCTGGTGCTGTGATCAGCCGGTCTTTGGTCATGATGTCCGAAACCAGCGTGTCCAATTGGCGCTCAAAGCGCAGGTCGCGGTTGGTCAGAATGCCAACCAGGCGATGCTCCGCGTCCACCACCGGAATTCCCCCGATTTTGTGCTCGCGCATCAGGCTCAGGGCATCGGCCAGGGTGGCATCCGGGCGAAGGGTGACGGGGTCCAGAATCAGGCCGCTCTCCGAGCGTTTCACCTTTCGAACCTGAGCCGCCTGGGCCTCAATGGCCATGTTTTTGTGCAAAAACCCAATGCCGCCCGCCCGCGCCATGGCGATGGCCAACTGGTGCTCAGTGACCGTGTCCATGGCCGCGCTGACCATCGGCACGTTGACGCGCAGGTTGCGGGTCAGCCGGCTGGAGGTGTCCACGTCGCGCGGCAGGACTTCAGAATAGGCGGGTACAAGCAGAACGTCATCAAACGTCAGGGCCTCAAGAATCTGGGGGGCTGCGTAGGCTATTCCGTTACCGGTTTGAAGCAGGGAAGTGCGTTCCATGCGCAAAATTACGCCTGTTGGGGGGAAAGTGGGGGGGGGGGGCGTAGTTAGCAAAAGCCCAAGGTTTTTTGCAAGGAAGGTAATTTTTCTGGTGTTGACCTAAATTTTGACCTAAATTTTGACCTAAATTTTGTTTACTTTTTTGTCTAAAATTTTGTCTTCACTTTTGACTGTTATTCTGTAACGTTTATGAGCACGAAATACCATAGGGATTACCCGCATTTGACCTTTCGTCGGCAATGGTCGTTGACCGAAAAAGCGGCGTTGTTGCTTGGCCAATGTGAAGCCTATGTGAATGCCATTCGGAATACTCCGATTTTGCCGAAGCACTATGAGCAATTGATGAATGTCTCGCTGATAAAGGGGGCACAGGCTACTACAGCGATTGAGGGTAACACGCTGACGGAAGATGAAATTCAGCAGATTTTGGATCATAAAAAGTTGCCTCCCAGTAAAGAGTATCAGAAAATTGAGGTTGAAAATATCCTATTAGCCTTCAACACGCTTTTACAAGAACTGGTTTACAATGATCAAGACGCCTATATTTCTGCTTCATTGTTGTTACGCTTTCACCAAATGGTTGGTCAAAATTTAGGCGAGCATTTTTCCGCTGTTCCTGGAAAATTTCGGGAAAATGATGTTACCGTAGGACGATATCGTTGCCCAGATCATCGTGATGTCCCCATCTTGGTCGACGAATTGTGTGGTTGGCTGAAACAGGAGTTCCACTACGGGAGCAGATCGCAAAGCTTCTCGGAAGTTCTAATCCAGGCCATTACAACTCACGTTTACATAGAATGGATCCATCCCTTTGGCGATGGCAATGGCAGAACTGGGCGTCTGGTGGAGTACTATCTATTGCTTCGAGGAGGAAATCCGGATATCACCTCGCATTTGTTGTCGAATCACTACAACCTTACCCGTACTGCCTATTACCGGGAATTAGAGAAAGCACATGATCAGCGGGATCTGAGTCAATTTATAGAATACGCTTTGCTAGGATTCCGGGATGGCCTGGTTCTAACGCTCAGCACCATTCAACGCAGTCAATTCCGTTTGTCATGGCAGAAAATGATTTATGATATGTTTGAAGCTGTGCGAGCCGGAAGCCATGAGAAAGTTTTCCAGCGTCAGCGAACTTTGGCGCTGGAATTGCCTTTTGATCAGGAGTTTAAGGCTGCTGATGTTCTTGGTTTATCGATTCCTCTAGCCCAGCAATACGCGGGAGTATCGGAGAAAACCGTCGAGCGAGATTTGGAGAAACTGGAAGAAATGGGCTTGGCTGTAAAGCGCGATACACGGTTTATTGCGAATAAAGGGGTCCTGTATGGGATGATAGCGAGGCGGCGTGGCTAGATTAGATTTTAGATATTGTAGTCAATCTAAAAAAGTTACAACTGTATTTTTGTAAAACATAATATGTTTCCCAATGTCGGTAGTAAAAAAATACGTTTGGATTATTAAAGCAAAATCTATAATTATTAAATGTTGATTGTAATTTTGACTGTGGTTTTTCTGACTGTATATTATCCAACTGATTATCTTCCTTACTATTTATTGTTTACTAGCTTGCCTACTCTAGTAATTGCAATAATCATTACTTTAATTAGATTCCTCCAAAAAAGATCATTGCCCGATGGGTTGTTGAGGAATTATTTATCAATCTTTGGGTACTCATTTATTGGTTACCTTATCGGTGTTGCTGCACTTTTTACAGTATCCTTTTTTGGGGTATTTTTGAGTCATGGCATTTACAATTTGCTTTATGTTTTGGGAATCATAAGGAGCGAGTATTGGTTAGAGGGTGTAACATATAAAATATTTATTATTTATGCAGCGCTCATGCAATTCATCGTACAAATTTATATTCAAAGACAATTTCTTTTAGATTCAGAACTTGGTATCTCAAAAGGAGACGAAGGCTCAGTCTATCAATATACGCGGTAATGGATTTTTTTTAGATTTAAATTTTATACGATCATTTTTATTTCAAGTAGTGTACTTTTGGCTTAGTTTATAAAGTTTTCTTTAATAAATGCGTATTTTTCATGATTGGGATTTTGTTCATACTATGGAGTTACGTCAAATTGAAGAATTAATTATAGGCACCTCATAGGCCCAATTATTAAACGTCAAGTTAGATGTATTTTTATTAATATCTTCAAAAATACTAACTACTTCGCTCACCGCACTACCGTCACATTTCCCTTCTTCAAAATCTCCTGCCCGTTCACGGCCGTGAAGCGCAAAATGTACCCGTAACTGCCGCCCGGGGCAGCCTGGCCTTCGATGGTTCCGTCCCAGCCCTGCTCGGGGTCGTTGCTTTCGAAGATGACGGAGCCATAGCGGCTGATCACTTGCAGGTTGTACGAGCCCGTTTCGCCAAAGAGGATAACGGGTTTAAAGACCGGATTGGAGCCGCCAGGCACGATGGCGTTGGGCACGAAGACCTTGCCGATTTGCTCGGCGCAGGTTTCA
>WGOA01000007.1 GCA_016124275.1 Bacteroidota bacterium
CCATTAAGGTAAGGAGATGGATCGGAAGCACCTAGCATTTTATCGAAAAAGTTGAGCTATAATTTTGCCTATCAATACTTTACGAAGTAAATTATTTTATAATCTTTCAAAATTGTGAAGCGCAGTAATTCCGTTATGCTAAGCCAAAATGGCTAAAACAACAGGGCCAAAAACCCTAAAGGTGACATAAGGATGGCTTTCTGCCGGAGCCTGGCCAACTTCTGGTAGCGCGGATTACCCTTAGTGACAGAACAGACTACCCGCTACGCGATAAAAAATTTACGCTTTCCAGGCAGCCTGAATGGTCTGCAGGCTATAAAAAGTTGCGGCCCGAATTCCACAAAGGAATCCGGGCCGCAACAAAGGCACGAAAATGCTAATGCTAAGGCTTCGTTTAACGCGTAGCCTTAGCTACCGGCTTCTTTGGTTTTGCCTTTTATGTCATTAAAATCAAAGCTTAGAGAGAAACGCAGCGTGTTGTCCAAGGGGTTGCGCTGGTTGGAGGTAGGCACCAGGTAGCTGAAGTCCAAACCAAAGACGTTGTAGCGCAGGCCAATGCCAACGGTGAAGAATTTGCGGTTGCCTTTGGTGCTGTGCTCATTGAAGTAACCGGCGCGGACCGCAAATTGCTGGTCATACCAATACTCCACGCCAAGGCTGTAAATGAGCTCGTTCAGCTCTTCGGAAAATCCGCCAGGGGCATCGGAAAACGAGGTGAGCATGCCGGAAACAATGCTTTGCTCTTTGTAATCGAAGATGCCGTTTGAAGGATCAAAGTCTGCGGTATCTGGTGTAGGGACCAACAGTTTGTTGATATCGGCACCAATCATGATGCTGTTGAAGTCGTCTACATTGATGGTCCAGGCTACGCCTGTCCCCAGGTTGGTGGGGAGAAAGTCGCGGTTTTCGGCGTTGTCGGTATAGGAGATTTTAGTGCCGATGTTGGACACGTTGACACCCCAGGCCAGAACTGTCTCCAAGTCGTTGAGCTCTACCGGATGCTGCCCGTAAAAGTTGATGTCTGCAGCAATAGCCTGGCCGGGATTGATGTTGATGCCGTTGACCTGCTGGCCGCTGGCCAGGTTGGAGAAAATGTAGCGGAGGTTGACACCCGCACCTATGTTGTCGCTGAGTTTGCGGGCATAGGCCACATCAACAGCAAATTCGTTCGGGCGGCCCTGGCCGGTTTCCGTGCCTGTAATGTCGGTAAACACGATGTTGCCCAACGAGAAATAACGAAGTGAAAAGCCAATCGTGGACAGGTCATCAACTTTCTTGTAGCCGCTCAGGTAGGCCAGGTAAATGTCGTTGACCAATTGCTTGAGCCATGGGGTATAGGTGAGCGAAAAACCCATTTCGCTTTCTACAAAAGCCAGTTTAGAGGAATTCCAGAAAATGGAATTGGCATCTGGAGAGATGGCTACCCCTAAATCGCCCATACCACCGGAGCGGGCGTTCGGGGCAATGCGCAGAAAAGGAACGGCGGTGTTGATGGTGTTGATGCGGCCATCAACACCCCCTGGATTAGCCACTTGTGCCTGAACAGACAGCGCAGAAACCAGCCCAATGCATGCAAAAAAAAGTGCCTGGAAATTCTTCATACCAAGAGCGCGAAAAGGTTTGTGTAAAGCTGGAGCGCAAAAGTACCCCAATTAGCGAAGCAAAACGAGTTTTTCAAAGGCGCTGGCCCGGGTGGAGGGATCCGACAGGCTGCGCACAGAGACCTTGTAAACGTAGACCCCACGGCCTATAGTATCTCCAAAGTCATCTAAACCGTCCCAAAGAATACCATCAATCCGATAACCATCTGTAACTACGTCTTGCACAAGGGTTTTGATGCGTTTTCCGCTCACCGTAAAAATTTCGATCATCACCTGCATCATGTCACCAGGGCGGTTGTGCTCAAACATGAATTCCGTGCGGGTGGTGAAGGGGTTGGGATAGTTAAGTACCTGACGCAGAGCAAGTTCTGAAGATTCTGCCACCACAAATTCGGTGTATCCTTCGCCGCTGTTGTTGTGCACATCCCAAGCCTTCAGGCGTATACTGTGCCGTCCAGGCTCCAGGGTGGAAAGGCGGTATTGCAAGCTGCCGCTTTGGTAGGAATCCAAATCAGATTCGTAAAACTCATTGAGCGTCAATGTGTTCTGCGTATTCTCATCAATTACTGCGGTGATGTCGTGGCCAATGCCATTGCCCACTGTGTTAATGCCGCTTTCATCCTGAAGTTTAACCAGCATAATGGGCTGTTCGTCCGTAATGCCGCCAAATGCAAAACTCTCTTCGTTCAAAAAGACCCTGACTTCCGGGCCGGAATCGTCTGCAAGAATACTGTCAGCCGTGCCTCCAACAACCACTGTCGTGTCAAAGCCATGCGCGTCCAGCATGCCGTTATCAGCGTAATAACTCACTTTTCCTTTGCCAAAACTGTAGGAGA
The DNA here is from genome assembly GCA_016124275.1 of Bacteroidota bacterium. Taxonomy (GTDB): domain Bacteria; phylum Bacteroidota; class Bacteroidia; order Chitinophagales; family BACL12; genus WGOA01. The sequence continues at coordinate 2,438 of WGOA01000007.1, forward strand.
TGTCTTTAGGTACGATGAATTCGAACTGAAAGCCGCCATTCGTAACGCTGGCCCTTCCCCTGTATATAATATTTTTTTGTAATTGGAATTGGCGAATCGGGCTTAACGCGCCGTCATTGCTAAGCGTTGCCAGGGTACTGGCCTTGTCGTAAATGGTCGGGAAAACCGTGCCGCCAAAGCTCTCCAGCCGGTTACCGGAATCATCGCGGACTTCGCCCGTGATCAGCACTTTGGCCAGGCCGCGAAGGGTATCCGAAACAGCTCCGTCTGCCGGCAACCCGTTTACAGAAGTGGTAACGACCTCATACCTGGGGTAAGCCAGGCGCAGGGCCGGGTCGCCTAACAAGGTGAACTTTCGGTTGTTGTCGCCGTCGCTGAGATCCGGGCCTGTGGCCAGACCGAGTTTGGTCAGCCGGACAACGTCGCCCAAGGTAGGCCGGGAGCCATCGGGCATGGGTTCAAAAATGGTTCGAAAAACTTCGCGGTTAGTCTCAAAGTTGGCGTTGCTGAACACCAATCGCACGGTGGTAATCAGGGCGATGGCGCCCCCCTCGGCGTGCAGGAGGGTTTGTTCGCCGGCAGAAGTGGCCGCGGGGTTGTCGTAGCGGCTGAACGAACAGGTGGCCGTGATGAACAAGGCCAGATTGTCCAGGTTGGTCCAATTGCTGATGTCGCTTTCGGATAACACCCGCTCTTTGGCCCAGCTTTGCTCGCTGCCGTGGCCCGTGTAGTTCATAATCAGGGTGCCGGAAAACATGCGGTTGCTAATGGCTTCATTGGCGGCAGGATAGCGCTCCCCACCCGATGCGGATACCTGCTGGTATGCGTCCAGGTAAATTTTGTCCACGTTGTAAACGGGGTAGTTCGCCGCAATCTGATCGTTGGCGATGCGGTCGGCATCGCGGCGGTGCAAGTCGCTGTCTTCGTCATCTGCCACAAACGTGACCATGTTTCGCCAGCTTCCCAAACTGCTTGAGGAGGCGTAATGGATGACTTTGTCCACCACCGCGCGCGCTTCAGAGGCTGATTTTACCGGGAAGCGCCCGATGCCCAGATCCAGTCCTAACGTATCTTGTGTTATGTTGGTCCCCCCTTCCCAGGGATCCAGAAAGCCGAAAAAGTCATCTGACGTGAACGTGGCAATAGGATTGGTAGAATTCTGGCTCTGGAACGTCGGCACAAAATTCTGGTTCACGGAAGCGTCAAAATCCAGGTTTTTGAAATCGTAAGAACCGTCGCCAAACAAAAGCAGATAGCGCGGAAGCTGCTCGTCCGAGCTGGCCCGGTCATAGAACATGCGGACGAAATCGCGAATAGCGGAAGGGTCCGGTGCGCCGTTGCCAAACTCATTGAATACCTGCGGGGTAAACGCAACCAGCGTGTCCAGACCGTCCTGGTCTGCGTGAAATCCAGCCACGCGGCGCGCCTGATCGGCAAAATTGGGATGGCTGACCACGATAAAATCGGGGAAACCGCGAGCCGGGTTGTGCAGATCCTGGTTAGCCAGTCCGCCCAGAGAAACCAGCTGACTGGGAGGCAGAATATCGCTTTGCCGGAATGCGAAATATTCGCTGAAGCCCGCGCTGGCATCTGCCCGCCAAACGAATTCACTTCCGCTGAAATTGCCGTCCTGCAAACCCGGAGCCGTTGGATCGCTCACGTCCCAAACGGTGACCCCGGCAGCATTGCCCAGCCGAAACTCCGCGACGCTGCCTGGGGCAACACTGCGCGCATCGCGAAAGCTCATGCCTCCGGACGCGGGCATCCGAAGGTTGCGCCGGGCGTTGATCACCAGATAATCCAGCCAACCTCTTGCCGTGGCATCGGAGGTGTAGCGCATCTGGACGTTAATGTTGTCCCCGCCAGTGACCAATTCCGCGTTGGATATTCGGGTTTGCGCGTAGAGCCGGTCAAAGCCGATTGTGATGGTGCTCAGGGCAAAATTCAACAGGTTGCTGCCATTGACCGATAGGTCAAAACTGGAGGACGCCACGGCAGATCGGGCAGCGACCTGGCCCTCGATCCAGATGGGCTCAGCGCTGACACGGTCGGGAAAATTGAACGCGTAGCTGCGCACCGGGGTAAAAACATCGTAAAAGTCGCCGAACCATTGCCGGCCTGATTTCAGGAGGTTCTCCTCATCAGCATCGTAAAAAGCCACGTCGTCAAATGCTGTGACGGTGGTGTTGGGGGAACTGGGACTTTCGCTTTGCGCCTGAATGCGCAGGCCGCTGCCCTGGTCGGTGGTCAAAAAATAGAAGGTCTGGTCCGCATACAGATTCTTTACCTGGCGAAAGCGCTGCCCATCATAGCCGAGCCGGTCCGGGCCCTGCCCATAAAAAAGCAGGTAATCCCCGTCGTCAAAGGAGCCATCAGCGCCGCCGACCATAACCGTGGCATTTTCCACCAGGTCATCGTGCCGGAAGGCGCTGTTGTCTTCAGGAACCATGCCTCCACCATTGCCGAAAACAGCCAGCCGCTGGGGATCAATGGATGCAGTATTGATGCCTAAATCCTCTAAAAAAGCCCGGTCAATTCGGTAAACCCCATCGCGCGAAACGGCTATTTTAAACCAACGCCCCTGAGCCAACACACTCGGCCCTCCTGCACGGAGCTGCCTGTTGTCGGTTTGTCGGTCATTGCTCCGGGGCGTCAGGCTTGTTTCCAGGCGAAAACGGACCAGTCGCTCCACAACACCCGTGGCAGGATTGCGGCGCACTGGCACGAGCGTGACCACCCCAATCGGCTGGCGCGCACTGGTCATGACCCAACTTCGCGGCTGCACCGATTCCGGGTAGGTTACATCATCCGGGACCAACCCGGAAGTCAGGTCGGATGCTGACGGGGATGCCAAAGGCGGCAACGGCTCATAAACGGCATCCACCAGCACGGCAGTCCAGGAGCCTTCCGACGGTAAATTTTCCTGAAAACGGTAAACAGGAAGACCGTTCTCCCGGTTGCTAAAGGCGCCGCGAAACGTGGGGCGGAAAACACGCTGACCATTCTGAAGCACCACCGTTTGCGGCTCCTGCCAGGCCAATTCATGCCAATCGCCCGCGCTGCGGGGTGCTTGAAACTGCGCTGATGGGCGATTGGTGTTGCTGTTGCCCGGCGAACCCAGGCCATTCCCCTGACGCGTTTGTGCCCATGTGGATAAAACAGGCAGCCAAAGCGCAGCGAACAACAACCAACGGGGCAAAAAAGGAGTAGAAGACGTCAAATCCAGAGAAGTTTTGGGCAGAAGTATGAAACGGCAGAAAAGGACGTTAACGAAACGAATAGCTTTGGGCAAAATTGCCATTCTGCCAGCATCCATGCACTTTTTAACCCACCGGCTTTCTCAAAAGTTCATAAAAACGTTCAAATCTACCCGTTTGGCGTGCAGCACATGGCGTTTGTCTTTGGTGCTTTCGCTGACGGTGCTGGTCTCCGGGTCCGTTTTTGGTCAGGATCCGGCGTTTAGCCAGTTTCAGAGCCTGCCCATGAGCGTTAACCCCGCGCTGGCTGGAAATGCCGGGCACGGGCAGATGACCCTCATTTTCCGCGACCAGTGGCCGGAATTTCCGCAGAGCTACGTTACCTATGCCATCGCATGGGACCAGTTTTTCCCGCGCATCAACAGCGCCTTTGGCGTCATGGCCCTCGGCGATCGGCAGGGGAATGGCGTGTTTAACACCCACAGCCTGCACGGTTTTTACGTTTATGGGGTACCGCTGGGCCAGCACAGCGCCATTCGGCTGGGCATGGAATTCAGTTGGGCGCAGCGCGGCCTTCGCTGGGAGGACCTGCGCTTTTTCGACCAGATTGACCCGGTTTTTGGCTTCAACAATCCGGCAGGAGTGCTTAATCCCACTGGCGAAGTCCCCCCTGGAGACCCCAGCATTCATTGGTTCGACGCCGGTGCCGGGGCCATGATCTTCAACCGCAAAACTTATGCGGGCTTTTCCATCAGGCACCTTCCCCGCCCGAATACGGCATTTTACGATGGGCGCGAAGACCGCATGCCCATTGCCTGGTCTGCGCAGGCTGGTGCCCGCCTGCCCATCGGCGATAATCGCCGCGATCCTACGGTGTTTTCGCCCTATTTGCTGGGGATCCGGCAAGGTGATTTCAGCCAGGCCCGCGCCGGAATGCGGCTCGGCAAGGGGCTCGTTTACGGGGGCACGGCGTTCCGCTACGCGTTCTCGCCCTTGGGCGGCACCGCCGATGCCCTGATCATAGAGGCCGGTTTGCGAAAAAACGGGTTTGAAATGACCTACAGCTATGATGTTTCGGTGGGTCCGGTGGCAGGTCAGAGCGGGGGTGCACACGAAATAGCCTTGCGCTTGCGTTTAACGGGCGAAGGGGCCCGGGAAGCCGGGCGACAGCGGAGCGAATCGCTGCGCTGTCCGGTTTTCTGAACAGATTTCTGTGCAATTTTCCAGGTTCCTTGCACAACAAAACATGAATCCTAAACGTAAACGGGAAATGATAAGCCCCGTTCGGGCTTCGATATGATTGATTGTTTACATTTGCCTTCAGCCTGAGGCCGTTTTACCGAAAAATGGTCATTGAAGGCCGAATCAAGCGCAACACAAGCTTTCTTTTACGTTAAATCCGCCTCGCCTGCTTAGCAGTTAAACCTGCGTTCTGCATATGAACAAGACCATTCATTTTCTATTGCCCGCAGTGGCTGGCCTGTTGGTGCTCTCTTCTTGTGGCAAGGAGAAATCCGAAATCACCAACTGGAATTACAACGACGCCAAGTGGGGCGGCTACGAAAAAGTGGACTACGCCGGTCAGGCGACAGGTCCTAACCTGGTGCTCATTGAGGGCGGTACCTTCATGATGGGGGTTACCGAACAGGATGTCACCTACGAATACAACAACGTGCCTCGCCGGGTAACGGTCTCTTCGTTTTACATCGACGAAACGGAGATCTCCAACACCCACTACCGCGAGTACCTGTTTTGGCTGGGTCGCGTGTTCCGCGCGGAGTTCCCGCAAGTGTTCTGGGATGCTCACCCGGACACCCTGGTTTGGCGGGAGGAGTTGGCCTACAACGACCCTTACGTGGAGTACTATTTCCGCCACCCATCGTACAACGACTACCCGGTGGTTGGGGTAACCTGGACGCAAGCCAATGAGTTTTGCAAATGGCGCACCGACCGCGTTAACGAAGGGCTGTTGGCCGAAGGCAAGTACCTGGAGCTTAACGTAAACGCCTACGGCGACGACAACTTCAATACCGAAGCTTATCTCTTAGGACAGTACCAGACGGGATTGCTGAAGGGCAAGAAAGATTACAGCCCGGATGCCGCTGACCCCAAAGCAGGCCGCAAAATCAAAATGGAAGACGGCATTATCATGCCGGATTACCGCCTGCCCACCGAAGCAGAATGGGAATACGCAGCATTGGGTCTGCGCGGCAACCAGATCGAGGAAAATGAAATGATCACCGATCGCCGCATTTACCCCTGGAACGGCAGCACCATGCGCTACCCCAACACCAAAGAGCGCTGGCAGCAGGGCCAGATGGTGGCCAACTTCAAACGCGGTCGCGGTGACTACGCCGGTGTAGCGGGCAAGCTCAACGACAACGCCATTGTCACGGCACCGGTAGTGAGCTACCTGCCCAACGATTTTGGTCTGTTCAACATGGCAGGCAACGTAAACGAATGGGTTCAGGACGTATTCCGCCCCATGACCTATATGGACATGGATGACATGAACCCCTATCGCGGTAACAAATTTGAAACCCGCGTGCTGGATGAAGAAGGCAATGTGGCTGAAAAGGACAGCTTGGGCCGCATCCGCTACCGCGCCGTAGAAGACGCTGAAGTAGTGGACCGCCGCAACTACAAGCGCGGTGATGTTCGCAACTTTGTGGACGGTGACTCTATTTCTTTGGCCGAATACCGCTACGGCAAAAACACCCTCATCAACGATCAGGCCCGCGTTTACAAAGGCGGCTCCTGGGCTGACGAAGCTTTCTGGCTTTCGCCTGGTGCCCGCCGCTATTTGGACGAGAACCTGAGCACCGCTACCATTGGCTTCCGCTGCGCCATGATTCGCATGGGCGGTGACGTGAGCAACGAAACCCCTGGTGGCAACCAGTTCAAAGAAGCCAAAAAGGTCCAAAAGGCCAGCGACAAGGCTCGCAAAAAGAGCCAGATTAAGTAAGGCTTCCCTTCACTTTTCCATCCACAAAGCCACCCTCCGGGGTGGCTTTGTTTTTTATGATTACCGGCCGGGTTTTTTGGGCTCGGGCAGGGGGATGAACGATTCACCGATTTTTATCCACATCGCTTGCTTGCCGCTTGACAAGTCTGCGCATTTGCGTTCCGCTGCGTTCCTTTGAGGTTGTGGAATACGCTGCCCTTTATCCCGCATTTCTGGAAGCGCGCTCCGTCTGCACGGACACGCGCAAATTGCTTCCTGGCGACCTCTATTTCGCGTTGAAAGGTCCCAACTTCAACGGCAACCGCTTTGCGGCCCAGGCACTGGAACTTGGCGCCTCTGTCGCGGTGCTGGATGAGCCGCCGGAACATGCTCAGCTGGCGTCCGATCCCCGTGTGCTTCTTGTACCGGATGTCTTGGCCGCTTTGCAAGATTTGGCGCGGACGCACCGCCGCAGCTTCAACTTTCCCCTTTTCGCGCTGACGGGATCCAACGGCAAAACAACCACCAAGGAATTGCTGGCCGCAGCCCTGGCACAGCGCTACCGGGTGGGCTTTACGCAAGGCAACCTGAACAACCACATTGGCGTTCCGCTGACCTTGTTGAGCCTGCCCCCGGACACCGAGTTTGCCGTTGTGGAAATGGGGGCCAATGCGCAGCGCGAAATCGCCGGATTGTGCGCCATTGCTGAGCCCGACGCCGGGTTAATCACCAACATTGGCGATGCCCACCTGGAAGGTTTCGGGGGAAGGGCCGGTGTGAAAAAAGGCAAGGGTGAGCTTTTTGATTACTTGCATTCCCGCGGGGGCACCATCTTTTGCTGGAGCGATTCTGAAGATCTGGTGGACCTTGCTTCTGCCAGCGAACATAAGATAAATTATGGAAGTGGTCCGGACTGTTCCGTGCGAATGCAACCCCTCCACGGCGGACTTTTTGCTGCGGCAACGCTTCATTTTCAGCACCCCTTCCCCGAAGCCAGCATTGCCGTCCATTCGCACCTGGTTGGTGGTTATAACAACGCCAACTTAACGGCGGCGGCCTGCGTGGCGGCGTTTTACGGAGTGTCGCCAGAAGGCATACAGCGGGGTTTGGAAGCGTATAAGCCCGGCAATCAGCGCTCCGAATGGCGCAAACATGGCTCTAATACGCTGTATCTGGATGCCTACAATGCCAACCCCACCAGCATGCGCGAGGCCTTGTTGAGCCTGGGCGCTTTGCCGGAATCAAGCAACAAGGGCGCTGTCCTTGGCGACATGCTGGAATTGGGCGAGTACTGCCGCGCTGCACACCAGGAGGTTGCTGATTTGGCGGGTTCGCTCGGACTTGCGCTGCTGGTTTTTATCGGACCGGAGTTCGGGGCTGTGCAGCTTCCCCCTGCTTCCGCGCACTTTCAGGATGCGGCGCAAGCTGCGGCATGGCTGCGAGGACAACACGTGCGGGACTGCATCCTTTTGCTCAAAGGATCGCGCGGCATCGGGGTAGAGCGGGTATTGGAAGGGCTGGCCTAAACGTTTAGCCGATTCAACGCCTTCAGCCAGCGGTCCGGCACTTCCTGACGGGTGGCCAGCTCATAGTCTTCGTAGGTGCAGGGTAACAACGCATGACGTTCGTGGCGATCGTCGGGCTTGAAGGGAACCTCCATCCACCAGCGGCCTGAACGATCGCTTTTCAAAAAGGTGAGTTCATAGCCTCCGGCATCAAGGGTAACGCGGTAACGCGTATAGTCCTGTGAGTTTGCGTTTGGCAGATCGTTTTTGCGGTTGTAAAAACCATCCACAAAGTACCAGATCATTTGGGCGGCCAGGGCAGCCCCCAGACCACGGCGGTCAAGGTCAGGCTCGTAGCCGAACAAACCAAAGCAACTCAGTTTGTCGCTCAGGCCTGAAAAACGCGCAATCTGACAAGCTTCTTCGCCGAACAAACCGTTAGGGCCAGTAAGGCTGGCCGCGGGAAAGTCTGCTGCCCGCAACGCGAGTAAATCGAAACTCAGGATGTCGGCATCTCGCACGGCTGGTTCCACCTGGCGCATGTTTTCGCGCAACTGCCCCAACCGCAGGTGGTCAAAATGCAGCCGATCCATGCTCTGGATCATATCGGGCGAAATAAAATGGCTTTGGTAGCCGATGTGCGTGTAGTTGAACAGCCAGGAGGGCTCGCGATCCAGCACATGCCACATCCAGGTGCGCGCATTGACCTCTTCGCGGTCAATCAAATCAATGAAGGCATCCACCGAAACCAGGTTCACCGATTGGCTGCGAGCCTCATACGCTTCGTAGATCGGCAGGGTTAGCTCCTGCCCCCCCCCAAAAACCACGGGCACCACCCCCCGATCCAACAACACCCCCACCACTTCGCGCAACGCAGCTCGCGTATCCCTGGGTGTACGCCCGGGGATGATGTCGCCCAGGTCAGCCACCCGCTGCCCGTTATGCCCGGCTGCCAGGCCATACAGCGCCCGCCGGATACGGTCGGTACCGCCATCAGGGACATCCCGACCCGCCTGATCGCGCGTGCCAGGTACCCCAACCAGGGCTAATTGGGCTTCAATGCCTTCAATATCGCCTTGGGGAAAAGCCGTTTCGTGGCCCCAGGTTCCAGGAAAAGTCCGCGAATCGCCGGTAACGCGTTCGGGATCAACTGCGCGCAAAATGTGGTTAAACATGTTGCCGAAGTTAGCCCAGACCGCATGTCCGGAATCCACAGCTTGTTGCGCATTGTATGCTGGAAGGGGCAACGGGTGGTACCCCAACCCAGCATCCCTTATTTTTGCGGTTGCGTCCGTTGTTGATCAATCCGGACGGACCCCAACAATCATGACGGAGTTTTTCAATCAAATCTTTTTAGACAACAGCATCCTTCAATGGGGTATCCTGATCGGGGTTGTGCTGATGGTCGTGTTGCTCAATCCAATCATTGGAAGAATAATCGGTAAAGTCGTCTATCAGCTGTTTAAGCGTCTTGCGCCTGAACGGGGAGAGCGCTTTACAGCCCTGGTGCTCCGACCGTTGGAGTACCTGGCCGTGTTGACTGCGGTAGGGACCGTGCTGTCGTTTATGAAGTTTCCCCAAGCGCTCGACTTCGATCTTTTCAACATTCATGTGCATCGGATCCTCCAGGTCATCATGGAGTTGCTGTTCATCGGCACCGTAAGCTGGCTAATGCTCCGGATGGTTGACTTTGTCGGCGAAGTGCTTCACCACAAAGCTTCGCTCACAGAATCAACTCAAGACGATCAATACGTGCTGTTTATTCGGGATGTATTAAAGGTGATTGTATATATTATTATTATTTTTGTACTGTTTGGTAGTGTCTTTGACATGAACATCACCTCGCTGCTGGCAGGTGCCGGGCTTGCGGGTTTAGCAGTGGCGTTGGCTGCTCAAGACAGTCTCGCCAACCTCTTTGGCTCGCTCACCATTTTTTCAGAAAAGCCCTTTATCATGGGCGATCTGGTAGAAACCAACGATATTCTAGGCACAGTTGAAAAGGTCGGATTTCGGTCTACAAGGATTCGAACACTGGACAAAACATTTGTTACGCTACCAAACCGCAAGGTGATGGAAAACCCCATCAATAACCTCAGCGAACGCACGTTCAGACGGGTGCAGTACAACGTTGGCTTGCTGTACGGAACACCCGTTGACACCATAAGAAAGATTGTGCAGGAAATTCAAACCTATCTGGATAGCCACGAAAAAACCAATGAAGATGGCATCGCCTCCTTCTACAACTATGGTCCAAGCTCACTGGATATCCAAGTGATTTACTTCATCAAGGTAATCGAATTCAATACGTATCTGAAAATTCGCGAGGAGGTTTCGCTGGAAATCATGCAAATTGTTCTGCGGAATGGGGGAGACTTTGCCTTCCCCACCACAACGGTTCATCTGGCGCAACAGGAAGAAGAGACGCGAAGGGCGGATGCCCGATAGCCGGCCGCACCCAGCCAATACCAGAAGCCGGCCGCACCGCCTCGGCTTTACGGGCTTAACCGTTCGTCCCCAGCTCAGCTTTACAGGCTCAACTGTTCGTCCCCGCCTCGGCTGACTCCGCTTTCTCTGCTGACTCCGCCTTGGGCGCCATAAGCTCCACACTGCGGTCCACAAAGTCCGTCAGGCGGCTGCCCTTGAGCATGCCTTGCGCCAGGAGGGCCAGGTCGTAAAGCTGCCGGGCCATGCGCGTGCGGTTTTCGCCCCGAACGCGCAGCAACTTGGCCGTGACCGGGTGGTTGGTGTTCACCACCACGTTGTAGTGCTCGGGCTGCTCGGCCAAAAAGCTCATGCCGTTGAAAGCCGCCATGTCGCGCATGCGGCGCATCATCTCAGGCTTAATGATGGTTACCGCACCATCTTCCGGACCCATAGGCTGCAACTGCACGAAGACTTTTCCGTCAGCAATGACTTCTGTAAAGACCTCCCGAACCTTGTCCTGGTCCTTCTCATCCAGCACCGACTCAAACGCTTCGTCTTTGTCAATAAGCTTATCGGCCGTGTCGGCATCAACCCTTACAAAGCTTATGTTCTCTACCTTGGACTCTGCGAAGCTGAGAAAATGGTTGTCGATGACATTGTCCACTTCCAAAACATCATAGCCTTTGCGCTGCGCGGCTTTGATGTAGGGATCCTGCAACTCGCGATCGTTAGCGTAAAGTGCCACTACCTTGCTGTTCTTGTCAGTTTGCTCCGGGGCGATCTTGTCCTTGTACGCTTCGAGCGTAGCGTAACTGCCATCCATGCTTTTAAGCAGGCAGAACTTGCGGGCGCGCTCTTCAAATTTCTCGTCGGTCAGCATACCGTACTTGACAATGACGGAGAAATTCTCCCATTTGGCTTCAAAATCCGCGCGGTCCTTGCGGAACAAATCATCCAGGCGATCCGCTACTTTGCGGGTGATGTAACCCGCAATCTTCTTGACGTTGCCATCGCTCTGCAGGTAGCTTCGCGAAACGTTCAACGGAATATCCGGGGAGTCGATGACCCCGTGAAGCAGCGTCAACCATTCGGGCACGATGTCGCCTACTTCATCGGTAACAAAGACCTGGTTGCTGTAAAGTTGAATCTTGTTTTTCTGCACTTCCAACCCCTTTTTGATGCGGGGGAAGTACAAAATCCCAGTCAGGTTGAAGGGGTAGTCCACGTTCAGGTGAATCCAGAACAGCGGCGGCTCGGCAAAGGGATACAACTCGCGGTAAAAACTTTGGTAATCTTCGTCCGTGAGGTCGGCGGGCGCTTTGGTCCACGCTGGTGCAGTGTTGTTGATCAAATCCGGCACCTCTGTTTCAACCGCGTCATCCCCTTCGCCCGTCTTCTCCGTGCGCGTGCCAAACTGAATGGACACGGGCATGAACTTGGCATATTTGTTCAGCAACGCGCGAATGCGCTGCTCTTCTAAAAACTCTTTGTTCTCCTCGTCAGTGATGTGCAGAATGATGTCCGTGCCGCGCTCCTCGCGATCCGTTTCTTCCAGGGTGAAGTCGGGGCTGCCGTCACACGTCCAGCGCACCGCTGGCGTACCCTGGTAACTGCGGGTCCGGATCTCCACCTGGCTGGCCACCATAAACGACGAATAAAATCCAAGGCCAAAATGCCCAATAATGGCGGCTGGATCCTGGCCTTTGAACTTGTCTAAAAACTCGGTGGCACTGGAAAAGGCCACCTGGTTGATGTAGCGCTTAACCTCATCGGCACTCATGCCGATGCCCTTGTCACTGATGGTCAGCGTGCGGGCATCCTGATCAAGCCGGACTACGATAGTGGTGTCGCCAATTTCGCCTTTCACCTCGCCAATGGCTGCCAGCTTGCGCAGCTTTTGCGTGGCATCTACCGCATTGGACACTAATTCCCGCAAAAATATCTCGTGGTCCGAGTACAGGAATTTCTTGATAATGGGGAAAATATTCTCAGTCTGTACGGAGATCGTACCTTTTTCAACAGTTGCCATTCGGAAATACTTTTTTAGCGTTCTGCCGGGCGGGCGTCAAATGCTGTGCCATGCCTTAAAAAGAGCAAAAATGCCCGGTTGCGCTGCCAAATTGGCGCAATTTTCTAAAGGGCACCGCTACTTTACCGTTGTATTCGTGGCCTCTGCCTTCCGCACCAGGTCATCGCCTTTCTTGCGGGCGGTGTCAACCAGGCCATCGGCGCGCTTGTCCGCCTCGGCAATGGCCTGGGCTTCCTTTTTGTCCGCTTCGGCCTTGGCTTTGTCGGCCACCAATTTTGCCCCGGCTTTGGCAACCGGGTTTTTAACCTTGGCCAGTTCGGCGTCGGCTGCTTTGTAAGCCGTTTCCTTGATCCGGGCAGCCTCCGTGCGGGCATCTGCCTTGATCTTATCAGCCTGTTTTTGCGCTTCGGCAATTAAACGGTCGCGCTCCTGCTTGGCTTTGGCAATGGCTTCCGCCTTGCTGTTGTCAATGGTTTCGTTCAACTGCTCTTTGGCCTCTTCTACCACTGACTCCACCAGGTTGGCGGCGCCGCCGGCAAACACAGGCCGTACAACAGGCTTCAATACCGTCCCCGTGAACGCAATCGTGGCATCCAGCGACTCGGGCACAGCAAATCCGGCAAGCGCCTGCTGGTTGAGTCCCAGCAAACCGCCAACCGTCTGGCCAGCCGCAGCGCCAAAGAGTGCCGTCGGGATTTTGCTGGTCATCGCGTAATCCAGGCTCTGATCGGCAACCCCCATGGCCCCACCTACCTTGGCTTGCATGCCGCCAATCTTGACGTCAAAGGGTTCGGTAATCATTTTGCCGTCCTCAATTTTGTAAGTCAGGTTGATGTTTTGCAGGGTGGTGCTGGCCAGTTCCTTGATCTTGAGTGCGGATGCCAGTTGCGTCATGGGTTCGAAACCGCTGATGCTCACCTGGCTGGTGTTGAGCGTTCCCCTGCCGGTAATGCTGCTCATGACAGGCTCCATATGCTCATCCAGCACGGCCTTCATGCCTAAATTGGTGCTGAATTTGCCCTGGCAATAGCGGGCAATGGGAGCCAATTTGTCCACCGTGTTCAAGGCTTCCGCGGTGCGGGCAATGTCCAGGTCGCGTATGGCATAGGTCAGATCAATGCGCGGCGCTTGGGCATCTTTGGTGTTGTAGCCACCCGAAACGAGCACACTTCCCCCGAAAAGATTAAAGAATAACTCCTGCAAATCCAGGCGCTGGTCGTTGATGCGCATGGTGCCGCGCACATTGCTGAGCGAAAGGTTTTGGTACAAAACCTCAGCGGCCGTTGCGGACAGCGAGAAATCGACGTTTGCAGGCACGGTGATGACGGCCATGCCGGAAGATGGCTGGGCTTCTTTCCCTTCCGCGGGCGCTTTTTCGGAAGCCTCGCCTTCGCCACTCCCTTCGCTGCTTGGGGCAAGCTCGTTGAGGTCAATTTTGTTGGCGGACAGGGTGAACTGCCCGCGAAGGTTATCGTCGCGCAGCCAGTATTGCAGGTAGTTGTCCATGCGACCGCTGGCTTTGATGGCGCTGGAGCCCAGGCTGCCGTCAAACTGATCCAGGCTCAGGAACTGCGGGCTGAAGGAGAACAGCAGCGAACGAATGGCCAACGGGTAGCCCAGCGATTCGTCCTGGTAGGTCATGTCGCGCAAGGTCAGCTCGCCATCGGCATCGAATTGCTCGTAGCGCTGGTTTTCAATGGCGCTGAGCGCGCCCTTAAGCCGAATGTCGGCATCCAGCCGCCCCTTGAGCGCTTGCTCCATGGGCACCACCTGGCTGATGCTGGCCAAATCCAACCTGGCCTTGCATTCGGCATCGATGAGGGGATCGCTGATGGTGTTGCTGAGGCGCATGCGGGCGCTCAGTGGATTGCCGGCCATGGTCAGCGACAACTGCTTGAGGTCAATGATCATCTTGTCCAGGTTGCTGCCACCCGGGTAGTTCACGGCCAGGTCCAATTGGATGTTCTCCGCGCTTTGAGGAAGGTCGGGGTAGCGAAAACGCCCGTCTTTTACGTTGGCCAGCAGCGAAATGGACGGCAGCGTTTCGCCCTGATAAATGCCTTTGACCTGCCCGTTGAAGGCCGCACTGCCGCTCATGTCCACACCTTTTAAATCGGAGGCAAACTCCGCCGGAATGAGCGAAAGCAACATGGCCAGATCGCTGCGCTTAGAGCGCCAGGTGATGTCCATGTCGTACCCTTTGCCCGGCATGGAAAGCCAGCCTTCAAAGCCCAAGACCAGTTCATTGATGCTCAACTCGTTCTCGCTGAAGCGGTAGGTATGGTTGGGCACATCCACTTCAATCATGGCTGCCAATTCAAGATTGGCCTTGCGCAAGTAGGGTATGCCGCCGTAGGCCACATCCAATGTGCCTACTCCCGTTTTGGTCCTAAGGGTGAACAGATCCTGCGTGAAATCGCCGGAGCCGGTATGCTCCAGGTTGGTTAACTCCGCGCGAATGCCCTGCTTGCGGTCTTCGTATGCAATGTGCCCTTTGCTGATCTGGTACTCGCGGAGCGCCAGGTGAAACGGACTGGTTTGTGTTTCGGTTTCCGAAGGTTTGGTTATGTTGTAATTGGCGCTGCCGTCGTCGAGCACCAGTACTGTAATGTTTGGCTCATCCAACCGCACTTTGAGCACCTCCATCTGATCGCTCCAAAGGCTTTTAATGTCGAGGGTTACCGAAAAACTGCCAATGTTAGCCAGCTCTACGCCCTCAAACGGCGCCCGGTTGATGATGCGAACGTCGTCTACACGAGCACTCAGGTTGGGGAAACTGCGCAGGATGCTAAAACTCCATTTGCCCCAATCCACATCCGCGAGCAGGTTCTTGCTGACCTCTTCTTTGATGGCCGCTTCAATCTGATCGCGAAAGACAACAGGAAGAACAATGGCTGCGGCCAAAACCACGACCAAAAAAAGGAAAAAACCGAGCAGAATGCGCTTGATGATTTTCATCAACACAAGATTTTAAATGGTATGTTTTTCGCGACCGGTTGCCCAAAAGTGTTGATCGGAACTTCGCCGCTTAGATTGCCGATGGCCATGGAGCACTTAGCGCAACGCGCCAACCAGTGCGGAGGAATTCCCTGAATTCCGAGCCTGCAAGGTCTGGAAATTGGACAGCCCGCAATCCAGGAACTCAATATAGGTCTGCTTGTCTGGCGTGTAGCCCACCGGCTCGTTGAGCACGGTTTTGCCGTCCGGGGTCAGGAGCACGTACCAGGGTTGGGAAACTCCCTTGAAATTGGTCAGTTGAAGATCGCTCCATTTGTTGCCCACCGTTTTGACACTTCGCCCGGAAGCAGCGGACACATAGCGCTCGTCTTCCGGCAGCGGCTTGGTATCGTCCACGTACAGCGAGATGAGCACGTACTCTTCGCTTAAGCGTTTGTACACCTCCTTATCTACCCAAACGCCTTCTTCCATTTTGCGGCAGTTCACGCAAGCCCAGCCGGTAAAATCCAGCATGATGGGGCGATTGGTCTGCAGCGCAAAAGCGAGGCCCTCTTCGTAGTCTTTAAAGCAGGGAATGTCGAGCGGACATTCGGACTCCGTTTGGTAAAACCAACCGTAGCTGTAGAACATGGGTGGCGGGAAACCGGAAATCAGCTTCAGGTTGTTGCCAAAAAGTCCTGGCACCAAATAGAGGGTAAATGCCGCAAACACCGCGGCAAAACCAAGCCGAAGCGGTCCTCGCCGCTGAATGGGCGAATCGTGGGGAAAGCGAATCCAACCCAGGAGGTAGGCCACCGTTGCGGCACCGGTCAGGATCCACAGCATTAAAAACAGGTCGCGCTTGAGGAAACCCCAATGCGCGACCAGGTCGGCATTGGACAAGAATTTAAGGGCCAGCGCAATCTCGACAAAACCCAAAACCACCTTTACACTGTTCAACCAACCGCCCGATTTGGGCAAGGCTTTCAGGGCGCCGGGAAAAGCCGCAAAGAGGGCAAAGGGCAGGCCCAACGCAACGCCAAAACCGGCAAAGCCGGCCACAATGGCTGACTGACTGGCCGTGGAACTCAACGTCTGCACCAGCAAAACCCCCAGCAGCGGACCCGTGCAGGAGAAGGAAACAATAGCCAAGGTTACGGCCATGAAAAAGATGCCAAACAACCCACCTACCTGCGATGCATTATCGGTTTTCGTGACCCAGGAACTGGGCAGGGTTAGCTCGTAAAACCCAAAAAAGCTGAACGCGAAAAAGATAAAAATGGCAAAGAATGCCATGTTCAAAACAGGGTGCGTAGAAATGACGTTGAGCGTATCAGGCGGGAGCTGATACACAACAAAAGGTATGGTACAGGCCAGGTACACTCCCAAAATGCTCAAGCCATAGAAGCTGGCATCAAACACCCCCTTCGCTTTGCTTTGATTGTCCTTTTTGGTAAAAAACGTTACGGTCATCGGGATCATGGGGAACACACAGGGCGTGAACAAGGCAATCAACCCGCCGATAAGCCCCCGAAAAAAAACGCCCCACCAACTGGTTGACTCCTGCGCCGCCACGGCACAAGCGGAAGCATCCATCCATTCAAAGTCACCCCAGACGTTCTGGACGGGACCCCCTTCGCCCTGAAAAACATTCTCGCCCTTCTCGAGGTCCAGTTCAAACACCAGCGGATCGGGGAAGGTGCACTGGATCGCATCGCAGGTCATGTACTCAATTTGGCCCTTGATGGGCCCTGCAAGACCGGAAGGGTCAAGGATTTTGATGCGCTGCTCAAAGACGGCTTCGTTTTTAAACCACTTGATCACCAGGTTGTCAAACAGCGGCTCGGCGGCCTGAGCGCTTTGGCCGGACTCCGTTGGCTTGCCCAAAAAGGTCACCCCGGGGTTGTCTTCGGCTTTGAACTGAATAGACGTGGGAATGGGTCGAACCTTGGCTTCCGGGATGTTCTGGCTGTACAACTTCCAGCCTTCGGCAATCGCCGCTTTAAAACGGAGCATGTATTCGCCGTTGCCCAGCGATTCCGACGCCATGGTCCACCGCACCAGATCGGTCAGGTCGCCATTGGCCTGGACAGGAGCGCTGGCACCGGTCAGTACCAGGCTAAAGGCAAAAGGCTCGGGGAAAATGCACTGCGCATCATCGCAGGTCATGTATTCCACATAGCCCTTGAGTCGGGTTCCGGGTTCCGCCTTGACGGTTGTGCGAAAAATGGCTTTGCTGCTAAAGGCCGAGATTTCCATGTCAAACATGGCATCATAGGCTGTTTTCTTGCGCCCCAAAGACTTCCATTCGCCGGCAAAACTGAACTTGCTGGAGTCTTCAAAATGCACGGAGGTTGGAATGGGCCCGCCTTCCGGAACATTGTTGTCGTAGAGTTTCCACTTTTCCTGGATTTCGGCGCTGAAAACCAGTTCATAGGTGCCGTCTTCATTGGGAGTGGCGCTGGCCGTCCACTTTACCGGATCCAGTTTTTCCTGGGCGAAAAGCGCCGGAGCGCTCAGCAACAGCGCTACCAGAACCGGAAAGACACGCGAAAAAAAAGATACCCTCATGGTGTGGTGACTTGAACAAGAAGGAGGAGCGCAATAAAAACGCCTGCCCGACCGGGAAGATTGGACAAAAGGTGTCTCAAATTTACACATTCCGGAGGCCGAACGGAACAGGAATTGACGCCAAAGCAGGCGGGGCTTGTTACCCGGCCAAGGCGCCGGCTCCTGCCCGGGCACCTTCAAGGGCGCCCAACAGCGACTCAAAAATGAGGCGGCCATCCGTATTGCCCAGCACCGGCTCCGCGGCCCGCTCCGGGTGGGGCATCATGCCCATGACGTTGCCTGCCAGGTTCCTGACGCCGGCAATGTTGTTCAGCGAACCATTGGGGTTGGCTTCCGGGACCACCTGGCCCTCGGCGTTGCAATAGCGAAAAAGTACCTGTTTGTTGGCCTCCAACTCCTCCAGCACCGCTGGCGGGACAAAATATCGGCCTTCGCCGTGGGCAATCGGGATTTTGAGCACCTGGCCAGCAGGAAGACCCCGGCTCAGCAAGCTGTCGGGACCGTCGGCGCGGAGGTGAATGTTGCGGCAGACGTACTGCTGGTTGTTGTTGCGAAGGAGCGCGCCGGGCAACAAATGAGCCTCGCAGAGAATCTGGAAGCCGTTGCAGACCCCGAATACCCTTCCCCCGTTACCGGCAAAACGAATGACGGCCTCCATAATGGGCGAAAAACGGGCGATGGCGCCGGTCCGGAGGTAGTCGCCGTACGAAAAGCCGCCGGGCAGCACAATGCAATCGCGCTCCTGGAAGTCATCGAGCGAGGTCTCTTTGTGCCATATTTCGCGCACTTCGCAGCCCATGACCTGGCTGAGCACGTGAAACATATCGCGTTCGCAATTGGAACCGGGAAAAAGTACGACGCCGAATTTCATGCCTGATTTTGCGGATTAAGGAAACGCCCCGCAAAGGTAAGGCCCTTACATTAACTGGCCGATGATGAGCAAGGCCAATAGCGTAGCATGAGCCAGTTCCCAGGTGCGGGGCCAGCCACCGGAGTGGATCCAATATGCGGTGAAAAAGGCCAAGGGGAATACAGCGGCGGCGGCCACAGACCCAGCCGCCAGCCAAACCAATACAGCAAAGAGGCCAAAAACAGCCGTCCAGGTGCTGAGTTTGCGCACCTGAATCAGGCTTTTGCGGTTGCGTTGCCCTGCAGTGACTGCGCTGGCAAGGGCCACGGCTACGGCGGGCAGGACTTGAAGCCAACGCGATGCCGTCCAAGTGGCCGGTTGTGGAAATTGAGGATATAAGGACCAGTTGGCTGCACTTATGGTCGGCCAGCCATTGGCCACATAAAGGCCGGCAAGCAAAAGGATGATTACGGCCAGGAAGCCCGCCAGCAGCACCCCAAATTCGCGAAAGTTCACGGGCCGCAGGTTAGAGGCCATGAACAGCGAAAAGGGCAAAAAGGCCAAAAAGGCAGGGACAGTAATCGCGGCCAGGCCGACCCAAAAGCCGGCTTCAAAAAGAAGGGAATCAGCGGGCTCAGGGCCATAAGCCCGGATGAGCCGGTTGAAGGCCAGCAACAGGAACCCCGTTCCTGCGGTCGGGGCATTGAAGCCGGCCCCCAGCGCTGCGGCGAACAACAGGTAAAACAGCGCTGGCAGGTAACCCGGAGCGGCCAAGCCCTTGATGGTGCGCAGGCTGCGGCTGACCAGCACCGCCTGGCCAAGCACCAACAGCGCCCCAGCCAGCACCGCGATGGGGTGCAGACGCGCGTCTGTTGCCGCGGGCTCTGGGGCCATTCCCCCGAAAAGAAAGGCCCAGGTCATGGAAACGCCGGCATGCCCGGCGGCAAGGCTGTCTAACAGCCCCATGAACGGCCCTTGCGCGCTCTGCCACAGCGGCACGGCATACACCACCAGGGCGTAAAGCAGCAGGAAAGGGAGCGCCAGCGGCTGGCTTTGGCGAAAGAAAAAGAGCAACGGATTAATAGGTGAGCTTGACGAAGGCCAAACTGTTCTTGTAAATGCTCGGGATAACGATTTCGTTGCCCGATACCTGGCGCGCTTTGCGGGGTACCAGCATGACTTCGTTGGTGTTTGCGTTGAACATGGACGTGCGGTTCAGGGAGCCTTTGGTGTCCATGACGTATTGCAAAACATTGGTGTTGTAGCTGATATCCTCGTTGAAAATAAAGAAAAGGTTGTTGCGCGTGTTCAACAGGGCAAACGATGAGTTTCGGCCATGGTCCTCGCGCGAGACCTGCTTTTTGCGGATGACGTCTTCCCAACTTAAGGTGCCATCGGGTTCCATCATGAGCAGGAGGATATCTTCGTATTCGTGGTAATTGATGTAGCGCGTGGAGGTGCGGTACCCGCCATAATAAGGGTCGTAATCGGTGAACTCATAGGCCTCGGACGTCTCGCTGATGTATTCGGAGATAAGCATGAAGCCTCCATCGCTGCGCACAATGATTTCCTGGATGTCGTATAGGGGTATTTCTTCGCGCTTTTTGCTGCTGCGCCCGGTCAGGTTCTTAACCAATTCAGGACTGAATGCGTTAAAGGCCTCTGTCGGGGCTTCGCCGGAGGCTGCTGTGGCCACGTACAAGACGCCGGCGGCATAGGCCCGCCCAGCCTCAGAATAAAACCCCGCGCCAACCAGGCGGTTGTTGCGGACGTCCCAGGCAAAGGCCAATTCTCCGATTCTGACATCCAGGTTTCCCGATACTTCCTGCCTCCTGAAAAGGCCAAAATCTGCCGGCCTGAAATGCAGCGTTGCATGCGGGTAGGTCTCGGCGCGCAAACGCACCTTATCGCGCACTTGCACAAAGGCTACATCGCCCCGATTGGACAAAAAAGCGTCCTGGAGGGTCATGTCCTTGTCTTTGCCGTCCATCAGCAATTCGTCCGCCCACAAAGGTCGCAGTGCTGCGTCAAACAGGCGCAGTTGAATGCCGCTGACCTGACCCAGCCGAAACGACTGGCGAAAAACCATGACTTTGCTGCGGTCTTCGCTGTTGCGCAACATGAATTCATCCCAGTTTCCATCTTCGCGCGGATTCACCGAATCCAACACAACGGGCTCTCCCACATCCACCAGGCGCTCGTCCATGAGCTGCGCCTCCAGATAATGAACCTTGTTGCTTTTATATACGTAAAAATGAATCAAACTGCCATCGGCCATCAGCAGCACGTTAACCGATTCAGCAGGTTGGTGCTGCATATCAAGCGTTTTACGGCGCACCAGTGCCATGTTGTCGTCGTAGGTTTCAATCAGCTCCCGATCCTTGCGGTGCTTGTAAACCAACACCCCGGTGTTGTTTTTGCCCAGGATCCTGTAATTCAAAAAGGCTGAACTGATCTTTTCCGCCTCGGAAACAGACAGGGTTTGCGCCTGCGCCAGCCCGGCGCCGAGCAGCAAAATCAAGAAGAGGTAAAAACGGTAGCGAGCCATGTCCCGTAAAGATACACTCCGGCACTTATAGCCCGGATTTCGGGCGAAGGGGCCTGGTTTCGCCCGGCAACTTTGGGCAGAAGGCCGAAGAGATCCAAACCTTACAAGGCTTCGCTATTGGGCTGAAAGGTCGGATAATGCTTTCTCCAGAAAATCCATCGCCTCCAGATGCCGGGACTGCGCCGCGGTGAAAAGGGCATCGATGGCCTGAATTTTGCTTGATTGGACGGCCTCTTCGATGCCCATCAAGTGCTCCTTAAGATCGGCTAAGCCCATAAAGTCGGCTTGGGGCTTTAAGGAATGGGCATTGATCCGCAACTGCTCCCAATCCCGCTCCGCGATGTTCTTCTCCATCTCCTGAAAGGTACCGGGCGTAACTTCCAGATAGAGCGAGATATACCGCTTCATCTTTTTTGAATCCCCCTTGCTAATCTTTCTCAAAAAACTAAGATCAAGCATCAAACATTGGCTTTAAGTAGGTCGAAAATTTCATCAAAGGCATCCCGTCCTTTAACCACGTAATGAATGGCTCCGTACATGATGGTCTTTGAGGCTGTCCCATAGCTTTTCTGGCTTGAAAGCATGATCACTGGAATGGCTTTGTTCTGGCTCTTGATTTCCTTAAGGATGTCAATGCCGTTGGCGGCGCCCTTTTCTTTGGAATTCAGGTAATAGTCTAAGATAACGGCGTCGGGCTCCTGGTTCAGGCATTTCAAACAGTCTTCTCCGGTAGGAAAGGTTTGAATATGAAATCCAGGGTAACGCTCCAAAAGATAGTCGGTCAGCATTTCATTAAGCAGAGGTTCATCGTCTACAATGAATACGCTGGGGTTTGGTTTTTGCATGGTATGCCGGTTAAACAAGTTTTTGAATTTTGGCAATAAGAACATCTGTGTCGAAGGGCTTTCCAATAAAATCATTCATGCCCGCTTCATAACAGGATTCAACTTCGTTCTTCAGCACGTTGGCCGTCATAGCCACGATCGGCACGTTTGACTGATCAGCTTGGAGCGCTCTGATGGCCTTAGTGGCTTCATATCCGTTCATGACGGGCATCTGGACATCCATTAACACGATATCGTAGTTTCCTGATTTAACTTTTTCCACCGCAATGCTGCCGTTTGAAGCCAGCTCAACGATCACTTCCGGGATGGCATCTTCCAATTCCTGCTGAGCCACCACGGCATTAAAATGGTTGTCTTCAACCACCAAAATACGCAGACCTTTCAGCTTTTGCTGCGATTCAACAAGGTCAATGGGCTCAATAATCTCCGTGCTGACTTCAGATGCTTCTTCGCAGGAAATGGTGAAATGAAACTGACTGCCAATTCCCTTTTTGCTTTCAGCCCATATCTTACCCCCGTGAAGCTCAACAAGCTTTTTAGAGATACTCAATCCCAAACCCGTACCGCCGAACTTACGGGTAGTATCGCTGTAGGCTTGCTCAAAGGATTCAAAGATTTTCTCCAATCGGTCCTCGCCTATTCCTACTCCCGTATCGGAAACCGTGAAATGCACATGCAAACGACCTTCATTCCGAGTTACCTGGACGGTTGTGGTAACCACCCCTTTATCGGTGAACTTGATGGCATTGCCGAGCAGGTTGATCAGAACCTGGCGCAAACGGGTGGAATCACCTTTGATCCAGACATCGTCTTCGGGTAAATTTTTAAGCAACTCCAGCCCTTTCTCCTCTGCCCTGAACTTCATGATCACATGAACGTTGTTCACAAGTTCATGAAGCGAAAAAGGAACGGATTCCAATTCAATTTTACCCGCTTCAATCTTTGACAAATCCAGGATGTCATCAATAATCACGAGCAGGGAATCCGAGGATTGCTTTATTCCTTTCAGGTACTCCATCTGGTCAGCCTTGGGCTCCCGACGGAGCAGGATATCCGTCATGCCCTTGATAGCATTCATCGGGGTACGGATTTCATGGCTCATGTTGGCCAGAAACTGTTGTTTGGAGCGCTCACTGGCCTGTGCTTTCTCTTTCTCCTGTTGATCCACTCGCCATTGCTTAAGCCGATAAGCATTGATCAACATAAGGCCCAGGGAGGACAAAATCAGCACCGAGAAACTAAGAGGCTCCTGCAATCCCCCCCCCCAGGAGCTTTAAACCAACGGGAGCTAAGGCCACACTGGATGCGAGGAGCACGACATAAAAAACAAGGAAGAAGTGGGCAAACTTTTTGCGTTTGAAACTGGCATAAACAGCCTGGATAAGAAGGACTACCAGCGCCCCCCCAATAAACCAGATTGGGACATTCAGGAGCTTAAATGGATTCTCATTGGAATAATCTATCGCATCAAAATAGTAGCGGTAAAAGGCATACGCTGTAAAGGACGTGGCCAGCAGGATTAACCCGTAATGAATGACCTGGTTGATTCGCTTTATCCAAGTCTTTACCCAGCCTTTTTCCTCATCCCAGGTCAGAATGGATTCTGAGAAACGGAACAACCCATAAAACGTAAAGGAAATCCCGATTAATTGAATGACCTGGTTGCTTTGAAACCAGTAGGCTATGTTAGCGCTGTTGAGAGAAGCAAGGAAAAGTCCGAAAAAGAAAAAGGTCAGATAAAAATAAGATTTCTCTCTATTGATAAAGAAAAGAATGAAGTAATACAGCAATTGTATGAACAAGGCACCGATGACCAGAATGACCCAAATGGATTGTTCAAAACGGTCCTTCCACAGTTGGGCCTCATAAAAATGGAAAACCTCAAACTTATTTAACGATGTTAGTGCTCCCAGAAAAACCCTGTTTGACTTAAACTTAAAATAAACCAAAACAGTATCGCCTTCAAGAGCACGAACTCTAAATATGTTGAATTGACTCGGTATGGTTTTCTTTGAAGGCCGCAGGTTATTGCCGGAGTAATACGTCGTGTAGCTGCCATCTTCATTCGGGATGTAGATTTCAATGTCATCCCATTGTTCAGGCATCAAAAAGGAGTGCTCTCCCGCAAATCGGGCAGTATTGATAATACTCAATTTTCCCCAATAGTAAGCAGCTGTATCGTGTCCAATAAGTTGATAGGGAAAACTTGGATTGAATTCATTCCAGCGTGCTATTACGTCTTGCACTTCATAGGCGTTATAGCTGGGTGCAGCTATGAAATTGAGTCCACTTAGAATGTGATTTAACCTCCGAGGCAGACTATAATCGTGCACATGACTTATGGAGTCTCTTATAAAATAATACCCATTTCGATCTTGCTGGGCATTGATATCATTGGACACCAAACCGATATGATCCGGCCTCCATACCGAGAGCTTTTCCTTCCTGCTGCCCTCTAACCGGAGAAAGATGGTCTTGGATTCACCTGCGCTAAGACTGACTTCAAAATAATTCTGATTGTATTTAAAATATTTCTTGTTCGCAGGCACCGAGAGGCCAAAATGAAATCTTTCCACGGAATCATTTCCGGAAACAACAAACAAATCAATAATCTCCCAACTTGCTCCCCAAAAGATACCCGGATGTAGGAAAAACGTGCTCTGCTGGTTAGCGCTACCCGTTAGCTTTAGCCTTGCCCAATAAACCGCATCCTGATTAAAGATTGGTTCTATGCTTCCATAAATTGCAGGATCCAGGTTCCTTGTACCGTACAATTTCTCCCCAGGAGGTATTGTAAAATTTGACGTGAATTTTGATGCAGCCGCATTGCCCATCACTTGTTCAAGGCTATAGCTTCCCTCCTCGTCTTCCAAAATCTGGATCTCATCAAAAATGTAGCGCATCCTATCAGCAATTGTTGGATTACTGCTCTTTGGGAATTGCAATAGTTCATCAAAATGCACGCCAAAGGCCGAAGCCAATTCCTGGTGCAATCGGTGATAGTGATCCCTTTTGGGGATATCACCCGTAAAGTGATAAGCTTGTGAGACCAGTTTGTACGCATCGCGGAGCGCAACGGTGTCTTTGCTAGTCTTAGCGCCCGGTATCAGGGCTGTAGCAATTCTTATGGCCTCCTTGTAGTTTTCCTCTTCAATCGCCGTAACAATCCGGTTAATTTTTGCTTGCCTTTCCTTAAATTCCTCTTGAATCTTGGCAGAATCAGGTTGGACCTGCGTGGATTTTTGATGAACTCCCTGGTTCCTTGCATGGGCTTCAGCAAAGCATAATAGCGAGAGTAGAAATAATACAAACCGGCCGCCTGAGGAATTCATGGATGGGATTTTCGGATATGCCCTGGTCTAAAGCTAGAGCTATGGGGCAAGGAAAGCCAGCCAGGCTTATCGGACGGTGGGGCCACTTATCAAACGGTTTATTTACCTTCCCTGACCGAATTATGGAGCGTATTAAGGCTATAGTGGTAGAAGACAATATCTTGATGGCTGAGCTGCTCTGCGACCTGTTGCAAGAAAATCATCCGGAAATTGTGCTGTTAGGCCGCTCATCCACGGGAAGAGATGCCATCAAACTTGTTTCCGACCAAAATCCGGAACTGGTTTTTCCCGATATTGAACTACCGGATTGTACCGCCTTTGAACTCCTGAATCAACTACCCACAATAGGGTTCAAAACCATCTTTATTACCGCACACAGCGATTATGCCATCAAGGCCTTCCGCTTCAACGCGCTGGATTATCTCGTTAAACCCATTAAAGAGGAAGAACTCAAGGATGCCATACAAAGGTATATCACTATAAAAAATGGATCAAACCTAAACCTTTTGAGCGCCTTGGATAATTTAAAGGCCGCAAAACCCGAGGATCAAAAACTGGTATTAAACACGCAAGATGGTTTTTCACAAATACCGCTTGGCA
>WGOA01000060.1 GCA_016124275.1 Bacteroidota bacterium
CAGGTCGGTGTATAAAAATGCATTAGCGGGCAATGCCTCAGGCTGATCCAGAAAATCCGTAAAGGGGTTAACCTTCAGGCTTCGGTGCCCTACCCCGCCCGTAAAGCCAAGCGCCAGGTAGCTGGTACCGTAGCCGTTCAGCGACTTGTAATAGGTACCGGCCATGTTCACTTGCACCGTACCAAAATTGAGCGCACCAGCCTGGTCAGCTAAGACATTAAATCCCAGGCCCACATAATCGCAGGGCGCAAAGCGCGGATAGACCTTCATGGCCGTGGCCATCGAAACCGTCCGGTATGGACTCTCCATGATGGTTCCCCACTGACTGCGGTAATTCAGCATCACCTGGTAATCGCCCTGGAACAAGCCATTCATGGCTGGATTCACCAGGTGCGGCGTTGTAAAAAATTGTGAAAAGCGGGCATCCTGGGCCAACAAGGACCCGGATGCGCCACTTAACACGACCATTACAAAAACGAGGAATTGGGAACAAATGAGTTTCATAGCTATATTAGTATATGACTATTTTTAATAATATTGGGGGAAGCTTTCCCGTCGCGTCGCTGCTTTTCGCGTTTTGTTAAAACAGATGGAGGGTTGGAAACCTCGCTATAGGTTTTCGGGTGAAGGGGGTATCGCGATCAAATCAGCCTGATCGATTATCAGATGAAGGTGATCGGTCATCGGATGAGGGTGATATCACCGGTTCTGAGAAAATTCTCGCCATTAATGCAAACCCCCTGGATGGTGAAGGCAAACACGGCAGGATCCATGGGCTGGCCGCGGTAGGTGCCGTCCCAGAACTCCGTCCGGTCGTTGGTTTCAAAGACCAGTTCGCCCCATCGGTTCCAAACCTGGAACTGGTTCAGGACACCGATGGTCTCCGAGCGGTACTCCATCATATCGTTAGTACCGTCGCCATTGGGCGTAAAGGCCTTTCCCAATTCAAAATCGTCGCCCAGACAATCTGTGAAGACGCGCAGGAAGATGGAATCCACGTCCGCGCAACCCGCTTCGTCCACCACGTTGACCAGGTACCAGCCATCCTGTTGGGGCGTAGCCAGCGGATTGGGGCAATCGGTGCAGCTCAGGTCAGGGTTTTGCTCCCACCAGAGCTCTAGGGCGCCGTTGCCACCAAAACCTTCGGCTTCCAATTGCACCGTGCTGCCCAGAATCAGCAGCGTGGTATCAGCACGGGCCTCCACCGTGGGCGGCTCCAAAATATCCACAAAGATGGTTGCCGCTTCTTCCAGGGTGCCGCACGTTGCGGTGATGGTATAGGCCGCATCACCCGTCGGCGTGGCCACCGGATTCAGCGAAGTAGGATCGCTCAGCCCAGCGGCGGGCGACCAGATCCAGGAAACACCTGGAACCGTCGCGTCCACCTGGGCGCTCAGCGGCACGCTGCCATCGCGGCATAGCTCGGCATCCGGACCGGGAATCAACCCCAAATCCTGGAGCATGCGCACCTGGACCGAATCCAAGGCAGCGCAAAAACCATTGTCCACATTGAGGTAGAACATGACATTGCCACCGGTCAACACAGCAGTGGTCACTTCAGCAGATGGGTCGCTGACGAGGTCAGCCGGCGTCCAACTCCAGTTGGTTGCGCCCAGCGTACCCGAGCCGTCAAGGGCCACTTCAGCCCCTTCGCACACCCGGGCTTCAGCACCCGCATCGGGCAGCGGCACCGGGTGCACCACCACGTCGCGGCGGGCAGTATCCACGCAACCCAGATCGTTGAGCGCAATCAATTCCACCGGAAAATCACCGGCATTGCTGGCCGTAAAGAGCACTGTATCGATGGCCAGCCCGGAGGCCAGCAGCGCCCCGTCAAAATACAGGCGCAAGTCGTCAATTGCGTTTAGCGTGGGGTTGGTCACCGTATCCACGCTCAAATTAATCAGGGTGAAGGTCTCCCGTGCGCACTGCGACGAATCGGGCACCGCCAAACGCGCCTCCGGACGGTGCGCCACCGTAACCGGATCACCGTTGAACACGGTCAGGCCGCAGCCGTTGTTGTCCTGCAGCAGCAGCCGCGGCTCGTAAATACCCGGCGTGGAATACGTATAGTCCACATCGCCGGTAACCGGCACCAGCGAACCATCCCCGAAATCAATCCAGGCGGAATCTGCAACCAGACCCAACAGTGCGACATGCGTTTCAACGGGAACGCATCCAATAGCCCCCGAAAGCACATACGCACCGCGCGGGCCAGCAAACGTTTCCACCGTAGCAAACGCTGTGTCGGTACAGCCCAAATCGCTGGAAGCAACCAACGTAACATTAAATACCCCAGCCCCTACCGGCGAGAACAAGACGCTGTTCATCGGGGGACCGCTGGCAATCAATACGCCGTCCACAAACAGCGCCAACTGATCGATGGCATTGAGTGTAGGATTCGTTATGGTGTCTTGGCTCAGGTTGATGAAGGTGAACTGATCGCCCTCACAATTGGTGGCGTCAGGCACGGCCAGCACCGCCTCCGGCTGGTGGCCCACCGTGACCGGGTCACCGTTGGCCACAATCAGCGAGCAACCCGAGCTGTCGCGCAGCGTCAGCACCGGCACGTAAACACCGGGCAACGGGTAGGTATAATCAATCGAACCCGTCAGCAACATTGAAGTGCCATCGCCAAAATCCATCCAGGCGGAATCGGCCGCTAATCCTGTCAGTTCGGCGGTCATGGTCAGCGGCGCGCAACCCGTGGCACCCAGCAAATCATAGTTCCCGGAAGGCAAAGGCACCGAAGTAAACGCAGCCGTTGACGTATCCATGCAGCCCAAATCGTTTGAGGCCACCAGCAACACTTCATAGGAACCCGGCGCTGCGGGCGTGTGCAACACCGTGTTCATCGGCGGGCCACTGGCCACCAGTACGCCATTCACAAACAACTGCAGGTCATCAATCGGGTTGATCAGCGCGTTGCTGACCGTGTCCAGGCTCAGGTTCTGCAGTGCGAAACTCGACCCTTCGCACAAACTGTTGTCGGGAATGGCCAGCACTGCTTCCGGAGCATACCCTACGGTTACCGGATCACCGTTGGCAATAATGTTGTTGCACCCCGTGGTATCGCGCAAGATCAGTCGCGGAAAGTAAACCCCGGGAAGGGTGTACGTGTGCGACACTGCCGTATCGGAAAACAGCGTGGTTCCATCGCCAAAATCCACCCAGGCTGAGTCCGCCAAAAGGCTGATGATGTTGACGCCTGCCGTTACCGGAGCACATCCTATCGCATCCGTCAGGTCATAAGCCGCTACCGGCTCAGGGTGCGTGGTCACTTCGGCAAAAGCCGTGTCGCTGCAACCCAAATCGTTGCGCGCAATCAACATAACCGGATAGGTGCCTGGAGCAAGCGGCGTGTACAGCACGCTGCCCAACGAAGCGCCCGATGCCAGCAGTGCACCGTCGGCGAAAATAGCTACCTGGTCAATCGCGTTGATCAGCGGATTGCTCACCGTATCCACGCTGGCATTGGTCAGGACAAAGCTCTGGCCCTGGCAATTGCTGTTGTCGGGCACCAACAAGGCCGCTTCGGGAGCATGCCCCACCACGATCGGGTCGCCGTTGGCGATGATGGCCGAGCAACCCGTGTTGTTCTGCAGGTAGAGGCTGGGCACGTAAACCCCTGGCACCGTGTAGGTGTAGGACACGGCGCTGTCGGCGTACAAGGTCACGCCGTTGCCGAAATTCACAAAAGCAGAATCCGCAAAAACGCCGCCCAGGGTCACCGTGGCGGTGACCGGGTCGCAACCCGCGGCAGGCGTCAGGCTGTATGTACCTGTTGGAATCTCGCCAACAGCCACCACCGCTTCCACCGTATCGATGCAGCCGCCAGCATTCTCCAACACCATTCGAACCGTATAAAAACCAGAGGCCGTATAGCTGTGCGAAAGCGAATCAAACGTGCCGACAAAGCTCGTGCTGCTGCCGTCGCCAAAGTCGAGCACCGTGCTCACAATGGGGCTGATCAGCGCGCCCAAATCCGTTTCGTTGCGCACCCACAGTGCATTGCCGTCGCAAATCAGCGGCTCGCTCAGCGACAATGCCGCCGTCGGGACATCGTACACCGTAATGGTGCCGGGGCAGTTGTACTGCGTTTCGCAACCCAGGCTGTCCAGCAGGATCATGCGCGGACAGTAGGTGCCGGGGTCGTTGTAGGTAAAGATGAAGTCGCCAAACACCTGCAACGTGTCACCGTTGCCGAAGTCGATGAACACCTGGTCGGCGTTGATGTTTTCCAGGTCGAAGAAAACGTCCAGCGGCGCGCAACCGCTCGTAGGGCTTAGGGCTAAATCGCCCGTAGGACCGGTTATGGTCACGTTATCAGTGCGCGTCAGCGTATCGGTGCACCCGCGGCTGTCCGTCACTACCATGGTGATGTCGTAGTCGCCCGCCATGGTGTAGGTGTGAATGGCTGTATTGCCGGTGTAATAATTGATTCCGGTCGAAGTTTCTACATACCATTGCACAGCAGTAACGGTACCGGTACTGGTGTTGGTCAATTGAACGGGAATGGGCGGACAAATGCCCACGCTGAAATACGTGACTGTGAAATTGGGCGTGACATCGCTCAAGTCAATGACCACCCCGCGCGTCAGCGGATCGCTGCAACCGGCTGAATCGGTTACGGTCAGGCGAACGGCATAGCTTCCACTTGTGGCATACACATGCATGGGATTGGCCTCTGTGCTTGTAGCACCATCGCCAAACTGCCAGAAATAACTGGCTATGCCATTGCTGCCCGTGGAGCCATTAAAGAAATACGCTGTATCATTCCCACAGACTGGCGCTGTGTAGGTAAAGCCCGCCATTGCATCAGAAGGAGCAATGGTGATTTCCTCACCGTAAATGGACACACAACCCGCGGCATCGCGCACGCGCAAACCTACCTCATAGGTACCCGGGCTGTACGTGCAGGGCGGTGGCGTGCGGCCAATGTAATCCGGGCAGGAAGCGTTGTCAAAGGTCCAGGACCATTGAACAAGATCCATACGGGGATCGGGATAGATAGCATATGACGAATCGCGGAAGTACACGGTGGCCGGGTCACAGCCGCGAATGGAATCAATCAAAAAAAGTGCCGTTGGCTCGCTCACCACCGCCGTTCCGGTATAGCCCACATTGCACAACGTGGAATCCAGCGGCACCATGCGAATGGGGTAAATGTCCGGTTGCGCAAAGTAGTAGGCCCAATCGTCGCCCACCGTAATGCTGGTAAACGTAATGCCGTTGATCAAACTGGGGCCAATTTCCCAGCGATAGGTAATGGTATCAAAAACCGGATCGGTATTAGTGTTGCTGAAGTAAGAGGTCAACGTTCCACAACCCACCAGGTCATCCGCCACGAAGCTGGCCACCGAATTGACAATAGGAATTTCAAAGTAATCCAGCACACAAGTGGTGTCGAACAGCGCGTTGCCCGGGTTGCGAATGTACACCGTGTACACGCCTTCATCCGGAAAGGTAAACGTGGCCGGGTTGACGTTGCAGAGGGTATCCCCCGAGCCCGCATCCCAGCAGAAAGGCCCGGAAAGCACCGCAGGATCTACCCAAAGGGTAACCGTAAACGGATCCGAGCAGTCGCGCGTTACCGAGCGGTCAAAGCCAAAGGGTGGCGTAACCAAAATTGGTTGCGTGACGGTTTCTGAGCAGCCGTTGAAGTACGCCACCAGGGTAATGGTGAAGTTCGTCGGTGCTGTGATGCCATAATAGAAATAGGTATAATCACCCAACGGATCCGGCAAAACGGTCGAATCGCCATTCCCCCAATAAACGATAGTGTAATCCGCGTTGAGGGTTTCGTTGATCAACTGCGCGGTGGAGCACGTGGTGTCGCGAAGCAAGTAGAAATCGGCATCTACTTCCCCCACTTGCACCAGTGCCGTAGCCGTGTCGGTGCAGCCCAGAGCCGTGTACGTAATAAGACTTACGGTATAGGCACCCACGGCACTGTACACATGATTCGTAGTGTCCATGGTGGTGGAACTGAACACCGTGCCATCGCCCAAATCCCAGACAAAGGAATCAATGGGCACCAGCGGTGAAAAGCTGGTGTTGATGATCTCCACCGGCAGCGGGGCACAGCCCAGGTTAGTACTCAGCGTGAATGCGGGAACTGCCGCGCGGATCCGGATCAGGTTGGGCGAAACGATGGTGTCGCTGCAGCCGGTGCCGTCGGTGACGATGAGGTAAACGGTCAACACACCCGGAGCCGTAAACGTCGGGTTGATGACCGGCCCGTAGTAGGTAGCGCTGCCAATTTGCCACTCGTAAGAAATGGGCGGTGTACCGGAAACGCCAACAGCCGTAAGCGTTGGGCTGAACGGCAACTGGCAGGAATTGCTCTGGTTAATGCTGATGCTGCCGGCAATCGGTTTGTTGCGCACCACCACATCGCGGGTCACACATTCCTGGCAACCGTTGGCATACTCCATACAATGCTGTATGGTATAAACTCCCGGTGTTGAATACACATAGCCGGTGTTGATCCCGCCGCTGACGGACCCTGGATCGCCCAGATCAAACTGCCACGCACTGGTGCCGCCACCGGGAACGGAGGCATCAAAAACCAACAGCGGCTCACCGGCGCAAACCGTGTCCGCACTCATGGTAAAATTCACGTTGGGGCAAAACAGGTTGACAGCACCGGCATCCACCACAGTATCCGTACAGCCGTTCTGGTCGCGCACTACCATGGTCACATCGTACAAACCGCAACCGTTGTACACGGTGGCGTCCGACGCACCTGCACCTGTATCGCCGTTGCCAAAATTCCACGTATAGGTGTAGGGCGAAAGGCCACCCGTCGCTGAGCCGCTGGCGCTGACATTCAAGGGCCCTGCTCCACAATCAAGCGGCTGATCAACATTGAACGAACCCTGAAGGCCAGGTTGTGGGGTCACGTTGATGGCCACGTCATCCTGGCACCCGTTGGCGTCTGTGACCAACAGAATCACCTCGTAGGTGGTGAGTCCGGGAAACGCGTGAAGGGGGTTCTGGCTGGCGTCGCCACTTCCATCGTCAAAATCCCAAAACCAGCTGGCGATTGCGGAGCTGCCGGGCGCAGTCAAATCCGTAAACTGAATCTCGTCGCCCTGGCAGGCATCCGGAATAGACCAGGAAAAGTTGGTCGCCGGAGCGCTGTGCACCGTGATGTAGGCGTTGCGGGTTTCCGTATCGCAAATACCCCCGGAACAAACCGTCAGGCTCACGGTGTACACGCCTGGCGTGGCGTAGTACACCAACGGGCTGCGCGACGTATCCGCATTGGGAAAGCCCCCGGGGAACGACCACGCAAACGTTCTACCCGCTCCCGAAGGCCAGGTAGAGGTATTGCTGTACGTGATGTAGTTGCCCGGACAAATGGCCGTGCGGTTAGGCGTAAAATTGGCAACCTGCGCTATAAGCCGCGCTTGGGAACCCGATACCGCAATAAAGGCGGTTAGGAGAAGGACGTTAACGGCAAATATCCAGCCGCGGCGTCCTCCGGCACTATCGGAAGACAAATGGTTCATAATAATGGCCCGTATTCCTGGAGTAAAAAGGAAACCTGCGTTTCCCGGATGGTCGAGGGTCAAAGTAGCACGGGTTGCCATGTTTTAACGGAGCACAAATGGCCCGTCCGTTACCCCGCCGTTTCTTCACATGGCAGCAGGATTGCATGGTTGCGTTCTTTCAAGCGAGTGCTGCTGCATGTATCTGCCCTCAAAGCCATAAGCCTTTACACGTGCACCGCATTTGGATATGTGGGCCCATTGCATGTCTTCGCCCTCAGAACCCCTTGATCCTGTTACATTTATCTGAGCGTCATGCGGTAAAAAAACGGGCTAAAATGGCAGGAGATGTGAATAAAAGGGCGGGAGAAGGCGTTGGTGATACTGCGCTCAGCCCTTTCGGTACAATCGCTCAAACACGAACGTGTGAGGCACTGTCAATGCAGATAACAAGACTAACAAACCCGCTACCATATATTCCGGAGCCCACCAGGATGCCAGCCAAATCCAGCAGAGAGTTGCCAGCAAGGAAGGAAAATAATTGGGCAATAGAGCCTTAAGCCAGTCTTTCTTCTGGTTCAGCTGAAGGGCCGTTGCCAATTTCTCCAGCGCGGGCCAGGCATGCCAGATTCCAAAATACAAGGTAAACCCCCATAAAGGTGGGGTCACCCATAACAAAAAAGCGTAACCTATCCAGGAAGCTACGGGTAAAAGAGACGCTCTTTGAAAGGCATTGCCTTTTGGGGGGAGCCCACCCAAGCTGGCCAACCCATAACACCCTGCTGCGAAGATCAATATAGCCAATCCACTCTGTTGAAGCGCTTGCCCGCTTGTTGCAAATTGCCATTCCAGCAGGGAACGCTGAATCGCTTGGCTGTGCGCAATCAGCGGGATCATCAGCAGCGCAATTCCCCAGGAAGACCGGCGAACCCATAAACTGAGCGAAGTGTTTCCAGGAAGGCCGGGAATCTCCGCTTGTCCAAAATGATAGGCGCTGGAAGCAATAAACAACCCCAGCCCCATCAGTGGCTGGAGCCACCAAACCATAGCTACCACTCCGCAAGCAAGAAGATACCCCGCATAGAATCGGAGCATGCCCCTGTTGCCCTTTTCGCTAGCCCGATGCACAAGATGATCAAGCGAACCATGCGCCATGCCGATGGTACCAACAACCCATAAAAACAGATATAACTGTATATTTTCCACAAAGCCGGGCAGCGTCCAGCTTAGTATGACACTTGATATGGTTAAAAAATAGCGCATGTGACAGACATTTTGCGGACCGGCAATATGCCGGTCCGCAAAGTTGTCAGAAGAGGGTTAAAATACTGAATGCGCACATTAAGCAGCCTTACCCGAGGCGGTAGAAGACATGGTGGTGGCCAGCGTGTAAATCACCAAACCAAAACCAATCTTGTTGATGGCATCACCAATGTTGTAAATGATGTTCATAGCGCCTGCTGCTGCATCCAGGTTTGCGCTGACTTGAGCACCAAACAAACCACCGGCCGTTCCAAGAATGTACCCTACTGGGTAGATCGCCCATCCCACCAGGACAAACCAACAAAGCACGTTGTGCGCGCGCTGTACCGCCGGCGAAGAGGCATTTGCCAATTTCCGGGCTTCACCAAACCAGATCAGGTACACAATGTAGAAGTAGGCCGCACCGGATATGGCTCCCCAGAACCAGCTGATGGAATCATAGCGGTGGATGGCTTCTCCAACGTAACCGGTCACCAACATAAACACGGACGCCGCAATCAATTTCCAAAGCAAACCAACTTTAGCACCGGCGGCCTTCAAAATCAAGTAGAACTCAACACACATCAATGGCACCGTCAAAATCCAGTCTACGTAGCGAAAAAACGTGGGAGACTCCCCAAATGAGCCCCAATAATCGCGCATGTAGTAATAGTGAACGGCGGCAATGAACGTGATCAACCCGCTGACCAGCAGCGATGTTTTCCACTTGCCGTCAACTGTGCTGATGGACAGGAAAAAGAAAACCGAGGCGGCCATCATCGCCATGGTTCCTACGAAAAAAGTGAAACCTGTGTAGTCATCGGCGGCTAGCCTTTGAACTGCAAGTAGTACGGGGTTCATAAGGGGGAAATTTTTTGTTTCCCTTCAGACGCCGTGTTTAACTTTTTTGTTCAATTGCCTTAACAAATAATTAAGCTTCAACGAATAAACTTTTGTGCCTGTTCGTTGTTAGGGACCATCGCTTTGTTTGCCCAAAGCCTGCCCATGCCCAACGTGGCTTGGGCATAAAAGTTAGCCGGGAAGTCAATGCACAACCTGCAGGGGTTGGAAGCCGCGCTGCGCAGATTCGGTAGAAGACCAGGTAAACCAGTACAAACCCTCCGGTAGTCCGCGAACATCCATCTCCATAGTTCCTTGAAACTGCCCTTGTTGGACCATGCGGCCCTGTGGGTCCAGCAACTGCCAGTTCAGGATGCCTGGAAGGGCGGCAGCGGGAGTATCCCCTTTAAGCTGCACTTGCACCCGATCCGCAGCCGGATTCGGTTGCAGGTGAAGGGTCCAGCTATTCGACCCACCGTTAAGCGAGCCATCAGACAAACGGATAGCCGGAATGAAGGTGGTCTGGATGGCGCTGCTATCGCCTGCACCTATTATGGCGCAATTGGCTCGCACAAACCATTCAAACGCCGAGCCGGGTGTTAATCGTGAAGCTGGAATACTTACGCTTGGCTGCGGGATTTTTTTTGATTGGTAGGAAGCAGCACCGAGCGGCCTGAAGTACACCTGATAAAACTGTAAAGTGGGTACCGGCTCCCAGGACAGTACCAAAGAATCTGGCCAAAAAAGGGCTGATGTGAGCGTATCCGGGGCTGGACAATTAGCAAACGCAGTATAAATCATCGGCCGCGAATACTGGCTGAGTGTACTGTCCTGACAAAGGGCGCGAACCTTCCAAAAATAGGTGGCGCCGGGAATCAGCAACCCGCTGGGCACTAACTGGTCGGTTGTTGCGGTCTGGAAAAAATTGGCTGCAGCACTGTCGGCATTGCGCCACGATACCTGGTATGCCAGGGCGCAGGCAGCGGGTTTCCAACGCAGACCAACTTTGTCTATAAAAATACCTTGTTGTAAACCGGTAGGCGGAAAACAGGAAGTGCCTGTTTCTGCAGGTTCTGCTAAGACCAAATACTGGTCGGCGGGCAGGTTAAAGGCTACCTGCCGGATTCCGGAAGGCCATTGCACGATCACGCTGTCCACGATCAGGTTGGGTCCCAGACCAAAATGGATGGTGCTTTCGTTCTGCGCAAAGCGGTGCATGCCACCGTCGGCCACGCGCAACTGCGCCCTTCCCCCGGCATGCAACGTCAGCACCGCACCAATGCCGTCGCGGTTACTAACTGTACCTTCCAGATCAAATCCTATCCAGTGGTTGGCGTTGCCCGCATTGCGAAACAGCTCGTAAGGACCGGGCGTTTCGTTGCCCAGCCCTCGGCCCTGTTCCACAAAAAGATCCAGAAAGCCATTGCGGTCGTAATCAACCGTGCTGGTTGGGCCAGCAGCTCCGATTGAAGTACCTGGTGCACCCGCGCTGCCCGGCACCAGCACGAAGGTGCCATGCCCCTGATTGTCCCACATTTGATTGGGCCTGTTGCCATCGCCCAAACCCATGGAAAGGTAAATATCCAGGTCCATGTCGTTGTCAAAATCGCCTGCAACCACGCCTATGGACGTGCTGGGTGCTCCCAGGCCGGCGGCATCGGTCACATCCACAAATCCTGCCGCGGTATTTGCGAGCAAACGGTCGGGGAGCGTCGTGAAAATGGTGTCAAAATTGGTGGTGCTCAGGATTTTGGCTTGCCGGGTGGTAAAAATGGACAACAGTCCAAAGTATGTATTGGCATCACTGTTAAAATTGACTGTCCAGGCGTTATCCGACGGACTGTATCCGATGTACAGTTTTTTCTCCGCGCCGGGTGTATACGATGCCAGGCCGTGATTGAGTGTATCGGAGGCCAAAAGCAAAAATGCCTGCTCATCTTCAGGCAGATAACCACTGGCCCCAATGGCAATGGCACCGGGAGGAAATAGAAAGGGAATGCCCGGTATAAAAAAAACGGAGTCGCTATTTACTCGAAACGTGAACCCGTGCTCATTGCTGGCTGGACGAAGGGCGGCCTTGGTCTGAAAGCGATAGGGGTGAATCAGTTTAGGAATGGGAAGGGTTAGGAGCGAATCGGTTCTAACATAATAAATGTTATGTTCTGAATAGACAGGCGGGGTTGCCGCTTGTACGTTAAAGCGAAGGGTGCTGCCGTCGCAATTCTCAAAAGAATCGCAGTAGGTAACATAAACGGAATCCAAACCTACAAAACCCGGGTTGGGTGTGTACTCCAAAGTACCATGGCTGTCCACCAGGGCCATGCCATGCCTGGGGCCTTGGGCTGCTGCAATGGAAGCAGGGTTAATGAGATTAATGCCAAAAAATACCTGGTAATTGGTGCGGAAATTGTTGCTTACTGCACTTTGACCCGGGTCGTTTCGAACAACGTACAAGTCGGGCATCAAATCCCCATTAAAATCGCCGGAGATCGTCTCTACGATCTTTTCCACCTCAGTTGAACCTGAGCGCTGCAAAGGCAAACAGCCCGTTTGGTACCAGAAATTTGCCGCTGAAGTAACAAGGGCAGCGTTGAGCTGTCCGTCACCGTCCAAGTCAGCCAGAAAGCCCTGCGCAGTGCTCAGCGCGTCCAGATTGTCGTCCTCAAAATCGCTGAGATTGACATAGCCCGAATCCGTTTGAATGGACATTGTTGTGGACGGCAGATCAGGCGCAATGGCAATGCCCGCCGTATGGATCACATCCAGCAAGCCATCGCGGTTCTGGTCGATGAAAAGCGGGGTGCGTCCTTCCAAAAAAGGTACGTCAAGCCCCAACGCTATCGCAGCCTCCGTAAAAACCCCTTCGCCCTGATTGATTAAAAAGAGGTTGCGTTTGGTGCGGCCAGTCTCTACCAGCAAGTCCTGATCGCCGTCGTTGTCAAAATCAAACCATCCGCTGCCGTGCATATCCGGGGCTCGCTTGCGAAACGGCACTTGTCGCTGCTGAAACGTGCCATTCCCCAGATTGTAATAAAAGTAAGGCTCGTTGTAGTCCTGCAGCCGGTAATGGTTGGAAACAAACAAATCGGGCAGCCCGTCGCCATTGATATCTGCCCACGAATGCCCCCAGGTTAGTTCAAACTGGGAAAGCCCGGCTTCTACGCTGACATTGGTGAACTGAGCGGTGCTTACTTGGGCCTGCACAATCTGCCATGGTGCCAGCAT
Organism: Bacteroidota bacterium; assembly: GCA_016124275.1. Classification (GTDB taxonomy): domain Bacteria; phylum Bacteroidota; class Bacteroidia; order Chitinophagales; family BACL12; genus WGOA01. The sequence goes on from WGOA01000060.1 coordinate 12,804, forward strand.
GGCCATAAAAAGTGAGAAACGATGCATGGTCTTGATGTTCAAGCGGAAACGGGAAGGCATTTTCCTAACCAGTTTGAGCGCACAATAAATTTGACCTTAAGGTAGGGAAAAATGGGGAGAGCTGATTTCGGGTTTTTTATCCACATGCTTGCTCATAATTACCGGGGTCCTTCGCCCGAAAGGCTAAGCCGGGGCAAGTTTCGTCCCGTTGGCTCGAGTTGCGTAGACTGGCTCTAACTAAGTGGTGGGGTGTGGATAAAAAGGGGAAGGAACTATAAGTCGTGTGGATTAATTACATTTACACCTATAATATTTTTAAAATCAGCCGTATTCCTGGTCAGTAAAGTGAGGTCATATGCAAGTGATGTGGCGGCGATGATAGCGTCTGGAAGTTTAATATTATATGTTTTACGTATCTCTGCGGTTTTCAGCTTAACGTCCTTTTCTCACTCAAAAATTATTGAGTCACTGATAAATCCACGAATAACTTCGTTGTCTTTTTCTTTGGCCGTTTTCCAGCAAAGCAGGTCTATCTCAGTGATCACTGAAATAGCTGGTCTATTTGATATTAATATATTATCTATAAAATCTTCGGCTAATCGAGGGAATTGACGCTGAAGGTAGTAGATGGCAGTATTGGTGTCCCAAAGGTACTTTACTCCCATTCGCTGCGAAGCCCATTTAATTGTTGATCGATTTCATTTAACGGCTGTTTTGACATTGCTCCTTTGTGCTTGGTCCAGTCAATGTTTTCAATTTCTTCAGTTGAGTTTTCCTTTCTTAACCGTATTAGCTTTAACTGTTCAAGGTTTCGGAGCAGGTTTAAAACTTTTTCGTTTATAATATCTATTGTAATCGTGCGCATATTTAAAGTCAGTGGTTGTAAAAGGAATTCTTAGTGAATTTAGGCATCATTCTGGACATTCCTGATTATCCGTCTCCTCCAATAGCATTTGTAAAAAGAGCTTCGCTTGGAGTTTTTTCATAATAAGTACATCTGTTCAATATTGATTCCCTTTTTCATCATCGAAACAGCAGACCTTCATACTGTAATACTCCCCAAAGCTTGGACCAAAAGGTCTTGTTGTTAAGCTAATCTCATTGGTGATCAAGCAGCGGTTTTGATCATGGAGTTTCGGTACGCTTCTTCCGGTTTTAGTCCAGTGGTATGATGCCGTTTTTGATGG
>WGOA01000064.1 GCA_016124275.1 Bacteroidota bacterium
AAAAATGAAAACGAAAAATGAAAACGAAAAATGAAAACGAAAAATATATCGACAAACCTACTTTTCGGTGCAAAGCGATTGAACCGCTTTGTACTCACCGAATATAGACAGGCCCTCGGGTTAATCAGCAACACTCGGTCAACCTTAACATAGAATTAACGGACTTTGACATATACAGGATGATAGCATGACAATTTCATGGCCCAAGGCCTAAACGTTGACCGGGGATTGCGTGCAGGCCAAGGCCTAAACGTTGCCCGGGGATTGCGTGCAGGCCAAGACCTAAACGTTGCCCAGGGATTGCGTGTAACCCAGGGATTAGCAACGGCCTTTGTTCCGGTAGGAAACGTGTTCAGAACCCAGGCTGGGTCCGTTGGCGTTGCGCTATATCAGCAGCGCAGCGATGGCTGCCGTCATCAGGCAGGCTAATGTGCCGCCCAGGAGCGAAAAGAGGCCCAGTTGGGCCAGGGTGCGCTGTTGCCCGGGCGCCAGCGAAGAAATTCCCCCTATTTGAATGCCTATGGAGGCAAAGTTGGAAAAGCCGCATAGGGCATAGGTAGCAATCACCACAGAGCGATCGCTTTGCAGCAAGCCGCTGGCTTTCATATCCCCCAAAGTGGCATATGCAAAAAACTCATTCAGGATAGTCTTTTCGCCCAGCACCTGGCCTACCAGCGCCAAATCATCGGGATGCGCGCCCAGCAACCAGGCTACCGGCGAAAAGAGCTGGCCCAACAGATATTGCAAGGTCAACCCTTCGTATTGTCCCCCCCCCGCAATCAACGCATTGAGCCCCGACCAGGAGCCCCCCCAAAGCAATACCCCATTCAACAAGTACATAAATGCGGTGAAGGTCAACAACATCGCCCCTACATTCACCGCCAGTTTTAGCCCATCGCGGGTGCCGGTTGAAATTGCTTCGAGCAAATTCGTGCCGATGTCCGTTTTGGGAATACTTAAGGAACGGTCTGGCTTGGTGCCGGGATCTTCCGGAACCAACAGCTTGGCGAAAACAATGGCCGCCGGGGCAGACATGATGGATGCCGACAGTAAATGTGCCGCAAAACGCGCCTGTTCAGCCGGATCGGTGCCGCCCAAAATGGCGACGTATGCGCCAAAGACGCCCCCGGCAATCGTGGCCATTCCCCCGGTCATTAAACACATGATTTCAGACTTGGACATACGCTCCAGATAGGGCCGGACGACCAGCGGCGCTTCAGTCTGTCCAATGAAGACATTGGCCGCTGCGGCCAGGCTCTCTGCGCCAGACAAGCGCATGGTTTTGCTCATGATCCAGGCAAAGCCCTTGACAATCAACTGCAACAAGCCGAGGTAATAAAGCGCTGCGGAAAAGGCGGAGAAGAAAAGAATGGTGGGCAATACCTTAAACGCAAAAATGAACCCAATTCGGGCAAATCCCATTTGTCCGTCTGCGCCGGTGCCCGTGGCTACCCAAACATCGCCGGGCCAGCTTCCAAACACAAACTCGGCGCCTTTCTCCGAATAACTCAACAAGAGCGTAAAGCCTGTTGCGACCGCCTTAAATGCACTTGCAACCTGAGGAACCCGAAGCACCAGCACGGCGATAACCACCTGCATGATGATGCCGCTGACCACCAGCGGCCAATTGATGTTTCTGCGGTTTCGGGAGAGCAACCAGGCAACCGACAGAAAAAAAAGCAGCCCCAGAATGGGTCTGAAAAAATCCATGGGCTAAAATGTTGGCCGAAGGAGACAAGCGCCTTAGGCAGCAGAATCAAAGAAGAGCGGCCCTTCAGGAATTCTCGCGCTTGCGCTTATCCAGCTCATCCCGGATGCGAATAGCGCGCTCGTAGTCTTCCTGGTCCAGCAATTCCTTCAACTTATCGTTGAGCTCCTGGAGCGAAAACTCCGAAAGCGGCGTCGTGGAAGAGGGTGTCGTGCGGGGCTCCTGGCTTTTTTCACGCGGACTGGCCTCTACCGATGCTGTCGGATCGTCCTCCTCCAGAATTATGCCCGCTGCTTCCAGGACAAATTCGTAGGTGTAAATAGGACAATTAAAGCGGACGGCGAGGGCTAAAGCATCCGAAGTGCGGGAATCTATTTCAATTTCGCGCCCGGCGCTGACGCAAACCAGTTTGGAATAAAAGATGCCCTCCTGGAGGTTGTCGATCACGATTTCGCGCAACTCCACGTCAATCATGCCAAAGATGTTGCGCACCAAGTCATGCGTAAGCGGGCGTGTGGGCGTAATCTTTTCTATGGCCACAGCAATAGCCTGTGCTTCGAAAGCACCGATAACGATGGGCAAACGGCGCCGGGGTCTTCCGGCCACTTCGCCCAGCACCACCGCGTATGATTGCGATTGGGAGACGCTGTGCGACAAGGCAACAATCTCCATCTTGATTTTCTGCATTCCCCGGGGCTAAGGCTTAGGAATTCTTAAAGCTTTTGAGGGCTTCCGTGAGCTTAGGAACCACCTCGAAGGCATCGCCAACAACACCGTAATCAGCAGCCTTAAAGAAAGGCGCTTCGGAATCTTTGTTAATGACCACGATGGTTTTGCTCTGGTTTACACCGGCCAAATGTTGAATAGCGCCGGATATTCCTATCGCAATATACAAATTCGGTTTAATGGCAACCCCGGTTTGGCCCACATGTTCGTGGTGAGGGCGCCAGCCGGTGTCTGCAACCGGACGGCTGCAGGCCGTGGTGGCACCAAGGGTAGTGGCCAATTCTTCAATAATGCCCCAATTTTCAGGCCCTTTCATGCCCCGGCCGGCGGAAACCACCAATTCTGCTTCGGGCAGCGGAACAACATCCGTGCTCATAGTCTCGCGTTTGACCAATTTTGCGTCAAAATCGCTGTCCTGCAGCGCGGCTTGAAAGGCCTCAACGGTCGCGGAGCCCGATCCGGCTTCGGGTTTGAGGCTGTTGGGGTTCACTGAAATAACTTTCCGCCCGGTCTGGATGCTGATTTGAGCGAAAGCCTTGCCTGAAAACACGGGTTTGCGCAACGTAAAACCAGCCGCTGTATCGGGAAGGGCAATGGCACCGGAAACTAAGCCAGCTTCTAACCGCACAGCTACCCTTCCAGCCAGCGCTTTGCCGTTGGAATTGTGCGTCAATACCACCACATCAGCGCTTTGTGCATCCGCAGCAGCAGCAATGACTTTGGTGTAGGCCTTGGACTGGAATTGCTCCAGTTTTGCTTCCGATGCGTGAAGCACCTTTTCCACGCCGTATTGCCCTAAAGCCGCCAGGTCAGCCGCATCAGCCGGACCAATGGTCAGGGCAACAGCGGATGTCTGGAATTGCTTCGCCAATTGCGCTGCGTAGTACACCGCTTCGAACGTGCTTTTCTTGGGCTTCCCGTCCACAAATTCCGCGTAAACCAAAACTGCCATAACAGAACTTAATTTATAGGATGTTCAAAAAATTAAATGGCCTTGGCTTCTTCGTGCAGCAGCCTGACCAACTCTTCCATGTTGTCCGGAGCAATCAGTTTAACCTGGCCCTTTTCCGGGGGAAGTTGGTACGCCTCAATGCGCGTCGGTGGGGCGATGTCCACGGGCGGCACCACGTTGAGCGGCTTGGATTTGCTCATCATAATGCCGCGCATGTTGGGGATGCGCGCTTCAGCCATTCCTTTCTGGGCGCTGGCAACAAAAGGCATGGTTACCTGCAACACCTCCTTTCCACCCTCAATGTCGCGGGTCAGGGTAGCGGTCTGGCCTTCCACATCCAGGTGTGAGGCCAGGCTGATGTAAGGCAGATCAAGCAATTCAGCAACCATGCCACCCAGGATAGAGCCGTTGTAATCAATGGTCTCCTTGCCCAGCAGGATCATTTCGTAGGAACCCGCACGCGCCTGCTCCGCAATTTGACGCGCCACGTAAAAGGCATCTGCCGGATCGGCATCCACCCGAATGGCTTTATCCGCTCCGATGGCCAGGGCTTTGCGAATAATCTGTTCGTTGTCGGCACGCCCCACATTCAACACGGTGACTTCGCCACCCAAGCTCTCGCGAATCTCCACAGCGCGAACCAGCGCATACCACTCATCGTAAGGATTGAGGATAAACTGGACGCCCGCTTCGTTGAATTTCGAATTGTTGTCCGTAAAACTGATCTTGGTCGTAGTATCCGGAACTTTGCTGATGCAAACGAGAATATTCATGCGGCGATTGGCAATTATTCGGATGAAGGATGGATGGAAAGAATGGAGACGAAAAGAGGGTCTTTTCCGCAAAACAAAGCCGGTCCGGGTGGTCCGTACAGGCGCGTCAGGCGTTGCGGATTTTCGCGTTGCGAATATACGGATAAACGCCAATCCCGACCATGAATAGCGAGCGATTGGACCGATTAACCGACCTGTTGCGCGAACGCGGGGATGACCCATTTCTTCGCTATGCGCAGCTGCTGGAGTTCATACGGATGGAGCGCACAGAAGATGCGCATACCGCGCTTGATGCCATGCTGCTGCTTTTCCCGGAATACCTGGGCACTTTTTACACCGCAGGGCGATTTCTGCAAGCCCAACAGCAGCCGGAAAAAGCCGCAGATCTATACCGCCGGGGCCTGGCCTTGGCACGCCGGCAGGGCGAGCACAAAACGGCCGCTGAACTCCAATCGGCGCTGGATTTGATGGAATCCTGACCCTTTCCGCTGGCCTCGCTGCGCGCGCGAAGCCCGATTCAAAGAACCCGGAGTTGTTTAGGGCGAAGGGCTCTGGGAGGGTGGCAACAGCGCCGGGGAATTCCGCAACTTTGCCGGGATGGCTGCTTCCCCCACCCCCCACTCCCTGAGCCAACGCTTCAGCGAATACCTGCGCGGTGTCTGCCGGGTTAAACCGGGTCGTCCGGTGCTGCTGGCCTGCAGCGGTGGTCCGGATTCCATGGTGCTGGCTCATCTTCTGCACCAGATCGGACAGCCCTTCGGCATGGCGCATGCCCAGTTCGGCCTGCGGGGACAGGATTCGGCCGCTGATGAAGTCCTGGTGCGCCAAACCGCTGAGCAGTGGTCGCTGCCCTTTTACCGCACAGCGCTCGATGCTGCAGCACTGGCCAACAGCGGACCCGATTCGCTGCAAATGGCCGCACGCGACCTTCGGTACGCCTGGCTGGAAAGCATCCGCTCGGCACATGGTTATCACTGCATTGCCACGGCGCATCACGCCGACGACACGGCCGAAACCCTGTACATGCGGCTGCTGACCGGGTCCGGTCTGCGCGGGCTCCGGGGCATCCGCCCTAAACGGGACCGCCTCGTGCGACCCCTCCTTTTCGCCCGAAAACAGGAACTGCTCGACTACGCCACCGCGCATGAGGTACCCTGGCGCGAAGACCGCTCGAACCTCGAAGCCGACTACCTGCGCAACCGCGTGCGCCGCGAAGCACTCCCGCAAGCGGAAAGCTTGCTGCCAGGTGCCGTCAACGGTTTTATTCGCTCAGCCAGCCTGTTGCGCGAGGCGGAGATGCTCTACGAAACCGGACTCAACCATTGGCGCCGGCTGGTGCTGCGGCCCAACCAACACGGTTTTTCCTTGGCGCTAACGGCATTGCTTGAATCGGGAGCTGCCCGCACGTTGTTGCGCGAGTTTTTGCTCCCACTCGGATTTAGCGGTGCCCAGGTGGACGAAATTGCCGCACAGGCCAAGGGCCAACCCGGTGCTTCCTGGCCTTCTCCTGACGGCGTCTTGTACCGCGAGCGCGGAAAACTGGTGTGGGTGGAAGGCCGCGGTCCGGAGCTGCCCTTGCCGGTTTCGGTTACAACCATTCCGTGCAGCGTTCGGTGCGGAAGGCAGCGCTTTTCCTTTTCGCTGGTTGACAAAGACCACTTGAAAACCCCCGCGGCCGACAGCGGTGTATTGATGGATGCTGCGGCTCTGGCCTTCCCGTTGTTAATCAGGCCCTGGAAAGAAGGGGATTATTTTCACCCCGCCACAAGCGGCAAAAAACGCAAACTAAAGCGCTTCCTCAGCGATCAAAAAATACCGTCGCACCAGAAAAGCCAACAGTTGGTTTTGCTCAGCGGCGAGCGAATCGCTTGGGTAGTGGGCTACAGCGCGGACGCCAGGTTTGTTTCCGTAAAAAAACCTATGGTAAAAATATCGGTCAGCACAGACTAACCAATAACCACTTTTCGCCGCCAGACCGTACCATCAGCGCCCGATACCAGTAGCACATACAGACCGGGCTGCGCGGGTGCATCCAGCACAACAGTTTGCGGAATACCAAGCTCAGGATTGGGAAGCGCTCCACTGGAAACGATGCGACCGTCCATAGCCCGAAGTTGCCAGGTTCGCGCCGCTGACTCATAAGCGGTGTATTCCAAGGTGATGACAGAGCCTGCGCGCACGGGATTTGGGTGAAGAACGGCTGTCCAGTCCGCAGCTTGAACGGGGTCAATGCCACTGACCGGTGTTCCGGCTTCACCCGTTCTGAACTGGTAATAAGCTGAGGAAGGCTCGCAAGTGTTTCCCTCAAAAATGGGCTTGACGCGCCAGTAAAAAGTGCGGTCCGGTTTCAGACGCAAGGAAGTAAAGGACGTTCCGGTAACCACCGATTCTTCGGCAATAGCGGTAAAGAGCGTAGTATAAGCTATGGCAACATGATAAGCCACCGCACCAGGAACTTCCGACCAGGTAAAACGCTGGCCGCGCGGCGGCACGTTCACGGCACCGTTGATGGGTTCACCCAACACCACCGAATCGTACCCATTGGGGAAATTCGGCACGATGGAGCTGATCAATTCCGGACGTTGCCCGTTGAGGTTGGCGCGCATGGCGGCGCTTTGCAGCGGACTGAAATGCTTGAGGCATTCGTTGCCGGCGTAAGACATGTAAAAGCTATCCGTCACCAAAAAAGAAACGCCATTGGGATCAACAAATGGGCCCACGCTCGGGCAGCTCCAGCGGTAATAAGCATAGTCCGGTGGGGTGTCGCAGAAACCGTCACCTGCACTGGAACAATTGCTTCCGTCCACGCGCTCGATCAAAGAAGGCGGAGGCGATTCGCCTCCCTCCCAGCGGAAAAAAGTGTGCGGCAGCGAAAAGAAATGCCCGAATTCATGGGCGAGCGTATTGCCGCTCGGGGCTGAGGCGGAGTTGGCCATGACCACACCATCAGCACCCGGACTGAAATACCCGGCTATGGTGCCGCTTTCGATGCTCCCAACATAATATACGTTCAGCGCACCATCTTCGTTGTTGAGCACAATCATTCCAATTCCATCAGAAAAAGTCTGGTTGTGCCAGCGATCGTCTTCGTAGGTCTTTAATGGGTACTCCAGAAAAAAGTAAAATCCGGTCTCGGCAAATTGCGCATTGAGTCGGCAAAAGGACTCTAAAAGCGATTGGATTCTGTAGTACCCGGTATAGTTCTCCCGTCCAACCAAATGTGCCTGAACGCGCACATACTGGACTCCACCGCGCTGCGAAGCCGAATGGGTTTGCTTCTGGAAGGCCGTATCCTGCTGCAGCGCCCGCAACCAGATGAGGTCAACTTCGGTGAGCTCGGTTCCACATTCGGTGTGGGCAACAGATTCCGGGCGAAGGGCTTGCGCAACCAACGGCGACTTTGGCGCAAAGGCAAAACAGCAGACTGCGATCCACGCAATGGAACAAGCCCGGTTCATCGGGATATGGCCACTTTGTGCAGGTAGCGCTGGTTGTTGTCTGAGCGGTTAGTCGAAACCAGTTCCAGCAGGTACAACCCTTCCGGCAATTCCGGCAGGTTCCAAGCCACGCGGTTCTCTCCGCTAAGTGCATTGATAGACTGGCTGGCCAACATCCGACCGTCCATGCTGAGCAGCGATGCGGTCATCTCCATAGCGGTTGGACTGTCGAATTGAATAGTAAGTGGCTGTCCGGATGAAAGCGGATTGGGGAACGCGCGCAAGGCATTTGTGCCCGCTGCAAAGTCGATCAAACCGCTGGCAATTTCACCCGTGGTGAATTCCTGAATGCTGGAATAAGGGGTGCAGGTGTTGCCTTTGCTGAGAGGTTTTACGCGCCAGTAATGCTTGCGATCTTTGGTTAACTCAGGCAAAATATAAACGGTGTCGTCCACAATGGCTTCGTGTGTAATGGCCGTCATGGAAGCATTCAAGGCAACGGAAACCTGATACCCGGAGGCATTGGCTTCTTTGGACCACTTGAGCACCGTGTAGTTGTAAGCCGTTCCGATTGTGCCATTCAGAGGCTCCGCAGGCTCCACGAGCGTATGCGTGTAAAGACTTGGTGCCGCGCGGACCAACAGGTCTTCGCGCTCCTCATTCAGGAAATCGTGCATTGCAGCCTGCTGGTCATCTGAAAACTTGTCCGTGCAGGCATCGTTGGAGTAAGACATGTAAAAAGTTCCGTCCGGAACAAACGACACGCCATCGGGGTCGGTGAAAGGACCGGTGGTGGGGCAATTCCATCGGTAAGGAGCATAGTCGGGTCCTGTTCCGCAAAATCCGTCTGCTGCTCCGTTGCAATTGGTGCGGGCTACTTTCTCCCGGGCTGGTTCTGTTACGGTGCCAAATTCCCAGCCGTAAAACGTGTGGGGGAGGCTAAAGTAATGGCCTATTTCGTGGGCTATCGTGGAGTTGCCATCGCCTGCGCAGGATTTGGCAATGGCAATAGCGTCCGGACCGTAGGTATAATAACCACAGGCTCCAGAAGGATCATTTACAAAATAAATATTAATCATCTGCTGGATATTGTTTTCCAGCATCATGCGCGACCCATTGAAGTAGTCGTGCGAGTAATACGCGGTATTGTTGATGTAATTGATGTCGCCGTGGATGTAAAAATGAAAGCCCGTTGCCTCGTACTGCACATTCAGGTCGCAAAACGCCTCCATGAGCAGATCCAGGCGGTAATAACCGCTGCCGTCATCCGTACCCACAATATGCACTTTGACCGGTAAAATCTGGTCTTCTTCTGCCCTGCGGAATTCCGCGAATCGGGCCGGGTCGGCTTGCCAGGCGCGCAGCCATTGAAGGTCCGCTTCTGTCTGGTGGGTGCCGCAGTAGTTGTCTGGTGCCTGGGCCTGCAGGGTGGCTGTCTGGGTTAACCCTGCCAACAAAGCAGCAGCTACCAAACTGAAAAAATTCCGCATGGGTTCAGAGGGAGGTTTGTCAGCTAAAAAAATGCAAAACCAATAGAATCAGGCTGCCTGAGGGGGGCCTGCCCACTAAATCAGACAATCCAAACGCTTCTGTTCAACCGGAAGCGGATAAGCACTGTCCAACGGAGCACGAACCTGATCCTTCAAAGATAAGAAGTTCAGGCCATGTCGCCCTTATCTTCTCGTCGAGCTTCGTGTCAACCTGATACTTTCCGACATTTCCATGACAACACCCAAGGCAGGCTTTTGGTTCACGGTTGCCCGGGAACAAGGGTTTTCGCCCTAAAAGACCTACCTTTGCGGCAAATTTCCAATCCACTTTTCATGAGCAAGGTATCAGTTATCGGAGCAGGCAATGTGGGCGCTACGTGCGCTGATGTGCTGGCTCATCAGGACGTCCTCAAAGAGGTCATTTTGTTAGACATCAAAGAAGGCGTGGCCCAGGGCAAAGCGCTGGACATCTGGCAAACTGCCCCGATCAACTACTACAGCACCAAAACCCGGGGCGTCACCAACGACTACGCGGCAACTGCTGGTTCCGACGTAGTGGTCATCACTTCCGGCGTTCCCCGCAAGCCGGGGATGAGCCGCGATGACCTGATTTCCACCAATGCCGGTATCGTCAAAGGGGTCACGGAAAACGTCATCAAGCACAGCCCTGACGCCATCATTGTGGTGGTGGCCAACCCGCTGGACGTCATGACGTATTGCTCCTACCTCACTGCCGGTGTGGACAGCAGCAAGGTCTTCGGCATGGCCGGCATCCTGGACACGGCCCGCTACCGCGCCTTCCTGGCAGAGGCGCTCAACGTCAGTCCCAAAGACATTCAGGCAGTGCTGATGGGCGGCCACGGCGATACCATGGTTCCCCTGCCCCGTTACACCACTGTGGGCGGTATTCCGGTTACCGAGATGATCGCTCCGGATGCCTTGGAAGCCATTGTGCAACGAACCAAAACAGGCGGCGGCGAAATCGTGAACCTGCTGGGCACCAGCGCGTGGTATGCCCCCGGCGCCGCAGCCGCGCAAATGGTCGAAGCCATCATTAAAGATGAGCAGCGCATTTTCCCCGTCTGTGCCTGGTTAACCGGCGAGTACGGTTTGAACGATGTTTTCTTGGGCGTTCCCGTCAAACTGGGCCGCAACGGCATCGAGCAAATCATTGAGTTGAAATTGAACGCCGAAGAAATGGCGCTGCTGAAAACTTCTGCAGGCCACGTCAAAGAAGTAATGAACGTGCTCGACGGCATGAACATCAGCGCTTAAAGACGCTGCGGGCTTGGCGGGCACAAACAAGGCGGGCGCAAGCTGCCCGCACCCTTGCAAATTGCCCAAATCATATTGAATATGCTCAAAAGGGTGCCGTTTCTGCGGCGCCCTTTTTTTTCGGGCGAAGGGCAGCCGCGCGTTGAGCAGGTCGGGGGCTTGTTCAACACACGTGCTCTTTTTCCTGCCTTTGCACCGAGCCAATCCCCAAATTCACCGCATGAAAGGAAGGCAACGCCCTGTGGAGCTCTCCCACAGCATGCACTACCCAAAATCGCTGCGCATCCCCTTAACCTTCCGATCTTTTGGCGGTGATGGGGGCCATTTGCTGGTTGACACGTGGTGGAAGCAAATGCCCGTACCGCTCATCATCGATACAGGGGCCACGCATTCGCTCCTGCATGCGGGCCTGTTCCTGGACAGCGAAGGCCAGCAAAGTACTGGCCAGAGCCCTTCCCCACAAATAAACGCTTCCGACTCGTTCCAAGCCGTTCAGGTTTTGGGGGGTGGGGGCCGTGTTCCTTGCCCACAGGAACCCATGCTGGTGGCCGGGATGCGCATCGGTGTCGTTCAATTGCCAGCCCTTTACTGGGGTCTTATTGACTTGGGGGTAATCAGGAATCAATACCGGGAAAACAGGTATCCTCCACCCTGCGGTCTTATTGGATTGGATGTTTTGCGCCGTATGAATGCCGTTATACAAAGCAGCCCCAAACAATCATCCTTAAAGATTAAATACAATTACATGGAATAAAAAGGACCGCACAACGTTATTGAACCCTACCGCAACAGCATAACTTTACCTATGTAAAACCCAGGCGATGCTGCGGCGTTTCCTCCATTGGGTACAGGGCTCCGGGCAACAGCACCAGTCCTCAACACGAACAGGTAAAGACCAGGAGGCAGCGTGGACACATCAATCTTCAAAACCTGTTCCGCTCCTGAAGACTCAAGTCCAGTTTGCCCTTGAGACCAACCCTGTTGCAAGTCCGCCCCGCGGTCAGCGGACAGCTCACCCCGAAGCAGCGGTTGGCCAGCGATGGTCAACAACTCCCAGGAGAATCCACCGGACTGCCTGCCCCACTGCCTTTCTGGAAGCGCTACAAACAACGCTGTAGAGGCGGGATTTGGCCAAAGGTTCAGGGAGGGATTAGGCGCAAAAACCGGATCAAGGCCAACGATAGGCGGAACGCCTTTAGATGTAAACATTTGCAGGCCTCCGCGGATGTTACCCAACAAGACATCGGGCACAGTGTCACCGTTGAAATCTGCCAAAGCAACGGATGACTTCAACCCCGGCTGCAAACCGCCCCAACTGGAATCCACGAGGGTGAACGTACCCAACAAGTTCCCATCAATGTTGCTGTACCGATAGAGGTAGCCGCTTTGTGAGCCAACATACAATTCTGTCTGGTTTCCTTCATTCAACCGAAGAAATGGCGCGCTGCTGCCCACGGTGAATCCAGATCGACGGGTATCAACCGCCCCCCAAAATTCTGTTTCCAGCAAGAAGGTCGGAGCACTGCCAGTGCTGATGTTGCGCAAGTAATTGAGGTTGCCATTTCGCTCTCCCAGAATAAGGTCGGGTTTGCCATCGCGGTTAGCATCATACAGCACGGGAACTGCCTGAACACCAAAATTGATGCCTTGAAAGTCAGCTTCAGCTAAAACAAAATCAGCCGGCATGCCCAACGCAGCCACGTTGCGGTAAAAATGAAGATTGCCTCCATTGTCACCCACCAGCAAATCCAAATCCCCATCACCGTCCAAATCGCCGGTGGTTGGCGCCAACCCTTGCCGGCCCGGGGCAGACAACCCGGCATAGTCATCAGCAACGCGTTCAAATGCTGCCAAAGCAGCCGTACCTGTGTTTCTAAAAAAGGTCAGGCCATTGGCGCGGGTACCATCTCCATCTACGCGGTTCAGGCGCCCTACAAGCAGATCGGGTAAACCGTCTCCTGTGAGATCCGCTATGTGCACCCGGGTTTCGGCCCCTTCATCCAGCATCCCTGCCAGCAAAAAATCTTCTTGTACAAAGACCAGGTCCAGGGAATCTGCACGTTGGTTGCGGTAATACCAAAGATTGCGGGCATTGCGCGCTTCTGAATCATCGTTTGGAGCAACCAGCAAATCCCCTTGGCCATCCTGGTCCACATCCAGATGAAACGGTGCCAGGTAGGTGGGAAAGTCCACCGGAAGGGAGGTCTTGGGGTAGACAGTATCCTGTCCGGTAATGTTGGCGGAGAGCGCTGTCCCTCCATTGCGAATCAAAACCAGGTTGTTGCAGCCGGCATCGCCCATCAACATATCCAGATCGCCGTCACCATCGTGGTCCAATGGGCAAATGGTAGAGCCTGCATGGGCGCGCTGCCCGGCCCTCTCCGAAACGGTACGCTCCTGCTCAGCTTCCTCCAGTTCGTCACTCCATGCTCCATGCGATCCATCTGGTCGGCAAAACACGTTGAGGTCGCCACCGTTGCACAAAGCCCCTTCGAACCAATTGCCCCAACAATCCGTGGCAAAACTGAAGAGCAGGCTGTCGGCATCCCAGCCGTTCTCCACAGAGCGGTTCTCGAAATAGCGCACAAAACCTCCGAACGTACCAAAGGTTATGATATCGATATCGCCATCTCCATTTACATCAGCAAAACCGGGAAGGTCTGCCCGGCTCGTAAAAACCGGAGGTCGCAATGCTCCGTCTATATAGCGGACCACATCTTTGACCTGAACAAAAAAAGGCATGCCTGTCCCGGCATTCCGGCCAGCCTTCCAGACCCCAAACCCAGCTGTGGTATAACTAAACAGATCGGGAAGCCCATCGCCGTTGTAATCACGGAACAGCGCCCAATCGCTGCGCGGAGGCAATACGGATTCGTATTCCGGGGCATAGCGATATTCCGCGCTCCCGGCCACACCAGCGTGTAAAAAAGTGGAATAAACCGAACCGCTCTTGTCAAAAACGATCAAATCTTCCCACCCGTCGTCGTTTAAATCAAAAGGAGAAACCTGAGGCTGATTGAATCCGCCAACCCAGGGGTCTGCCAAAACACTTCCCCCTGCCTGCACAGCCACTTCTTCCGCCAATCGGAACTGGGCCTGAACGGGCAGCCACAGCCCTTGAGCGCCGAACATGATGCTCAAAACCACTCCATACGGCCATTGCTGCGCAAAAAACTTCATTCGTGCTTGGCTTGCGCCTGAATCATAGTCGGAAGCGAAAGCCGAACGGCCTTGGCCTGCACCAGCAACTGGTACAATCCGTCCGGCAGCTCCGGCAAGGTCAGCTGATGCTGGGGTCCATTCAGCTGCCATTGGCAGCGCGTTCTTCCCTGGATATCCACCAGCTGCACCCACTGCGTATGCGGAAGGCCGGTGTACAGCGTTAGCTGCTGACGGGCTGGATTCGGCCAGGCCCGCAAGGGCGAAGATCCGGGTAGGCTTGCCACACCCACATACTCCCCTTCGCGATAAAGGCTAATACCGCCGCGCATGTTGCCTACCACAAGTTCCAGGATGCCATCGCCATCCAGATCGGCCAGGGCTACGCGGCTGCGGTCTCCGACATCCAGCCCACCAACTGTAGAATCCGTTACCTCAAAAACAGCCCCCAGATCGCTCTCCCAATTGTCGTAACGCCAGACTCTGCCTGTCCGCTCGCCCACATACAAACGATAAGAACCCGACTCCGGATCCGGTATAATCCAGGGCTGAACTTCGCCAATGTTGGTAGCCCCGCTGGCCAGAACAATGCCCCCAAACGTTTCGGTAACAAACGTATAAGTAGCTACCGTGACAGAACCATCGTTGCGGTAGTAATTCAAGTTGCCATTTCGTTCGCCCACCAACAAATCCAGGTCACCATCGCGGTCTAAATCCACCAGCAGGGGTGTCGAGGTCTTGCCCGGATCAATGCCCTGCCAACCCGGAGCGCTCAACGTAAAATTGGCAACGCCGCCCAGCGGATTGTTGACAAAAAGATGCAAAAGCCCGTTCTCCTCGCCGATCACCATGTCCTGATCGCCGTCGCCGTCAACATCGCCAAAAGCGGGATGAACATTCTCAAAACCGTAAATAGAAATGCCGGCGTAGTCGGTCGTTTGCAGTTCGAAGGCCGGTGCGCTCGCTGTGCCGGTGTTTCGGTAAAGCGCCAACTGCCCCACTTTGGTGCCAACGGACAGGGTGTAGGAACTGTTGCCGATAACCAAATCCAACAGGCCGTCCCCGTTCTCATCAAAGAAAACCGGGTTTGCCCCCCGCCCTACATCCACCATGTCGCCCACCAGAAAATCTTCGCGCTGCAACTCCCAAACTGCGCCGCTGCCCGTGCCAATGTCCCGGTAAAACGCAACGTTATTGACATCTTTACCCAGCACCACAGAGTTGGGCGCAACCAACATGTCCGGACGACCATCCTGGTCTGCGTCGGCATAAAAGGGCGCTGGGTACTGGTGTACTTCATACGGTTGGTCATACCTTGGATACAACGTGTCCTGCTCCACCATCAGGGCCGCCTCCGGAGTGCCTCCGTTCAGGAGGCGGTTGAGGTTGTCAAAAGACAGATCGCCCAAAACGAGTTCCAGATCGCCGTCGCCGTCTTCGTCAAAAGCCATCAGCGTAGAGCCTGCGTGAACGCCGCTTCGAGAAGCAGGTTTTTCCACCGGAGTTCCTCCCAGGCACGTATCCAGTTGCACCGCCTTAGCCAATCCGCTTTCGTAGAAACGCCCCCAGCAACCATCGGAAAATTCCAGATCGATGGGGCCGCAGGGGTCTCCATTTTCGGCAGCGCGGTTTTTGTACCACTCCACATAGCCACCGCTGAGGTTGAAGGTTAACACGTCGCGGTCGCCGTCGCCGTCCACATCTTCCAACGCGGGGATATCAATCTCCGTGACCCCCAAGTACCGGGTGAATCCGCTTTGCACGTAGCGCAGCCGATTCGTATCCACCACAAATCCGAGGCCGCCATCGCGGTTGCCCCGGTAAATGACCACACCAGACTCGCGGGAGGTGATGATGTCTTCGACCCCATCGCAGTTCACATCACGCAGAAATGCCCAGTCCCGCAGCGGCGGAAACCGGAATGCATCCACCGGTGACAACCTCCAGCCATCCGCTCCCCCTGATCCATCGCCCAGAAAAATCAGGGGAACGTCGCCTTGCCGATCAAAAACAAAGAGGTCCTGGATGCCGTCGCCGTTTACGTCCATGTTGCTGAACTGGGGATTGTTCAATCCACCGGCCCAGGCATGGGCAAGCGGCTGCCCCCCCGCCCCCAAAACAGGCACGTCGCTGGCCAAAACATAGGATTGGGCCCCAACAGGCAGGGCAATCAGGCTGAACCACGCAAAACATGCCAGCCAAAGGAAGTAAGGGATGGGCAGCAGACGCAACGAAAAGAGAGACATGAGTAAATCCTGAAATGGGTGGAGGAGAACCTGACCGGCAAGGGTTCCGGAGCAGGGCTGCAGAACACTCATAGCGCACTGCTCAAGCCAAGTCGGAAAGGTTTTATAGTATTGCAAACCCCTGCAGGCTCTTAAAGTTAGTCCGCATTCCCGAAACCCACGCTCATGGCCGCTTTCTACCCCTTGTTTCTGGCATGGTCCCTTCTCTTGGGCATGCTTGGTACTGCCGTAGCGCAACAAACCCAACAGAGCTCCTCCTTCCAGGCGGGACCTAACCTCTTGCCCGGTTCCCTTCATGCAGAAACCATCAATAACCGGGGAAGTGTCAACCTCATGCTCAGCGTCCTCCACGCAGATGGAAGCGTTAACGGTGACTTCAGCGGTCCATACACGCTGACGGTCAATGGCGAAAGCACCGAGCTCACCTTCAGCCAGGGCTACTGCAATTACCCGCTCCTGGGGGAGCGTTTTGAGTCCATCCGTCTGGATTATTGGAACAGCGCGGGCCCCCAATACCTGCAATACGGCTTTCACACGCAGGGCACCCGCACCCGCGAAAACCCGGTGGCTCCCTGGACGTCTATCCTTCCCCCTATTTTGGCTATTGCATTAGCCCTGATTTTTCGCGAAGTCATCGGCTCCCTGCTGGCCGGGGTGGTTTTGGGTACTTTGCTGCTTATTGGATTTCAACCGGAAAAATGGTGGCCAGCCATTACCGGCGCTTTTGAATATTTTATTCTGCATTCCATTGCAGATTCCTCGCATGCTTCCATCATCTTGTTCTCGTTGCTGATCGGTGCCATGGTGGCTGTCATTTCTCGCAACGGCGGCATGTACGGAGTCGTTGAAAAGCTGTCTGTACTGGCCAATTCAGCCAGAAATGCTCAATTGGTTACCTGGTTTTTGGGCATTGCCATTTTCTTTGACGATTACGCCAATACGCTGGTGGTGGGCAATACCATGCGACCGGTGACGGATCGCTTCCGTGTGTCGCGCGAAAAACTCGCGTACCTGGTTGACAGCACGGCGGCTCCGGTTGCTGCCATTGCCTTTATCACCACCTGGATTGGCGCCGAGCTGGATTACATCAGCGGCGCTATTTCCACGCTGGGCTTGCAGGAGAGCGCCTATGGCGTGTTTCTAAGCTCGCTGTCTTACTCTTTTTACCCCTACCTGACCCTGATTTTCATGCTCATGCTCATTTTGAGCAAAAGGGATTTCGGCTTTATGTACAAGGCAGAAATACGCGCGCGAAGCCGGGGCCAGGTGGCCGCACCAGCAAACAAACAAAAGGAAGGCCACGCTCCGGAAGGAGCAGACCTTGAACCGCGTCCCGGTATTCGCCACCGCTGGTCGAATGCATTTTTTCCTGTAGCAACCGTAATATTTGTTACGCTTCTGGGCTTATGGATTACGGGCTTCGAATCGCTTAGAATGAAGGGGCATTCCTATGCTGTTTTTTGGGAGAATGAAAGCCTGGCCAACAAATTCAACCTGTTCTTTACCTCCGATCTGCTGAGCAAAGTGATCGGTGGAGCTGATTCCTATGTAGCCCTTATCTGGGCCTCAGCCAGTGGTTTGCTGGTCGCTGCGATCATGAGCTTAACCACCCGAACGCTTGGACTCAATGATCTGGTGGACGCTGTCCAGGACGGATTTAAAACCATGCTGCCCGCCCTCACCATTCTGGTTTTAGCCTGGTCGTTGGCTGCGGTCACTAACCACCTGCACACGGCGGGATTCTTATCCGGATTGCTCACCGATCGGCTGAACCCGTTGTGGCTTCCCGCCATAACATTTATTATGGCTGGCCTGATTTCATTTTCTACGGGCTCCAGTTGGAGCACCATGGCCATTCTTTATCCCATTATTTTGCCGCTCACCTACAACCTGTCTGAGTCAGCCGGACTGTCGTATGAAGCCATCATGCCCATTTTCCACAACGTTACAGCCATGGTGCTGGCCGGCTCCGTGTTCGGCGACCATTGCTCGCCCATTTCGGACACCACCATTCTCAGCTCACTTTCCACAAACTGCAACCACGTAGATCACGTGCGTACCCAATTGCCCTACGCCTTGACGGTAGGA
This sequence comes from Bacteroidota bacterium, assembly GCA_016124275.1. Classification (GTDB taxonomy): domain Bacteria; phylum Bacteroidota; class Bacteroidia; order Chitinophagales; family BACL12; genus WGOA01. The sequence goes on from WGOA01000064.1 coordinate 17,855, forward strand.
GCCGTAAGTGTCTTTGTAGGAGGCGTGCTTTCTGTCATAGGCATTCCAGCATGGATTAACCTTTTGCTGGGCATCGGAATCCTGTTTTTGGTGATCCGCTACATCGGCAAGCCTGTTCCAGACCATATTCATTAGAACGGATACCCGATAGCAATATTGAATTCCGTATTCCGGCTAAAATCGTTGAGGTAATCTTCGGGATGCGTCCACAACCAGGCGCGACTACCGGCAACTGCCGGGTCCCGAACCCGGAGACCAAAATCAGCGCGGAACACAAAAAAGCTGAAGTCCAACCGCAGGCCCACACCGGTTCCAAGAGCGATGTCCTGGTAGAAATCAGGCGAAATTTTCCCGCCTGGACGTGTGACGTCCTCTTTGAGCAACCAGATGTTGCCAGCATCCACAAAGAATGCCCCTTTGACCAGATTGTATATAGGAAATCGATACTCAACATTGGCTTCCAGACTCAAGTCGCCTGTCTGATCAATGAAAACATTTTGCTCCCCATCGTCCAACGCTTCAAAGGACCCGGGACCAAGACGACGCACCCTCCAGGCACGAACAGAGCTCGGTCCACCTGCAAAGAATTGTTTGACGAAAGGCAAGGCAGCCGAGTTGCCGTAAGGCAATCCCACGCCTGTAGCCAGACGAAAAACCCAAACGTCCTGGTCGCTTCGGTTAAAGTAATAGCGAAAGTCTGTCTGCAAGCGCCCGTATTGGGCCAGGGGTATTCCGGAAATGTTGTTGATGGTATCCCCCCCTCCCGCCAAGGAGGCTACGGCATTGACCACGTTGCCGGCAAATTCCAGCCCTCCTCTGAAATACAAGCCATTCCGGCTTCCGTTCAAACTGGGCTGGTTGTACAAAAAGGTGTAGTTCCCAGCTGGGATGATCTGCTGTTGAAAACTTTGGGTCAGCAGCAGGTTGTCGTTCAGAATGGCCCGAAATGCATCTGAAATTTCAGTCGGGCGCACCAGGCTGACATCAACCGGACTGAGTCGGTGAGCAATAACCGGGTTGCGGCGCCAGGAATACGCTACGGAAACAGAGGTGCTGTGCAAGGTGTAAAACTCAATGCGCTGCACATAGCTGTAACGGGCGGCGTAGGAGGTCACCGGATTGTACCTCCTGGATCGCTTGATTTTGAAGGGCACCACAAACTTTGGAATATCCAAATTGGCAGTCCCCGTAAAATCGACGTTGCGAATGAACGATTCCCCTTCGCCCACCTGCGTTTCCAAACCGGAAGACAAGTTCAAGGTGAACAAATCAGCGTTGTGAAAGAGGTTGCGGTTGCGGTAATTGAAATCCAGGTCAGAGCCAATCAGTGAGTTAAAATTGGTGTTGGCGTTCAATTCCACAGACCATTGCTGCTTTAGGCTGGGCATCAGACGGATGTAGGCGTCCAGCAGGTAGGGATCAAGCTGAGTGGAATCTCCCTCAGGTTTACGGTAGGTAATTGAGACAAACTTGAATGCCCCTAACTCTGTGAATTTTCGAAGGGTCAGCGTGTGCGCAGAGGCGTCGTACCAACTTCCCGGATTGATAAAAATGGGATTTAGCAGCGTGGATACGCGAAACTTGAGGTCGTAGCTGATCAGGTGAATCTTGCGTCGGTAGACGGTATCCGGCACCACGTCAGGCAACAGCGATGCCATTTGAAAGTCGGGGTAGCAATACACCTCGCCAATCCGGTACCGGTGGTGCGCTGTATCTTCCTCAGGGGGCAAAATGCGCACATAGACATCCAGTTGCTGGTTGCCAATCATGGAATCCAGCTCAAACTCCACAAAATTCCGGTCGAAGGTGAAGTAACCGTTGTTCAGCAGCGTATCCCGGATTCGAACCCGCTCGGCCTTGAGATCGCTGAGCCGATAAGGCTCGCCGGACTTCAAAATAGAATCCTTCTGGGGCTTGGTGATCAGCCGCAACATAAAGGTGTCTTTGGCTTCCGCGACAATGTTGCGCAACATGTACCGCGACCCGCTCTCTACCACATAGTTGGCCGTTCCCTTCTTTCGCCGAATTTGGTGTTCAGGGTCCACCTTGGCATTAAAGAACCCGTTGTCGTGCAGGTAAACTTCCATGCCTGCAGCGGCCGATTCTGCCAACGTGCTGTCATACAAAACGGGCGGTTCTCCCAGATTTTCAACGAACCAATCGCGCAAATCCTGGCTGTTTGGAGGATAAAGCAGCTCCCGGAGCAAGTCTTTCAAGGGTCCGATTCCCCGACCATTATTTATCCAAGCCTTGAGAAAACCCTCTTCGCTCTGGGTGAGCACGTTGTAAAACCAGAGCTTAAAAGCCAGGATGCCAAAAATCTTCTGGTTGGCCTTTTGCTTTTCAAAGCGGAGCAAATCGCCGGCTAAATCATGCTGTTCCTCCTGAAGTTTACCGTCAGGAGCATCGTGCGGCCAGGTGACCCGGCTATCTTTGTACAGCACCTCGCCTTCCTGCAGGTATCGGGTGTTGCTGCAAGACGATGCCAACATCAACAGCAACGCCAACCCTGGCCAGGTTAAATGCATGGCTGTTTTCAGGCCGTACCCCCATTGCCCGACAACGAGGACCCTTCCCCGGTACAAACCCAGAACCCGATGCTTTCTAAATCGCAGGTACAATTGGTGCAGAGCCTTCAACAAAAAAAGTTCCGTCAAAGGTACGGGATGTTCGCGGCTGCCGGCCAGAAGGTGGTCGGCGAGTTGTTGAACAGTTCCTGGCCCCTTGACCAGGTCTTTGCGCTGGAAGAATGGGCGTTGGCTCACGAAGCGCAACTTTCCGCAAAAAGCGTGCAGGCGGTGGTGGTCAGCCCCAAGCAACTGGAACGCATCAGTTTCCAGGACCAGCCCCAATCGGTGCTTGTATTGGCCAGAATTCCGGCAAATAACGCGCCCATTCCTTCGCAGGGTTGGGCGTTGGCACTGGACGGTATCCGCGATCCCGGTAACCTGGGCACCTTGCTTCGCACGGCCCACTGGTTTGGTGCGGCAGGGGTGTATTTATCGCCGGGTTGTGTGGACCGTTTCAACCCCAAGGTTGTTCAGGCCTCCATGGGTTCGCTTTTCCACCTGGCCTGCAAGGTGCTTGACCCGGGAGAATGGCCCTCCGACGCTTCACAGCCGCTCTGGGGAGCCGATGCCCATGGGCTTGATCTGCGCGAACTTGACTTTCCACCCAACGGCATCCTGGTCATTGGCAGCGAATCGCACGGTATCTCCGAAGAAGTCGGCGCTCGTTTAGCGCAGCGCTGCCGAATTGGCGGGGCCGAGCAAACCGAATCGCTCAACGCAGCCGTTGCAGCGGGTATCCTCCTGGCCAAAGCGCTGAACTTTGCATAAGTATATGGCTAATGGATATTGCATATAGGCATGGCTAAAAACCCAGGTAGCCCTCACTCGTCACGCTTCTTGGACCTGTTCTCGTAATTGAAAGGGTCCTGCGAAGGGTCGCTTTCCGGCGTATAATCGGGGGCGAAGAGCTGCATTTGGGTAAACACCTTGTCCACATAAACCCAATGCCCTTTCTTATCCCAGCTAAAACCCTCATAGGTGCCGTCCGGGATGTACGTGGATCGGATCCCTTCGGAGAGTGGATTTTCAGGCACCAGATGGTCAAAAACAATCTGTTCTAGCTCCTTATCGTAATTCAGGCTGGCCGATGCCTCTTTTTTATACTCCAAAATAAAGCGGTTGCTGAAAACAGGTTCCTCGCTTTTGTCCGGAAAAAGCGGCGCGCCAAAGACCGGGCGCTCGTTTTCAAACTGGAGCACTTCGACCAGTTTCCGGCTGCTGAATAAATCCAACCCATCAAACCCAAAAAGGAAGTAAAACGTCTTGCCTTTGTGCTTGCGGCTGGTGATGCCGTAATAAATGGCGCCGTACCATTCCTCCGGACCCAGCACAGCCGTATTCAGCACGGAATCGGCCATAAACAGCGAGGCATCCATGAGCGGCGTCAGCCGCAACTCGTTGTCGCGGTACTGGATGGCCCCAAAATAACGGTAGGTATAATCCCAGAGCATCATCTGAAAGGTAAACAGCCGGAAACTTTGATCCGGTGCCCGCACCACCGACAGGGTTTGCACCCGGTCAAACGGAAAATCAAACGCATCCGGGGTTCGCAGCGCCCGAACCAGCATCGGGATAAAAGCAACACAGGCGGCCTCGCGCACTTCGTAACTGCTGCCGCGCACCAGCGAATCGCCCAGCGAAATCAGGCTGTCTTCATAAACAAGAAGCTGCCGCAGGTTGGGATCGGTAACGTCCAGCAACAGGGAATCAGCGGATTGCATCCGGGATACCGACCACGCGGGAGCGGCCTGCAGCGCAGCACTGGAAAGCGAACATAGCGCAGCGAATGCGGTAAAAATCGCTGCACGGAATGCATGGACAAAGGAAGGATTGGGCATGAATCGGGTGCTCATGAAACTCTTATGAAAGCGCAACAAAAACCATGCAACAAGGATCAGGCCAGCAATTCAACCACCATGGCCGAAGCGCCTCCTCCTCCGTTGCAGATACCGGCACAACCCAAACGACCACCCTTTTGGCGCAACACGGAGATCAGGGTTGCGATAATTCGGGCACCGCTGTTGCCAATCGGATGGCCCATGCTGACTGCACCGCCAAAGACATTGACCCGTGCAGCGTCCAATCCCATGTCCCGGTTATTGGCCAAAGCCACTACGCTGAACGCTTCGTTAATCTCAAAATAGTCAATGTCTGACAGACTGAGCCCCGCCTTGGCAACAGCCTTGGGCATGGCCTTGGCGGGCGTGGTGGTAAACCATTCCGGAGCCTGCGACGCATCGGCGTATGAACGGATTTTAGCCAAAGGCTTTAACCCAAGTGCCGCTGCGCGCTCTGTGCTCATCAACACCATGGCGGTAGCCCCGTCGTTGATGTTGGAGGCATTGGCCGCGGTGATGGTGCCTTGTTTGTCAAAAACGGGTTTTAGTCCCGGAATCTTGTCGAAATTGACTTTGGTCACATCTTCATCCTCTGATATGACGAGCGGGTTGTCGCTGCGCTGCGCAATAGAAACCGGCTCAATTTCTGCCGAGAACCAGCCGTTCTTTTGCGCCTCTGCCGCCCTTCGGTAGCTTTCAATGGCGTAAGCATCCTGCTCTTCGCGGCTAATGCCGTAGGTTGATGCGCACAATTCCCCCGCGTTGCCCATGTGGCAGTTCTTGTAGGGATCCCATAACCCGTCATAAACCACGCCATCAACCGTTTTGCCATCGCCCAGGCGCTGGCCCCAACGCGCGTTGGGCAGGTAATAGGGCACGTTTGACATGCTTTCCATGCCACCGGCAAGAACAATGTCGTTGTCGCCCAGCAGGATGGATTGCGCGCCGAACATCAGCGCCTTCATGCCGGATGCACAGACTTTGTTCACCGTGGTGCAGGGCACCGTGTTGGGAATTCCCCCCCCGAGCGAAGCCTGCTTAGCCGGGGCCTGACCCTGTCCCGCAGACAGCACATTGCCCATGAAAACCTCCTGAATGAGGTCCGGATCTATGCCCGCCCGTGCAATAGCGGCGCGCACAACATGCGCTCCCAATTGGTGAGCGGCTAAAGAGCCGAGTGATCCGCCGAAACTGCCAATAGGCGTCCGGGCCAGTGAAACGATGCAAACTTCGCGCATGGTTGGGATGAATAAGGATAAGGTAAGAAGCTCGCGGGCTCAAAATTCCCGGCAAAGATAGCGAAACACCGCCTTTGCTCCGCCGTGCGCACCGCTGCGGCGTCAAAACCCTGATTCAGCGGGTAAAGGGAATTCAAAAAAACGGCAGCTAAAAACCGAGTAGACAAGGCCTCCTCAAGGTTTAACCACGCAGTTTAGCGCTATAAAGGAGGGGGGGAAAAAAATGGAACGAAAAGCAGCATATTGGGTTTTAGCGATGCCCTTTCGTCAAATAGGCCGCAGGGCCCTACTTTTACGGTGCTCAGGCAGTGTGTATTCGCCGAAGTTGATCTGCCGCTCAACCATGAAAAAACTGGTCATCAAGCACCGCCGGCTCTTTAGCCGGTACCTGTTGGTCTTAGCAGCGGCTGTGGGCATAACCATCATTATTCCCAAAGATGTCCGGTTCCCTTATGACTTTGAGGTTGGGAAGCCTTGGCGTTATGATAACCTCCTGGCTCCCTTCGACTTTGCGATTGAAAAAAGTGAAGCCGAGCGAAGCCTGGACATGGAGCGCGTCCTGGCCGACTTTCTGCCTTATTATGAGAAAAAGCCCGAAGTAGCTGCTACCGCGCAGCGCAACTTTGCTGCAGACCTACGGCTGCGTTGGCCTATGATTGCGGGCGAAGGGGGAACGCCAGCTGAACGCGACCTCAACGGCAACCCGAGCGCTGCGGTTCCAAACGGTGGGCCTGACAGCACACAGCTGCTCCAAGCAGGCCTCCAGGCCTTGGAAGCCCTCTATAAACAAGGCATTCTGGCCCTTGATACGACGCACCGGTCCTACCCGGTTGATCACGGGTTACTGGAACTCAACGGCAAGGTGGCGCGAAAACGAAGGGTCGGTGATTTCCTCAGCATGCAACAGGCGCAAAACCAAATCCTGTTGCCGACAACCCTGTCTGCCGAAGAAACCGCTTTTGTCCGCGAACTTTTATTGCCGGTGCTCCGCCCCGATGTTACCTATCGCCGGCACACCTCCGAACAGGCCATGCAGGCAGAACTGGACCAGGTTTCCAGCCATCGGGGCAAAGTAGGTGAGGGCGAAAAAATCATCTTCACCGGCGAGATTGTCACCGATGAAAAGGCGCAAATCCTCGCATCGCTAAGGGATGAATCCGATCGCTACACCGAAGGTTACGAACCTTATGCTTTGTGGGTAGGCTACTTTGCCATTGTTGCCATCAGTCTGGCGTTGTACTCCATGTTTTTGCTGCAGTACAAGGCAGATGTATTCCGGCATTGGCGGTCGCTGCTTTTCATGCTCCTGCTGGTCCTGGCTTTTATATCGCTCACCGTATTCAGCGAAGCCCGGGAATACCCAACGCTGTTTCTGGTGCCCTACTGCATTGTGCCCATCATTATCAGGACCTTTTTTGGCACCCGCACGGCCCTGTTCACGCACCTGGTGGTGCTGCTCATCGCCGGTTTTCTGGTCAGCAATTCCGGCGAATTCATGTTCCTGCACCTGCTCGCCGGCTTGGCCGCTATCTTCAGCAACCTTCGCGCGCAGTACTGGTCGCAGTTTTTTATGGCCATGGCCTGGTTGTGGCTCACCTATTGCCTTTCCTGGCTGGCGATAGGGCTGGTGCAACAAGGCAGTTTTTACCACCTGGACACGGAGCCGTTTGGCTGGCTGTCGCTCAACGTCTTTTTTTGCCTCATGGCCTATCCGCTCATTCTGGTCTTTGAGCGGCTCTTTGGCGTGGTCAGTGACATCACCTTGCGCGAATTGTCCGATTTGAACAAACCGCTGCTGCGCGAACTATCCTTCAAAGCTCCGGGCACCATGCAGCACAGCGTGCAGGTAGCCAATCTGGCTGAAGCAGCCATTGCAGAAATCGGGGGAAGTGCTTTGCTGACCAAGGTCGGGGCTTTGTACCACGACATCGGAAAGATTAAAAATCCTATCTTTTTTATCGAAAACCAGGCCAGCGGCGACAGTCCGCACGATGCTCTGGAACCGGAAGAAAGTGCGCGCATGATCATCAGCCACGTGCAAAACGGCGTAGATCTGGCGCGCAAACACCGTTTGCCCGATTCGGTCATCGACTTCATCAAAACCCATCACGGCACTACCCGCGTCGAGTTTTTTTGGAGCCGATACACCAAACTCCGCGGGCAGGAACCCGCTGCCAACGACGATCGCTTTCGCTACGCCGGACCCCTGCCCTTTTCTAAAGAAACAGCAGTGGTTATGTTGGCCGACAGCCTTGAAGCTGCCTCGCGCGTGCTCAAGCAGCCCAGCAGCAAAGACATTGATGCCCTGGTAGAGCGCATTGTGCACCTGAAAATCGAAGACGAACAGTTGGTCCAGTCCGAACTTACCTTCCGGGAGCTTCACCAGATTCGCAAAGTGTTCCGGAAAATGCTGCTGAGCATTCACCATGTGCGCATCGCGTATCCGGAAGCCTCAACCCCCTGAAAAAGCGACCAGACGCTCAGCGACCAAACGCTCATTGAACAGTCGCTCAGCGGACTACCTCAAACGATCGCACCTGGTCTGCACCGATCTGCAGGAAATAGATGCCGGTTGGATAATCCGCCACCGCCAGTGTTTGCACATTCTGGCCGGGAGAGACAGGCAGGACGCGGCTCTCCATCAGGTTGCCGCTCAAGTTGTAAACCGACAGTTGCGTTTCGCCTGCTTCAATGCTCTGGAACGACACATTGATCTGCTCAGAAGCCGGGTTGGGATAGAGCTGCAAGGCAACCGGGAGCATGGAGGCTTCGCGGGCAACAGGAATGGAGAACGTGTCGCCGAAGGCCGTGAACGGACTAAGCAGCAGCGGTGAGGTAGAACAAGCGCAGCAGACACGCCAGGTCCAGGTAGTCCCTGCTCCGGCAGCGGCAAAAGGCACATCGGTCGTGTTGATGGTAGCACCCAGCACATTGATGCTCGGCTGCGGCCCTGTTGGCACTTGCTTGCCCTGCACCTGGCAACCAACTGCACCGGCCTGCGGCGTCCAGTTGAGGCGAACCCGATTGCTCAATACCGTGTTGCTTTGGCCCGTAGGGGCAGCCGCGGTGCTGCACGTAGGCGAACCCACCACCACAACCGTTCCAATCATGCCCAGCGAAACGTGAAAGTCGCACTGGTAATTGTAGGTACCGGGGTTGTTGAAGACCAGATCAAACTGAGGCTGCGAGGCATTGAGTGGAAAAAACACAAAAGAAGACCAGTCTCCCGAAGTAGAGGAAGTTGGGTGTGAGCCAGCGACCCACTGGAACCGCACCGTATCGCCTGTGTTAACCGTGATGACATCAGGAGAGTAAAAAAAATTGAGCGCGTTTACAACATGAACCGTAGCAAAAGCGGCCGGCATGAGCGAGAAAGAGAGAAGGAAAAGGGTGGTTTGGTATAATTTCTTCATGGCAAACAGAGGTGGACGAGTGAACAATAATGACAATGTACAACACACGTCCAAACTGACAAAACTTTGATGGTGGGGCATACAGGTGTTTCGGTTGCCAGAAGAAAAAAAGCCCTTCCCCCGCGGGGGAAGGGCTACTTCACCAAAACAAATCAACATCGCACATCACTAAAACACATCGCCGAAACACGTTGATGAAACACGTTGATGAAACACAGCGCCGAAACACGTTGATGAATCCGTTTGATTCCAAATCGCTTAGCGAGACAGAGCCCGCCGCTGGCTCCAGGCTTTTTGATCAGCGGATGTAGGCGTACAATTCTGCCGTGCTGCCGGAGAATCGGAAAGCGTCCGTAACCAAGTGAATGTTTTGCGGATCCACCAGTGAATGGTACCCAAACTTGGCAGCTTGCAGGCGATTGGCTTCAAAATCCAGGGTGTACATCATGTCGCGCAATTGCAGGGCAGTAAAGGCATTGCGGCTGAGTGCATCGCGGATCATCGCCAGGCGGTTTTCATCAAAGCGCTGGGCTTCAATTGAGCGCAGCAGGCTGTTGAACGAGGCACTGTGCATGACCATCAGTGCAGGAGCAGGAGCTGCAGCCAGCCCACCTGAGTAGTACCCGAATGGTTGGGGAGGCGTACCGCATTCACCGATAACCGGGCCAGTATTGGGCACATACACTCCACCCCCCGTGTAGATGACCGTGCCGGGACCAACCGGTCCAAAACTGTTGTTCTGATTGCCTTTGCGGATGATGTGGCTCACCACAAATTGACCGCGGTGGTCAATTTTGGCTTTTATCATGCTGCTGGGCTGCACGTTGATGTAGCCGCGGTAGAGCGTGTGCCGTCCGGAAGGCGAAAAAACTTCCAGGAAGTGTCGGCCGGGCTCCAGATCGCGCAAAATGACCTGATCGGCGGGCCGGGTTAATCGATAGCCATCCAGATTCAGGATGAAATGCTGGTTCTGATGCACGGTAATCTTCAAATCAGAATCCCGGTGTCCGGCAAAAACTGCCGCGGCACTAAAAACAGAGAGCACGAGGGTGATGAGTAACTTTTTCATCGCTTCCTTCATTGTGTCTTCCCGGTGAATTCCGGGCGTTGATAGGCTATAGCCAAAAGGTGTGCCAAAAACTAGTCACCCACAAAAAAATCCCGCGGCAAGACGGAAGAGCAGACCCGTTGCTAACTTCGTCCTCCGGCCTTCGCTCAATCCTTTTCTCGCAATCC
>WGOA01000024.1 GCA_016124275.1 Bacteroidota bacterium
CCGGCACCCGTGCTTTGTGATCAGGCGCTGGTGACGATCACGGTTTCCAACGAGGCGCCGACGGCTAACAATGACGCAGCGGTTGTTTTGGAAGACGGCAGTGTGATGATTGCCGTTTTGGCCAACGACACCGATCCGCAGCCCAACCTGGACACCGCATCGGTGGTGGTGGTTTCCGGACCGTCCAATGGTTCGACGACGGTTTCGGCCTTGACCGGCGTGGTTACCTACACACCAGATGCCAATTTTAATGGCATTGACCTTTTTGAGTACCGCGTTTGCGATCTGGACGGTTTTTGCGATCAGGCCCTGGTAACCATAACGGTTAGTCCGGTAAACGATGCTCCGGTGGTGCAATCGGATGTGGCTATTACTGCGGAGGATACCCCGATAACAACGGTGGTGCTGGCCAACGATGGCGATCCCTTCGATGCGCCTTCCGGTATGGACCCTACTTCCGTAACTATTCTTACGCCACCGTCGAATGGTTCTGTTTTTGTCAATCCTTTATCCGGAACCATTACCTACACCCCCAATCCCGACTTTAACGGTGTGGATTTTTACGGGTACCAGGCCTGTGATCTGGGTGTGCCATTGCCGGCGCTTTGTGATCCTGCGAACGTGCTGGTAACCGTCACGCCCGTGAACGACGCTCCGGTGGTGGTAGATGATGCAAGTACTACTCCGGAAGATGTTGCGGTAGCCATTTCTGTTCTGGCAAACGACAGCGATGTGGAAGATGGTACTTTGGTGCCGGCCAGTGTCGTGGTGTTAACCGCTCCGGCCCATGGTACAGCGCTGGTTAATCCAGCGACAGGCGTGATTACCTATACCCCTTCGCTGCACTACAACGGACCGGACGCCTTCGGTTATCAGGCTTGCGACAGCGAAGGCGCCTGCGATGCAGCCACGGTGAACATTACCGTCACACCGGTTAACGATCCACCGCTGGTGATAGCTGACGCTGCCACGACAGCGGAGGATACCCCCGTAATCATTGCTGTCTTAGCCAACGATTCTGACGCAAACGACCCGGGAGGCACCCTCAACCCGGCCACGGTGACGGTGACGGCGGGTCCGTCGAACGGAACCGTGTTGGTCAACCCGGGCACTGGCCAGATAACCTACACCCCTTCGCCCGATTACGAAGGAACTGATGCCTTTACGTATTCGGTTTGCGACAACGGCATTCCGTTGCCGGCCTTGTGCGGTTCGGCGGTGGTTACCTTCACGGTTACGCCGACAAACGACGCTCCGCTGGTGCTGGATGATGCGGTCACTACGCCGGAGGATATTGCCATAGCCATTGTTGTGTTGGCGAACGACAGCGATGTGGAAGAAGGCACGTTGGTTCCAGCCAGTGTCGTGGTCCTGACTCCGCCCTCCCAGGGAACGGCTTTGGTGAATCCTGCAACAGGGGTGATTACGTACACGCCGGCATTGCATTACAACGGCCCGGACTTGTTTACTTACCAGGCTTGCGACAGTGAAGGTGCTTGCGCCTCCGCGACAGTGAGCATTTCCGTAAGTCCGGTTAACGATGCCCCCGTCATTCTCGGCGATGCGGCAACCACGCTGGAGGATACGCCGGTGCTCATTCCGGTCATTGACAACGATTCGGATGCCCACGATCCTGGCGGTACGCTGAATCCGGCTTCGGTTGTGGTGACTTCGGGACCAACCAATGGCACCGCTGTGGTGAACCTGATCACGGGAGTGGTGACCTATACTCCCTCGCCAGATTACTACGGACCAGATGCCTTTACCTACTCGGTTTGCGACAATGGCACTCCGTTGCCAGCGCTGTGTGGTTCGGCGGTTGTGACCCTAACCGTGAATCCGGTCAACGATGCACCCATAGCTTTGGATGATGTCGTTTCCACGCCGGAAGGTGTAGCCGTGGTGGCTGATGTGCTGGCCAACGACAACGACGATGCCGATCCGGACGGTGGTTTGGATGTGGGTTCAGTGATCGTGCTCGACGGGCCCTCCAACGGAACCGTGCTGGTGAACGCTTTGACAGGAGAGTTAACGTATACGCCTAACCCTGGTTTTGGGGGAGTGGATACGGTGGTGTACCAGGTCTGCGATCTCGGCTTTCCATTGCCCGCTTTGTGCAACCAGGCGCTGTTGATTATCACGGTTTCCGACCAGAGCCCGACGGCGGTGGACGATGCTGCAACGCTATTGGAAGACGGAAGCGTGGTTGTGCCTGTGTTGGCCAACGACACCGATCCGCAGGACAACCTGGACCCGACTTCGGTAACCTTGGTGCTTTTGCCTTCGCTGGGCGGGGCAGTGGTGAATCCGGTTAGTGGCGATATTACCTACACGCCTTTCGCGAATTTAAATGGCGCCGATTTTCTGGATTACCGGGTCTGCGATTTGACGGGTTACTGCGACGTAGCGCGTCTGAACCTGACCATTAGCCCGGTCAACGATGCGCCACAAGTGCTCAACGACAACAGCACGACAGCAGAAGAAACACCAGTGGCAACGCCCGTTCTGGCCAACGATTCTGATCCGCACGATGCTCCGCTGGGAGGCATAGATCCCGGTTCCATAACTTTTGTTATTGGTCCGTCCAACGGGTCCGTCGTGTCCGATCCATTCTCAGGAGTTATCACGTATACCCCTGATCTTGATTACTTTGGCTTTGATTCCTACACCTACCGGGTTTGCGACCTTGGCTTCCCGCTGCCGCCGCTGTGTGCCGATGGCTTGGTGGTCATTACCGTAACGCCGGTTGATGACCCTTACCTTGCGGTGGATGACTTTTTCAGCACACCAACTGGTACCGCGATTAACCTGCCTGTGTTGGCCAACGACATTGATCCGGATGGCGATGTCGAGCTAACCTCAGTGCAAGTAGTGGTGCTGCCGCTGCACGGCAGCGCCACAGCACTGGTTGACGGCACGGTGGACTATGCGCCGGATGCGGGATACTTCGGACTGGACTCGCTGCGCTACGGGGCATGTGATGTAAACGGCAATTGCGACAGCGCCTGGGTTGTGCTGAGCATGGACGCCATTCCCCCGGTAGCCATTAACGATTCTTTGGATGCCTTGCCCGGGCAGCCTACGGTATTGGATGTGCTGGCAAACGACCAGCCCGGTGACAGCCCCTTGGATCCCGGCAGCGTGACCATTTTGCTCAACCCTACTTCCGGCTCGGTCAGCGTGGATCCCGTCACGGGCGAAGTGACCTACAGCCCTGATCCCGGTTTTTGCGGGTTGGATGCTTTTGGTTACCAGGTTTGCGATGAGCGAGACCTGTGCAGTTCAGCCCTGGTGGTGTTGAATGTGCTTTGCATAGACCTGGAGGCTGTGGCAGATGCGGTGCAGACCGGTTTTGAGACAGCGTTGCTGATTGATGTGTTGAACAACGATTCGCCCAATGCCGATCCGGCGTGTTTGCTGCTGGTTGAGGCTCCTGCAAATGGCAGCGCCGAAGTGCAGCCCGACGGCCAGATTTTGTACTCGCCTGATGCGGCTTTCAGCGGCACGGATTGCTTTGTGTACAGCGTGTGCGACACGACAGAATCGCTGATCGCCACCGCAGAGGTTTGCGTAGAGGTGTTGCCCGAAGTAGTGTTGCAAGTCCCGGTGGCGTTTTCGCCCAACGGCGATGGCTTCAACGACCTGTTGGTGATACCCGGCGTGCTTCAGTACCCCGATTGTGAGTTAACCATTTTCAACCGCTGGGAGAGCCGGGTCTTCCAGGCCAAAGGCTACGACAATTCCTGGGACGGCCGATGGGAGGGCAATGGCGAAGCACTGCCGGACGGAACCTACTTTTTCATCCTTCGCCTGAATCCGGATGACCCCAACGGGGACGTTCGCTCGGGCGCAATCAACATCATCCGATGAGGGCTACCGTGCTGCAATTTTGGGGACTGATGTTGGTCGTGCTGGTGACACAGGCTGGTGTACAAGCTCAGGGCGATGCGCTTTACACGCAATACCAGTTCAACAAGCTGGCCATCAACCCGGCGTATGCCGGCAGCCGCGATGCGTTTAGCGTTACTGCTGTTTACCGCGATCAGTGGCGCGGCATTGACGGAGCGCCTAAGACGGCCAGTCTGGCTATGCATGCGCCGGTGGGCAGTCGAATCGGTTTGGGGTTGCACCTCGTGGATGATCGTTTGGGTGTGGTGGAAGAAACCGGTGCCTGGGGCAGCTTTGCCTTCCGCATTCCAGCGGGATCGGGCCAATTTGCACTGGGCCTCAACGGCGGTGCAGCCTTGTACCGAACCAGTCTGGCTGGCGCCTTCATCGGCGACAACAACGATCCGGTGCTCAGCGCCGACCAGCAGCTCTGGTTGCCGAACGTAGGTTTTGGTTTGTACTACCACAGCGAGCGCTACTACGTGGGGCTGGCCGCACCGCGGCTGTTGGACAATGATCTCCGGGAAACCTCTACGGCCCTCAGCGGTGCGCAAAGCGGGCGGCAGGTGCGGCACTTTAACGCCATGACGGGCTTTGTGTTTGACTTGGGCGAAAACGCCAAGTTGCGGCCCGCGGCCTTGCTTCGCTACCAGGAAAATTCGCCGGTACAAACCGAGTTTAACCTCAGCGCCTTATTAGTAGAGCGCCTTTGGATCGGGGCGGGATACCGCTCGGGCGGTTCGCTGGACAGCTACTTGGAATTCAATGTAACACCGATGCTGCGGCTCGGGTATTCGTACGATTGGGTGGTCAACGAGCTGGGCGGCCAGACCGGCGGCTCGCACGAATTCCTGTTGGGCATAGACCTGCCGGGCAAGCGGGATGCGGCGTCTTCGCCACGGCAATTTTTGCCCAGCTATTTCTAGGCCGCAGCAAGGCTTACAAACTGCAACAGATCTCCCTGACTGCAGCAGACCTCTCAAACCGCAACAGACTGCCCAAACCACAACATACCTTATGGAATGGTTTTACGTACCGGCGTTGGCCGAAGTTTCGCAAGGAGTGGGGATAGGAAGCGAAGTTGATTTGCCTGAAGCTGAAGCCCGCCACTGCCTGACCGTGCTCCGTCACCGCGAAGGCGATGTGTTGCACCTGGTGGATGGCTGTGGAGGTCGCGGCGAAGCCCGACTGGTGCAGGCTGACAAGCGCCAGGTGCGCGCGGTAATTACCGCGTTTGAGCGCGATGCGCCCGATCCGGCGGTGGCGATTCATCTGGCTATCGCGCCGGTCAAGAACCCCGCCCGTATGGAGTGGTTTTTGGAAAAAGCTACAGAAATTGGGGTGTCCTGCATTACACCGGTATGGACCCAGCGCGGCGAACGCCGTCACGGTTCCTCCGATCGCTGGCAGCGCGTGCTGGTGGCCGCCATGAAACAGAGCGGCCGCTCCTGGCTTCCGGAGTTGCGCGAACCGATCAAGTTTTCGGACTTGATGCGCTCGGCTACTGAGCCCTGCCGACTCATCGCGCATTGCGGCCCCGGCGAACGCCGATCGGTTTTACAGGCCGCTCAGCCCGGTCAGCCAGCGCTGCTCCTCGTTGGTCCCGAAGGCGACTTTAGCCCGGACGAAGTGGCCCTGGCCGAATCGGCGGGTTTTGTGCCCGTGCACCTGGGGGCATCGCGCCTGCGCACGGAGACCGCCGGTGTGGTTGCGGTGCATTTGTTGAATTTGGCGGGGGCAGTGGGGGCTTAAAGCCTGTTGGGGGCAGCGGCAGTCCGGCATTTTCCTGCATGCTTAAGGTCCGGAAATGATTCAATTGCGGCTATTTTTACGGAGAGCGGTACAACGCCGCTGCTGTGCAAGGAAACTGCTGCGCAGCAAGGTTTGTCATTCTGCGCTGCTGTTCCGCTGCTTACCGATCCTGTTCTTGACCAACAACTCACCTTTTTTGACCAGCACACGATTTTTTCACGCAAGGTGTTCCCTTCAAGCAATGCGCCCTTTATTGCTCCTGCTTTTGCTCTGTGCGCCGGCAGCCTGGCTGCAATCCAGCAACACTGGCCCGCATCACCCGTACCGCGCAGCTGCCAAACCCGGATCGGTTCGGTTAGCGCTGCTCAAGTACCGGGGTGGCGGAGACTGGTACGCGAACCCTACTTCATTGCCCAACCTGATTGCCTTCTGCAATTCCAAGTTGAATGCCGGCATTGATGTGGAACCCCTCACCATAGAGGTGGGAAGCCCCGAGCTTTTCAATGTGCCTTTTGTGCACATGACAGGGCACGGCAACGTGGTGTTCAGCGACCAGGAAGCCGAGAACTTGCGCCGCTACCTCCAGGCCGGTGGCTTTTTGCACATTGACGACAATTACGGGATGGATCCCTACGTGCGCCAGGCGATGCGCAAGGTCTTCCCCGACCAGGAACCCGTGGAGTTGCCCTTTGAGCATCCGTTGTACCGGCAGCCGTACGCCTTTCCCCAGGGCTTGCCAAAAGTACACGAGCACGACAGCAAGCCCCCACGCGGATATGCGTGGTTTGTGGAGGATCGCGTGGTGTGCTTCTACAGCGTGGAAAGCGATTTAGGCGATGGCTGGGAGGACGAAGCGGTGCACAACGACCCCCCGGAAATTCGCGAGCAAGCACTCCGTATGGGTGCGAACTTGATTCAGTATGTGTTCAGCCATTAATGCTTTGCTCCCGGTCTTTTGACCTTAATTCACATCCTGGTTGTTTTCCAGTTTTTTGATGGCTTGCTCCAGGCTGCTTTTGTTCAGCGGATCAGGAGCCTGTTCCAACGCCAATTTGGCGTGCTTGAGCGCGTTTTTGTAGTCGCCGGTAGCCGATAGTCCGCGCATCATGCCGACATGGGTGGGCCATGCTCCTTTGTAGCGCTCATGGTTATAGGTAAAGATGCGCAGCGCTTCGTCCTTTTCGCCCCGGCTCAGCAACTGCCGGCCATATTGGTGGATAGCCCCGGCTTGTGCGGAAGGGTGCTCGATGGCCTTGTTGAGTGCGGCTTTGGCTTCGTCTGAACGGCCAAGGGCTTGCAGAACGTCTGCTTTGGTTTTGAGAGTGGTAAAGTTGGCCTCGCCAATAAAGGGCATGCTCACAGCATTTTCGGCCCAGACCAGGGCTTCCTCTAAGTTGGTCTTGTTGTGCAGGCAGAATTGCGCGGCCTGCTCGTGCGCCTGCCAGGCAAAGCCGTTGCCGCCACTTAAGTCACGGCGGATTTGCTGCAAGTAGAGGTCGGTGATGTCGGGCACTTCAAAGCGGATGGGCACTTCGATGGCCTCCCAACGCATGGCCAGCAAGGCAGCATTGGGTTGGCGGTCGATAAAATCGTAGGTCAGCCATTCTGTGTGTTCGTGAGCGCGGGGGCTGACATTTACGCGAAGCGCATCTTCCGATGCGGAGTAGGCATAACTTCCCCATGCTTCCGAATTTTTGTTGAAAATGGCCGTCCAGGGGCCATTCTCTTGCGGGATCAGGTGAAATCCATAGGCACCCGCGGGCAGCAATTTGCCTTCGACCTGCATGTCATGGCTCAGCGTGATGACGGTGTTCTCATTTGCGCCGGCACGCCAGGGTGACGTGGGGCCCATGCCGAAGCCGAGGTCTGTGAGACCGTAAGGCACCACGTCGCCCCAAATGTTGCCACGGCGGTCTTCGCCATTCGGCCCGGTGACGTTCGGGCTGTTGTAGCGCACATGAATGTTGGCGATAGCGCCGATGTATTGGGTCACCTCGCTGCGTTGGTTGTCGCCGTTGGGCGGAAGGGTGATGGTTTGGGCGTTTGCCGATGGCGCAAAGCCGGTCAGGCCCGCGAGCAGGGCGGTGGCGCAGAGCGCCAGAAGCTGTGGGGCGAAGGGTACTTTTTTCATGGCAACAATGTTAATGGCAGTTTTCAAGAGCAGTTTACAAAGGCGAAATACAAAGGCGGTTTAGCAAAACAAGTTGCGTTGCCTCCTGGGCATTTTAGCGATGCCATTGTGCTAACGGAAAGTAGCAAGCATTGCCCGGCAAACAAGCATGACCGGTGTTAAGATTCGTTAAGTTTTGTTCGAATTAAGCTTTGAGCGAAAGCCCTCGCACAATCTGCCGGACCATGGCCGGCCCTTCGTACACAAAACCGGTATAGACCTGAACCAGATTGGCTCCCGCGGCCATTTTTTCGCGGACGTGCTCGGCTGTGCGGATGCCCCCAACGCCAATGATTGGCAAGGCCGGGCCCACGCGCGCACGCAGGTAAGCGATGACTTCCGTGGATCGGTGGCGCAGCGGGTCGCCGCTGAGGCCTCCGGCTCCGGCGGCTTTGACCGTGGCGGAAGGGCTGCGGAGTCCGTCGCGGCTCAACGTGGTATTGGTGCAGACCAGGCCGGCCGTGCGGGTTTCGGTGACCAGCGCTGCGATGTCGTCCAGCTGGTGATCGGTCAGGTCAGGCGCGATCTTGAGCAGGATGGGTTTGGGCTGCGGCATTTCGGCATTGTCGCGGTGCAAGGCTTCAAGCAAGCGCGTCAGGGGTTCGCGGTCTTGCAACTCGCGCAGGCCAGGCGTATTGGGCGAGCTGACGTTGACCACAAAGTAGTCCACCGCGCCATGCAGGGCGCGGAGGGCCTTGCGGTAGTCTTCCACCGCCTGCTCGTTGGAGGTGTCTTTGTTTTTGCCGATGTTGCCGCCAATAATCAGCCTGGGTGCAGCCATGCCCGAAGGGGCCCTTCGCCCGGAAGCACGGTATTGCGCAAGGCGTTTGGCAGCAGCTTCGGCACCCTGGTTGTTGAAGCCCAGTCGGTTGATCAGGGCCTGATCAGCAGGCAGGCGGAAGAGCCGCGGTTTGGGGTTGCCGGGTTGCGGCCGCGGCGTGACCGTGCCCACTTCGACAAACGAAAACCCCAGCGCACCCAAGGGGGCAAGCCAGCGGGCATCTTTGTCAAAACCGGCGGCCAGCCCTACCGGATGGGCAAAGCGCAGGCCCAGCAGTTCCACCGCCAATTCCGGTGTGGGCTCTGGCTCAAAAAGCCCCGCCAATGTGCCGCGCGCGCCGGGAACACGCCAGGCCTGCTCCAGCAAACCCATGGCTGCGTAATGCGCCTTTTCCGGTTCCAGCTGAAAGAACAGGGGGCGAACCAATTTATCGTACCACATGCGGGGCAAAGATAAGGGCGAAGGGCGGGGGTGGGGAGGGCGCTACTTCTTACCTTTAGCCCATGCTTTTTGGACCTTCGCAAGTGCCGCTCGCCGAGCGGATGCGCCCGCAAACGCTGGATGACTATGTCGGGCAGCGGCATTTGGTGGGCGAAGGGCAGGTGCTGCGGCGCATGATTGCCTCCGGGCATTTGGCTTCGTTCATTTTGTGGGGACCGCCTGGCGTGGGCAAGACCACGCTGGCGCGCATTGTGGCGTCGAGCATGGGCAAAATGCTGTTCCAGCTCAGCGCCATTTCGGCAGGGGTCAAGGATGTGCGGGAAATCATTGCCCGTGCGGAAGCGCAGGGCGATGCGGTGTTGTTCATTGATGAAATTCACCGCTTCAGCAAAAGCCAGCAGGATTCGCTCTTGGGGGCCGTGGAGAAGGGCGTAATTAAGCTTATCGGCGCCACCACGGAGAACCCTTCGTTTGAGGTCATAGGCGCGTTGCTTTCGCGCTGCCAGGTTTACGTGTTGCAGTCGCTGACCGATGAGGATCTGTTGGCGTTGGCGCAGCAGGCGCTGACGCAGGACGAATGGCTTCGCGGCCGCAAGCTGGAGTTGAGCGAGACGCGGGCCTTGCTGCAGTTGGCTGGCGGCGATGCGCGCAAGCTGCTCAGCCTGCTGGAGCTGACGGCGCAAGCACTCGAACCGGGTGTTGCGCTGACGGACGAAGCCGTTTCGACCTACGCCCAACAGCGCCTGTCCAAGTACGACAAAGGCGGCGAGCAGCATTACGACATCATCAGCGCGTTCATTAAATCGCTGCGGGGCTCGGACCCCAACGGGGCGCTGTATTGGTTGGCGCGCATGACGGAAGGGGGCGAAGACCCCGCGTTCATTGCGCGGCGCATGGTCATTTTGGCGTCTGAAGACATTGGCAACGCCAACCCGAATGCCCTGCTGCTGGCCACGTCGTGTTTTCAAGCGGTCAAGCTGATCGGGTATCCCGAATGCCGGCTCACGTTGGCGCAAACGGCGGTTTTTCTGGCTACATCAGCCAAAAGCAATGCCGTGTACACGGCCATGGGCAGGGCAGAAGCAGCCGTTCGGGCGAAGGGGGATTTACCGGTTCCACTGCCGTTGCGCAATGCCCCAACCCGCTTGATGAAGGACCTGGATTACGGCGGCGGCTACCGCTACGCCCACGATTTTCCGGGCAATTTTGTGGAGCAGGACTTTCTGCCGGAAGCACTGCGCGGCACAGCTTTTTACCAGCCTGGAGAGAATGCGCGGGAGCGGGAGGTTCGCGAGTGGTTGCGCGCGCGCTGGAAGGAGCGGTACGGGTATTGAGGGGGGATGTGTTTGGCTGAACCATGGGAGGTTGAAAATATTATTGGAGAAGCTAATTGAATTTTAAGGTTTAAATCCGACCTTATATTAAACGCGTCCATTTAAAGCCGACTACCTTGACGTTAAAGCCTTCTCCCTTGAAGTATCTTTTTGCTTCTGCGCGCTGTTTCTGCGCTGCCAGTTTGAGTATGCAAGCCCAGGTCTGCGATCCCAGCACGGCACCCTCCGGACTAACTTCTACCTACACGCCGGGTGTTGGGGCGCTATTGGAATGGAATGCTGTTCCCGGCAGTCTGGGCGTCCAATTGCGCATTGAGTTTCCTACCGGGTCAACCTTCAACCGCAGGCTGTTGGCGACGGAACTGGATCAGTTTGCCATTCCGGATGCGCTGTTGGGATCGGGGACTTACACCTGGCGGGTTCAGGCGGCATGCACGGACGCGCCGCCCTTTTCGGTAACTCCTGCCTCTGCCCCCAACAGTTTTACGGTGGATAGCGGCTCTTGTCCGGCCATCGCTACGGACATCGATGGCAACAGCTATACCACGGTGCAGATTGGCGGGCAGTGCTGGCTGCAAGAAAACCTCAAGGTGACGCGATACCGCAACGGGGACGCCATCCCGACAGGGCTGAACAATGCGGCCTGGCAGGTATCCACTACAGAAGCCTATGCTGTTTACAACAACGCCCCGGCCAACAAAGACAAGCTGGGTTTGCTGTACAATTGGTATGCAGCTACGGATGCACGCGGTTTATGTCCGGTAGGCTGGCACCTGCCTATCGACAGCGAGTGGACCGATTTGACCGACTTTCTGGGTGGGGAAAGCGTTGCCGGAGGAGCCATGAAGGCTACAGGAACCCGGGCAGATGGAACTGGGGTTTGGTTCGCGCCAAACCTGGATGCTACCAACAGCAGCAACTTCACCGCGCTTCCCGGCGGCTTTCGCGACCTGAACGGAATTTATGGAATTGGTGGTTTTTACGCCTATTGGTGGAGTGCAAACGAGACGTTGACCAACTTTGCTTTTTACCGGCAGTTGGGTTATGTAGATGGCAATGCATTGCGCTCCTTTGACCTCAAGCGCTACGGTTTCTCCGTTCGCTGTTTGAAGGACGAGTGAAGAACCCGGCGCAGTTGCTGTGCAGTTGCTCTGGCGCACGAAGCCCTTCGCCCGAAAGCGGAAAATATTCGACCTTTAGGTGATACAAGACCTCGCTATGCAAAACACCGACGACACCAAACTCTGGAAACTTGCACGCAAGCGCGCGCAAGCCAAGCGCAACCTGACTTCTTATGTGGTGGTCAATACCGTGCTGATTCTTATCTGGTTAAAGGGCCAGGGTTGGCCGCCCGCTTTTAACAACTTCTGGCCGGGCTGGGTGCTTTTTGGGTGGGGCATCGGGCTTTTTATGAGCTTCCGCGACAGCTACGGAGAGAAGACCGAGGAAATTGCGCAGCGGGAGTATGAGAAGTTGAAGGGAAAAGGATGAGCGATTCTTGGCTGTGAAATTTGATTTTAAAGCCATCAAAAGATAGCAGAGCGAAAGGCCATTTGGATCAGTGTGTAAGGCCTTGACGAATCC
>WGOA01000046.1 GCA_016124275.1 Bacteroidota bacterium
ATCGGGTTTGGCCGCTTGTTTGTAAGCCCTGAAGGCAGCTTTGGAATCGTTCGCTGCTTTAGCGGGTGTCCACCCGCTCGCCGCTCTTGCTTCGCGCCAGAGCATGATTCCCCGGTATCCGGCTGCCAGCAACCCGAGCGTTCCTTCGGGGGGCACGGGCATCAACTGTCCATCAGCCGTTCGAAAGGTGTAAGGGGCCGCTGGCGGAGTTTGGCCAGTTGGTGCCTCCTCGGACCTGTCTTCAGACGGGGCGGGGTTGCCCGGGTTTTGATCGCTGCTAAAAGCCATACCTCAAAAGTAAGCCCCGCCCGCCTACCTGACAATGTCCGTTGAGCTTGTACAGCCTTCTGCGAAAATCCACGGGCAATGATTGGGCAAGATCAGCCGCTTGTTTTTGAGATGCCTGAATGGAGGCGCTCTGGACACGGGTCCAGGCAGTCGCCGGCAGACGGGGATGTCTTGCCCAGAAATCAAGGGCTGTTAAAACTCAATGCGATAATTCAGGAACGGAAAGATGCCGGTCTGGTAGCTGGCTTCTATGTTGCCTGTTTCTGCATTGAAGTACTCGTTAAAGACGTTTTGCCGGTTGGTCGTGTTTTGCACGTCCAGCATAATGCTGTGGGTGGCGCGGTTGCGGTTGATGGTGTATCGGACCCCAAAATCGATCCGGTAATATGCAGGCACCTTGACTGCCCATTGTCCTCCTTCAACCAGAATGGTTCGGTCTGCAGCCCGCGAGGCGTCCAGGTCAATGTCATCTCTGCGGTGACCGCCCTGGAAGTTGACCTTGCCGTTGAGGCCCAAGGTGTTGCGACGCTCGCGGCCCATGGGCCATTCCCGTCCGGCTACCACATTCCCGGTGTATCCGCGGTCAAAGCGGGTGGAGTACCATTGCTTATCTGCACCCTGGTACCTGGACCGATACAGCGAGCCCGTGGCCATGATGTACCAACGCTCTGAGAAGAACTTCTCAACCGTAACATCCAATCCGGTATTGTATCCAATACCGATGCTTTCCAGCGAATCCAGTCCTATAATTTCCCAGATATCCACGGCGTTTAAAAGCGCTTCGGTTTGGTCTCCACCGGTGGAGATGGCCAGATGGTACAGGTATTGAACGTAAGCTTCTGCTGAGATGCGCCAGGATGCTCCAAATTGCTCTTTGTACCCAACGACAGCATGTACCGCTTTGTTGAGTTTGAGGTCTTGACGAATGGTTTCGCCCAAGGTTTCACTAACATCTTCCTGTTGCAAAAAGTAAGCGCTTATCTGCTCTGGCTTCGCATGGAGTCCGGTGGCGATACTCCAGGTACGCGAAGGCGTCTGTTGCCATTCCAAAGCAGCGCGCGGCTCAAGCGCCCAGGCATTGTTGAGCAGCAGGAGGGTGCTGTGCATCCCCGCGTTTAGTATCCAGTCCGGGTGAAAGCGGAAGCGCCATTGAGCATAAGCTTCTGCGAGCCCGGTTTGCCCTTGCCCGTTTAAGTACTGGGTCCATACGCCGTTGGTATCCGCATTTTGGTAATCGTATTTGTATCCGAGCTGACCGTGAATTAACCCCGCCCGAACAGATGAACGGCTGTTCAATTTGCTGTGAATCATCCACGATGCGCGAACAGCAGTATTCAGAAAGTTTGTGCTATCGTAAAAGGTTTTCTCGTAGGCTTTCTCAGGGTCAAGAAAATAGTAAAGGTCGCGGTACCGATCAGCGGAACCAGCCAATACGGTTCGCATCCAGGTGTTTTCGCTGAGCAACATTCGGTGGCTTATGCCCACTACGCCCATTTGTTGCCAGGCATCATAGCCCTCCCGATCATCGCGGAATTCCCACTGTGTGGAATCGCCCTCCACTTCCTCAAAAGCGTAGTTTGCCCCACCCAGTCCCCATAGGCCAAACGTGCCGGCGTTCTTTGTGGGCAAATCAATTTTGAATGAAAGATCCTGGTAGCTGGGCAATACATCCCCAACAGGTTTAAGAAAGGTGCTCAGCAGAGCAAGGGTTGAATAGCGGTAGTTGATCAGGTAACTGGCTGATGATCCGGTTTTGAAAGGGCCTTCCGCAGAGGCCTCAATGCCCAGCAAACCAACCATCACCGCAT
The DNA here is from genome assembly GCA_016124275.1 of Bacteroidota bacterium. Classification (GTDB taxonomy): domain Bacteria; phylum Bacteroidota; class Bacteroidia; order Chitinophagales; family BACL12; genus WGOA01. The sequence continues at coordinate 2,097 of WGOA01000046.1, forward strand.
ATTCACGACGTTCTTCGTTGCCTTTGCGCAGTTTAATGTCAAAGACACCTGAGGTAGCATTGCCAAATTCCGAAGGAAAGGCTGCGGTGTAAAAGTCTGAAGTGGCCAGGGTGCTGCTGCTGAGCATAGAAATTGCTCCACCTCCTGAACCCATTCCTCCAAAATGGTTGGGATTAGGTACTTCAACACCCTCCAGTCTCCAGACCAAGCCTCTGGGGGAGTTTCCGCGAACCACGATTTCGTTGCTCAAATCGTTGCCGCTGCTGACTCCGGCAAAGTTCATGGCCATGCGGGCGGGATCAAAGATCCCAGCAGCATAGCGCCCTGTTTCTTCAACAGAGAAGGAGCGGGCACTTACAGTGGCCATTTCGTTTAGCGCCTCACCCGGTTTGCCCTCGCTGCTGATTACCACAGCGCTCAGGGTGCTCAAGGCTTCGGTTAAGGCAATTTCCAGTACCGTTTCTTTTCCGGCACTGACCTGCAATTGATCGCGACGGGTGGGTTCGTAGCCAACGTAAGTCACGGCCAAATCCCAGCGGCCGACCGGCACATGCTCCAGCCGAAAACTTCCGTCCAGATCGCTGCTTGTTCCTTGAAGCGGGTCGCTGTTTAACAGCACGACAGTGGCCCCGGGCAGCGGTTGACGCGACTCCGCATCCAAGACAACACCGCGTATCGTCTGTCCGGTTGGGGGCTGCGATTGTGCGTGACTGGAGGAGACGCCGGTTGTTACCAGCAAAAGAAAACTTATGGCCAGCCCGGACAGGCTGACGCTGCGAGATCCCAAAACATTCATGATAGTGCGTTTTACCCGACCAAAGACCGGGGAAAATGCACTGGGTTGCAGCAATTGGAAAAAAACGGTCAGCGGAGGGCAAGGACTACCAAACAAATGGAATCAGAACAGCAGTATTTTTCTTGTATTCCTGATAAGCACTTTGCAGCCCATACCGTTTGTCTGATGATTTTTCCAATAAGGGAATGCCAGAAACTCTAACCAATAACCACGCAATCCAAACTGGGCTGAGCAAGGCAAACCAAACAGATTCGCCTAAAGCCGGCAGGGCAAACAGATAAAAACCAATCCAAACCAAAATTTCGCCCAGATAATTGGGATGGCGCGACCAGCGCCATAACCCGGTGTTCACAAACTTGCCCTGGTTGGCCGGGTTACCCCTGAACCTGAATTTTTGCCAATCAGCGAAAGCTTCAATTAGGAGGCCGGTAAGCCAAACAGCGCTGCCGATGAAAGCAACAGAACCAGCCCACGGAGCGGGATCAGGCGCAATACCTACCAAGCCCTGACCCAGGGTTGTAACAGAATTTCGCAAGACCAGGACCAAGGGGAGCAAAACCACCCAAACCGTTACGGCTTGCAAAAACCAGAATCCCGCCAACCGAAGTGCATTCGGTCGCATGTCATCAAAGCGCGCATCGCTCTGAATCTTGTGGATGCGAAGAAACAGATAGCCGCCCAATCGCGCTGCCCAAATCAAGACCATTAGCGTCAGGCCAGCCGCTTGTCGGTTTCCAGGGTCAACAGCAAACAAACACACCAGCGCAGCTATCGCAAAACTCAGGCTGTACAGCAGATCTGTCACTTTATCGGTCTGCCGAAAATAACCGTAGGCATAGCCAGCGGCATTTAGCGCAAAAACGACCAATGCAGAAAGCAACAAGGGATCCATGGCAGGTGTATTTCAGGAAGACGAGTTAAGAACAACTGAAGGCCCTATAGGGTTCTGGCAACTCCATTAGAAGCAGTCTAAGACAGGAAGCAGCCTGAGGCAGGCACAGCCAAAAGTAGGCAGACCCAAAGGCAAACAAAAGCCTCATCTAAGCTGAACCAGCGCTAAAAACCCCGCCGTCAGGCCATGCCCTGGAAGTCAACGGGAACCACTTTGGAAATGCCTTGCTCCTGCATGGTCACGCCGTAGATGGTATCCACTTTAGACATCGTCCGCTTGTTGTGGGTCACAATAATGAATTGTGAGTTGTCGGCAAAGGTGCGGATCATGTCATTGAACTTGTTGATGTTGGCGTCGTCAAGCGGCGCATCAACTTCGTCCAGGACACAGAACGGAGCGGGTTTGAGCAAGTACAACCCAAACAGGAGCGCCATGGCCGTAAGTGTTTTCTCGCCACCGGAAAGCTGGTCAATGACCTGAGGACGCTTTCCCTTTGGCTTGGCCATAATGTCAATCTGAGTTTCCAGCGGGTTTTCCGGATCGCGGAGCACCAGATCGCAATCGTCTTCAGCACGGAACAATTGGCGGAAAACTTGGATGAAGTTTTCGCGGACCTGGTTAAAGGCCTTCATAAACTTCGTTTTGGCGGTGTCGTCAATTTCGCCAATGGTCTCCATCAACGATTGCTTGGCGTCCAGCAAATCCTGGCGTTGGGCCTGGATAAAGTCGTAGCGGGTTTTCATTTCCTCGAAAGCCTGAACGGCCATCGGGTTGATTTCGCCGTAATTCTCCAGTTTGCGGCGCATCCGGTCCACTTTGCCCTGAAGTTCTTCCTGATCAAGCTCCATCGTGGGTTCCTGATCCAGAATATCCTCAAGGTTAACCTGAAACTCTATCATCAAACGCTCCTTGACGGAGTTGAGCTGCAACTTCAATTCAGCAACCCGGTCTTTGATAGAGCCGATAATTTCGCCCGACTGATCGCGCTGCCGGTTGAGTTTGCGCAAACGCTCCTCCAGTTCGTGAATTTCAAGGCGGGCAGCGTAAAACGTTTCTTCCGCTTTGCGGATAATGGCTTCTGCTTCATCGCGCTCCGCATAGGCGGTTTTAAGGGCAGCTTCAATGGTGCTAAGCTGCTCCTCGATGCGGCCAATTTCTTCAACGGCAGCCTTCATGCTCTGCTCGTTGCGGGTCTTTTGGTCGATGGTTTCCTCCAGTTTCTGAATTTTAAAACCCAGTTCCTGGCTTAGCGCATTGAGTTGGTTTTGCTGCTGGTGGAAACGGATGTTTTGCTGGTTGTAATTGCTCGTAGCAATGCCCAATTGATTGTTCAGTGCCTGAAACTCGCCTTCTAACGTCTCCACTTCCGCACCGAGCGTTTGGCGCTCTTTTCGCTTGTCCACCAAGACCACCTCCAATTCTTTGTTCGCTGTGGTCAGTGCTTCAATCTGCGCATGGACCTCGGTCATCCGGCCTTCTCCGCTGCCACTCTGGCGGTTGATCTCCTCCATCCGCGTCCGGCAGGCCAGCAACTTACTCGACACCTCTTCGAGCGTGCGGCGGCTTGTTTTTAACTCATCTTTCGCGGAAGAAGCGCGCAACTGATGATCCAATGCCTTGAGTCGGTCGCTTTCCTCGCGCAAACGCGTTTCCTGAATTTCGAGCGCGGCGATTTCTTTTTCCAGCTTCTCCAGGTTCAGGGCGCGGCCAAGGCGCTTGCCTTTGAACAAACCGACACTTCCACCGGAAAGGCTGAAGCCGGAACGAACAAACTTGCCGCTTTGGGCGATGGCATTTAACCGGTGTTGCGCCAGAAATTCGCCGTCCTGATCCTGCATGGGACCCGTCAAAACAACGGCCCGGGCCAGCAATGCTTCCAAAAGCGGGCGGTAGGCGGGGTCGGTTTCCACCACCGACAATGCAGAAACCATGTGTCCTGGCAGCGGGGGAAGGGCCTCCGCTTCCTTGCGCAACTCAGAAAGCACTAAAAAGGATGCGCGTCCCTGTTGCTTGGCAGACAGTTGCTCGACAGCAGAAAGTGCCGAAGCCAAATCGGGCATCACGTAATGGTTCAGCCAGGGTTCCAGGTAACTTTCAACGGCAGCTTTCCATTCTTCGCCACAAACCACCAAATCGGAGAGGAGGGGAGCTTTGCGGGTCTCTTCCACATGTTTGCGCAGGTAGCGCACAGACTCTGGAAAACCCTCCAGCGATTCGACCATGTTTTTGGTAAGCCGGAAATCGTGGCGTTTGGCATCCAACTCCCGGCGCAGAACCGCCAGTTTTTGGTTAGCCGACTCCATGGCCTGCCGGTTTTCTTCCAGCGAAGTGGTCAAAATTTCTTCGGCCTTTTCCAGCGAACTCACTTTGTCTGCAGCTTGTTGGCGCAGCGCTGAAGCTTGTTGCTCCTGCTGATGCAGCTCTTCTAACGTAGCGGCCCGTCGGGCACTTTCTTCGGCAACCCGTTCAATCTCGCGCCGGAAATTCTCCATGCGCACTTCGTTGATGTCAAAGCGCTTCTCCGCTGAAACGATTTCTCCATCCAGCGTGCGATAAGCCTGCTGCCGGTCGTCCAGGCGCTGGCGCGCCTCGCCGTGGATGCGACGCACTTTGGTCAGGTCCGCATTGAGCTGCTCCAGTTGCGCCTGAATGTGTTCAATGCCCTCCTGGGCAATCCGGCGGTTTTTCTCCAATTGCGCGCTTTCCTGTTCAAAGCGGCGGGCGCTTTCCTCTGCTTCGCGAATGTCGCGGGAGAGGTTCTCCCGGCGCTCCTTGAGGTAGCGCATCCGCTCGCTGAGCAGGTTGCGGTCATTCTCCTGTTTGCGCAGGACTTCAAGCCGCTGGTTGAATGCCGTCTGAAGGGCAGAAAGCTCCTTTTCCTGATCCAGCACACCGGTTTTGCGTCCTTCCACTTCGGCCTCGACTTGCTTGAGTTCGGTGTCAATGGCGAGGCGTCGGTCTTCTTCCGAGGTCTGCTGCTCCAGGATGCGCTGGAAGGTATCCTTTTGGCTGCCCAAAAGCTTGATGGCCCATTCGATGGAATAGGTCTTGTATTTGTCCTTTAGGGTGTGAAAGCGCCGTGTTTTGTCTGCCTGACGTTCCAGGTCCGTCAGGTTGTTCTGGATCTCAAAGAGCAGATCTTCGACCCGATCCAAATCGGTTTGCGTGCTCTTGAGTTTGAGCAGCGTCTCGTGGCGGCGGATTTTGTACTTGGAAATGCCTGCAGCCTGTTCAAACAGGCGCCTGCGGCTGTTTTCCTTGTCGGTCAGCAGATCGCTGAGCATGTTCAGCTCAATAATGGCATAGCTGTCCGAACTGATGCCAGTATCCAGGAAGAGACTGCGAATATCTTTTAACCGACAGGCTACATTGTTCAGTCGGTATTCGCTTTCACCGGTGCGGTAATAGTGCCGCGAGATGGTGACGGTGTTGTATTCAGTGGGAAGGAGGTTGCGGGTGTTCTCAAAAGTCAGGGAAACTTCGGCCAGTCCGGAGCTTTTGCGCGCCTTGGTGCCGTTGAACACCAGGTTTTCCATGCGCTCTGTGCGCAGGTTGCTGGATTTGGTTTCGCCCAGAACCCAGCGAATGGCATCCACGATATTGGACTTGCCGCAACCGTTCGGACCCACGACGCCCGTGATGTTTTGGTTGAAGTGAATCGTCGTTTTGTCGGCGAAACTCTTGAACCCCTTAATTTCCAGTGCTGTCAGTTTCAAGGGCCTTGGTGTTAATCAGAGTATGGTTCCGGAAATGTGTGGAAACGAGAAAATTCCAGAACAGGGTAGAGGGTCAAAAGTAATCGGAATTGCTGCTCCTGCCTGATGCTTCTTTCCCCTTTTGCACGTTTGTGGAGAAGTTGTTGATTGCGCGAAAAGCGGCCCTATCCATGGCGCTGCGGTGTATCTTTGAACGCGGGCCATGGCGACTTGGTATTTCAGCATAAGCCTTCGGCCCCTATTACCGGACTATGGAAATTGGTGATTTTGCGTACCTCATTCTTTTAGGCATCTTTTGGGTGTTTAATGCCCTGCGCCAGCGCAAGCAAAAGCAGGAAGCCGAGCTTGAGGAACAACGCGAAGCGCAGGAAGCCGCCGAGCGCCAGGCAAAACGCGGGGCCACGCCCGCTACGGATCGGCGGGTCCCCCCCCCCGAAGACCCCGTAAAACGGGTTTTGGAAGAACTTTTCGGCCAACCGGAAGCCGATACCACCACCGCTACGCCCCCCCTTCAGCCGGTACCCAAGCCCCGCCCGGTTAACCGACCCAGCCCGCAGGAAGCCTGGGAAGAGGCCAAAAACGCCGACGGCCGCAGCCGCGCCGGCTCCCGAACAGATGCGGGTAACGCCGACGGCCGCAGCCGCGCCGGCTCCCGCACGGAGGCCGGCAATTCCGACGGCCGCAGCCGCGCTGGCTCCCGCACAGAGGCAGGAAATTCCGACGGCCGCAGCCGCGGGGGAGCGCCCAACCGAAAGCCAGCCAGAGCCCAGGTAGCCGAAGGCTATATTGACGGCGAAAGCGTGGCTGATTATGCCAATCGGACCCGCGCAGCCAGCCGCAAGAAGCTCCTGCCTATTTTGGGCACACAAGGCGCGGTTCGTCGCCAAACCGGCAGTTCCGTGCACTTTGACCTGCGCCAGGCCGTGATTAATGACGCTATCCTCCGCAGGCCCTATAAGTAAGGGCATCGCTAAAAACCCCTACTGCCCGGCTTTGTACAAGCATTGCATGGTTTGCCGGTTGCGCTGCTCCAGGTAAAGCGCACCAGTGCCGATCCAATGCGATGCCGCATGCTCCCGATCGTGGCGAACCGTGAGCAAAAACAAATTTTCGTTGTATTTGACGCGGAACATTTCGCCCAAAACCTGTAGCAGCCCCGCCTGGCGCTCCGGTTCAACGGCCACGGCTACCGACAAGTTCATCAGCCCGATTTCCGTCAGGTAGGCTTTTGTCCGGAAGCGGCGAAACACCGAAAACACATGCGCCACGTGCCGTTCGCCGAGGTAGCTCAAGTCGCTGAGGTGCAGGCTGATCAGCAGCAAGCCCTCCAGGCGCACCCGAATAGGGGGGTAGCCCCCCGCAGGATCCTGGGTTCCAATGTCAGTACCCGGCTCGGAAGGGTCCAGAAAAGAGCGCACCAACAGGGGAATCCCCGCGCTTTCCAGCGGCCCCATGGTTTTAGGGTGAATCACCTTGGCGCCGTAATTGGCCATTTGAAAGACTTCCAGGTAACTGAGTTGGGGCAGGCGTTCCGCATCTGGAAAATGGGCAGGATCGGCGCTGAACACCCCGGCAACGTTCTTCCACAGCGTCACCGAAGCGGCTTGCAGCGCTTTGGCAAAAATGGCTGCCGTAAAATCGGAGCCTTCCAGCCCCAGGGTAACGGGGTGCCCGTCTTCACCACTGCCAATAAAGCCCTGAACCACATGCACGGCTGCCTGGGCGAAGGGCAGCTGTTCCCGGATCTGCATTTCGGTCAAAGCCCAGTCCACACGCGCTTCGCGGTGCGTATTGTCCGTGTGAATCATCTGGCGGGAATCGTGCCAGCGAACGGCCAACCCAGCCTTGCGAAAAGCCCCGGCCGCCAGCACACTGGAGAGCACTTCACCGCGGTGCACGATGCGGTCGTAAAAGCGGTCAAAATCCGGACCCGGTACTTCTTCAATAGCCAGCGCCATGGCGTTGAATTCGCGTTCAAGCCCGGCCTGCGTCTCCCGATCGTCGGTCAAACCAAGTTCGGAGGCAATGCGCTGATGCGCGGCCAGCACGGGCTCCAATGCTGCTAAAGCAGCTGCGCGCCGACCTTCCCACGCTTCGCGGACCACCTGCTCCAGAGCGCTGGTTGATTTGCCGATGGCCGACACCACGACTAGGCGCTGCACATTCCCGCGCTGGTTCATCAATGCCGCCGCGTTTTGAAAACCCCAGGCATCTTTGACGGCTGCACCGCCAAATTTGTGCACTTCCCAGCGCGGAGATTCGGAAAGAGGGGTTTGGTTCATGGAAGATGCATGCGTTTATGCCGCGAAATTAGCATGCCTTGTGGCTGGAGTTTTTAGAACTGCCCATCATTTTTTTAAAGCGGTCTTCGGCGGCGGCAGGCAGGGCTTGGACCTCCTTGACGCTTGAACGAGTTTCGCTTTCTTAGAGTGTCCAATGGACACGGTGCAGGCTGCAAGCCTTTGCAGGCTTGGAGTCCGTCAAATGCAGCCATGCCTGCGCAACCCCTTCGCCCTAAAACCCGTATGGCAGTGTATGCCTTCCGCGCAGAAACTGCGTGGTCCTGCCGGTGTTTCATTGATGCAGGTCATGGAAAAGGCTGGCAATAACAGTTTGAATTACAGGGCAATGCTGCGATATTTGGCGTGATGAATTTCAACAACAAGATGACCACCCTGGAGGAGTTTATCATCCAACGCCAGTTGGATTTTCCGTTTGCCTCGGGGGAATTGTCCAATTTGCTCCGCGACATCGGTTTTGCGGCCAAGGTGGTGCACCGCGAAGTGAACAAGGCTGGCCTGGTGGACATTCTGGGCAATTTCGGAGCCATGAACGTTCAGGGGGAGGAAGTCAAAAAACTGGACGTTTACGCCAACGAACACTTCATCGCCTCGCTGCGCGCAGGACGCGAATGTTGCGGGGTGGCTTCCGAAGAAAACGACGACTTCATCGCGTTTACGGATGCCAACAGCCGCAACTCGCATTACGTCGTGCTCATGGATCCGCTTGATGGCTCCAGCAACATTGACGTCAACGTCAGTATCGGCACCATTTTTTCCATTTACCGCCGACGTTCCAAGCAGGGTGATCTTGCCCGGAGCGAAGACTTTTTGCAGCGCGGCACCGAGCAGGTGGCTGCAGGCTACGTCATTTACGGGTCTTCCACCATGCTGGTGTACACCACGGGCAAGGGGGTCAATGGCTTTACGCTGGATCCCTCCATTGGCGAATTCTGCCTGAGCAATACCAATATCCGCACGCCGGAACTGGGCAAAGTGTATAGCGTCAACCAGGGCTATTACTCCAAGTTCCCCGAAGGCATTCGCCGCTTCATTGATTTCTGCGTCGAGGACGACGATGCCACCAAACGGCCCTGGTCCATGCGCTACATCGGCTCCATGGTCGCCGACATTCACCGCAACCTGATCAAGGGCGGCATGTTCATGTATCCGCCTACCACCGACGCCCCAAACGGCAAATTGCGCCTGCTTTACGAATGCAACCCGATCGCGTTTATCGTGGAGCAAGCCGGGGGAATGGCCACCGATGGGTACCGCCGCATTTTGGACATAGAGCCCACGGAGTTGCACCAGCGGTCGCCGGTTTACCTAGGTTCCCGAAACCAGGTGGAAAAAGCAAGCGAGTTCCTGCAGACCTACGAAGCGCGCGCTAAAGTAGGCGTGAAAGCTTAGCCATTGGCTTCGTACCAGGCATCTGCTTCCGAAGCTCCTTTACCCGCTTCTACAGCCAAGGCATCACAGCGCTCGTTCAGCGGGTGCTGGTTATGCCCTTTGATCCAGTGAAAGCGGACGCTGTGTTTGCGGTAAACGGCCAAAAAGCGCTTCCACAAATCGGGGTTCTTTTTGTCCTTGAACGCTTTCTTTTCCCAGCCAAACAGCCAGCCTTTCTCTACGGCGTCCACCACGTATCGGGAATCTGACCATACTTCAACAGTCATGCGCGGCCAGGTAATTTTTTCAAGCGCCACGATGACCGCCATGAGCTCCATCCGGTTGTTGGTGGTATGGCGGAAGCCACCGGAAAATTCCTTGCGCACGTTGCCGTACAACATGACGATGCCATAGCCGCCGGGGCCGGGGTTACCGCTTGCAGCACCGTCCGTATAAATGCGAACGGGCAGGGGCTTTGCAGGCAGTTCTGAGGGCATCTTAGGCGCGAAAATAGCACCGTAACGATTGCCCATGCGGCCATGGGCCATTTTTGCCAGGCCTCTGTGAAAAAGTTCGTGACCGCTACCTTTAGCGCGCAGAGAACGTGCAGCTAGCGCGCAGATAATGCGCAGATAATGCGCAGATGGTACGCAGATAGTGCGTAGATAGCCCGCAGACAGCCCGCAAACAGCCCCCCAATGGAAAAATTTCACCTGGCTGAAGATAAGGCCACCCGTCTTTTTGTGATTTTGGGCGGGCTGTTCATTTGCAATGCCCTCCTGGCCGAATTTATTGGGGTCAAGATTTTTGCGCTGGACGCAAGTCTGGGTTTAACGAAGCAACTATCCTATTCAATTTTTGGTATGGAAATGGCCCCTCATTTTACCATTGGGGTTCTGCTTTGGCCGGTGGTGTTCATCATGACAGATATTATAAATGAATATTTTGGACCAAAAGGTGTGCGATTGCTCACCAACATGGCGGTAGCCTTAATCACCTATGCTTTTGTTATGGTCTACATCGCCATCCGGGCTGTGCCGGCTCCATGGTGGCCAGGCAGTCTGGAGAGCCAGGGCATAGCGGATGCGCAAGTGGCCTACGCCGCTATCTACGGGCAGGGCATTTGGATCATCGTTGGATCGCTGGTGGCTTTTTTGGTTGGGCAGGTCCTGGATGTCTTTCTTTTTCACCGCATCAAGACCTGGACCGGCGAACGGGCTATTTGGCTGCGGGCCACAGGATCTACGTTAATTTCACAGTTAGTTGATAGTTATATTGTTATTTACATTGCTTTTGTGCTCGGCCCTGCACAATGGTCCATGCAGCAATTTTTTGCCGTTTCCACCAACAACTATCTGCTCAAAGTGGGTGCTGCTGTTTTGCTGACCCCCGCTATCTACGGGGTGCACGCCATTATTGAGCGCTGGCTGGGCGAGAAAAAAGCAGGCGCATTGCGGCGGGCTGCGATGGGCAAATAGGGCCAAGGTTTGGAAAGTTCAACAAGCGTCCTATCTTTGATCCGCATTGCTGGTGCTTCGTTGGGGTGAATGCAAACCCCAGTTAAGCTTAATAGGGAATCCGGTGCAAATCCGGAACAGTCCCCACTGCTGTAACTCCCGGGGTTTGGCTGCATACCCAAACCTCTGTTTTCGGCCCACCATCGCCACTGTTCGCTTACAGTTTTTTACTGTAACGGATGGGAAGGCTGGTCGAAAGGGAGAAGTCAGAAGACCTGCCCGCGATCGTTCCGTCAGCCTGCTTTTGGGGATAAAAGCATTTGTTGACCATGGTCCAGGTAATCTTCCATAGAAACCCTTTTGCCATCGCTGGTTCCCGGAATTCCGGGAGCGGAATCTGTTGCGCACAGGCCCTTGCGCATCTTGATTTCCCCGGATACCCTCCGCCATGCGACACCCCGCTTTTAGCCTGATTTTCTGGAGCTTCGCGCTAACCCTGCTCTGGCCTTCGGAGGCCAAGGGTGTGGGCACGGATGCTGACACGGTTCGGCTGCGCGCGGTGATCGTGCCCGGCTACACCACCGGCTCGCCCACCGATTTGCGCATCGATTCGGTGGCCTTGGTGTTGTTTCAGGGCTTGAGTCTGGACGATTTGCTGTCCCAGAGCACCGGACTTGCCTTAAAAGATTACGGAGCAGGTCAACTGGCCACAGCGGGATACCGGGGCGGAGCGGCCCGGCATACTGTGTTGCGCTGGAACGGCATGCGCTTGAACAGCCCCATGCACGGCACCGTTGATCTGAGCACGCTGCCCGTGTCCGCGCTGTCGTCCGTGCGGTTGGCCACCGGCAGTTCTGCCGGAGCACAGTGCGGGTCCGCCTTGGGAGGGCTCCTTGACCTGGAAACAGGCATGGCTCCCGGGCCGGCCGGGCACCAGATGGAGTTGCGGGGGGGCGCAGGCAGTTTTGGCACCTGGCAGAGCGAAGGGCACTTTCGTTACCGCAGCGAACGCTGGGTGTCCCAGAGCGTATTCGGTCACCAGCACGCAGCCTTTGACTTTCCGGTTCAACATCCGGCCTTGACGGGATACCGAATGCCGGATTTGGCGCTTCGCCGCTGGTACGGTGCGCAGGATGTCGGGGGTGCGGCGGGAACACAAGGCCAATGGCAAGCCAGCTTCAGCGGCACGGGAACGACGCGCCAACTTCCCCCGAGTTTGCTGGCTTCCGATCAGGGCGAAGCCCAGCAGGATCACCTGCTGCTCGGTGCGGCTCAATACCAGCGCAGCATAAAATCCTGGCAATTGGGGGTTCGTGCCGGCTGGACAGAAGAGCGCATCGTGTATACGAACGAACAGGCGGACTTGCTTTCTGACGGCCGCGCGCATGCGGAGGAAGGCGGCCTCAGTGTTGCCAAATCGCTGGGCAGCCGCTGGGAATGGCAAGCACAGACTGCCCTGCGGCGCGAAGCGGTGGTCTCTACGGGTTTCGAGGAACCGGTCAGGGTTTGGGAACAGCGCGCACAAACGAGCCTGCAAGGGTTTCTTTCACAGGCCTGGAGTGTGCGGCTGGATGTGCTGCAGGATCGCTACGATCAAGCCTGGATGCCCATCCAGCCCGTGCTTCGCGCGTATTGGAAAGATCGGCAGCGCGGGGCTTTGCAAGTACAAGCCAGCGTTGGGGGCATGCGGCATTACGCGCGCCCTGCACTGAACGACCGTTATTGGTACCCTGGCGGCAATTTGGATTTGTTGCCCGAAAGCGGCTGGATGCTGGACGGGGATGTGCGGATGGGCTGGAAAACGGCATCGTGTCAAGGCCATGTGCAGACCATGGGATGGCTCGGCACAATCGACCATTGGATTCAATGGGCTCCTGGAGCAGGTTCCTTCTGGCAAGCCGAGAACCTGGCTTCTGTAAAAACTTCGGGAGCAGAAGTCAGGATAGACGCGGAACGGCCTGTGCTTGCAGCACAACATTTCACATGGTATGTTCAGGCAATCTACGGCTATACCCACTCGCGCAATGCAAACGCTGAATTCCTGCTGTACCAACCGGGCCATAGGGCTGCAGCCATGGCTGGATGTCGCTTCAAAGGGTACTCGTTTGGGTTGAGGCAACAAGCCACCGGCTGGCGGCCTGTCTCGCGCGATGGGCAGGAATGGTTGCCCGCCTATGCGCTTCTTGCAGCCGATTTCGGCGCGCTGTTTGACTGGGACGATTGGCAAATGCAAGCCCAGCTCAGTTTGGATAACCTTGCGAATGCTTATGTGGAATCGGTGGTTGGCCGCCCTTTGCCTGGCCGATCCGTTCGCCTGCAGCTGATCCTTCGCCGCAACAGGATGGCTTACTGAGGCCGGTCTGCAGGACCAAAAATCATAATCCTTATAATTTAATTCAAAATTTACGCATCATGTTTCGCTTGTTTTTCGGTTGTACTTTTTTGGCTGCCTGTCTATTCGTTTCCTGCAAGGAAGACGATCTGCCGGACAATCCCAACGAGCCCGGATTGTTCCAGAATGGATTTTTTGTTTTGAATGAAGGAAACTTTGGATCAGGCAACAGCAGCCTCGATTTTTACCAGCGGGATTCAGGCTTGGTCTTAGACGTGTACGCCAATGCTAACGGCGGTCTTTCGCCCGGCGATGTGGTTCAATCCATGACCCTCGTCGGCGACCGCTTCTTTCTGGTGGTTAACAACAGCGGTAAAATTGAAGCGTTGGATGCCGAAAGCGGTCAGGTAAGGGGTACCATAACGGGCCTTACGTCGCCGCGGTATATGCTTCCCGCAGATGGTAACAAAGCTTATGTTACGGATTTGTTCAGCGGAAGTATTGCTGTGGTCAACACCAATACGCTGCAGGTTGACGGACAAATTTCCACCGGAAGCTGGACGGAGCGAATGGTCAAAATAGACAACAAAATTTATGTTTCGATCATGAGCCGCGATCGTATCTGGATCATTGACCCGCTAACGGATATTGTGCTTGATTCGCTTGACACAGGCCGGGAGCCGGAGGGCCTGGTGGCCAATGCCGCCGGCCAGCTCTACATTTTGAGCACGGGCGGGTTCATGGAGAGCACACCGGAGCTGCGCTGTGTGGACCCCGCAACCAAAACCGTGTTGCGCCAATGGGTGCTCGGCGGCGTAGGCGATTATGTAAGCGACTTAGCGATTTCAGGAGACGGCGGCCAATTGTATTGGCTGGGTTCCGGCGGCGTGTACCGCATGGCCGCTGATGCACCCGCTGCTCCGTCCGCACCCTGGATCGCAGCTGATCCGGCTGGCTTTGCCTATTCGTTGGCAGTTGATGGCGGCACAAGTGGCGAAGTGTTGCTGGGCGATGCGGTTGACTTCAGTAGCCAGGGAAAGGTGTCCCGCTACAGTGCTGCCGGGGTTTTGTTGGATTCGTTCCGGGTTGGGGTTAATCCAGGAGCTTTTCATTTTGTGCCATGATGGACTTTTTTGGCCTGTGCTTCGGTTGCCGCTGGAGCCTTGTTTGCCTGGCTTTGCTTTCTTTTTCCTCGTGCCGGTTTGATGCACAGGATGATGGTAACGCGGGCGAAGGTTCTGCAGCTTGCGACGCTTTTCTGAAAACAGAAGTACCCCTTGCCATGCAGCAAGCCACGCGCCTGCAAGCCTGGCAAGGCCATGGCTATGTGCGGCTCTTGATTCTGGCTACCGACAGTGCTGCGACCGAAGCTTCCGGTTTTCGCTACCTGTTGGTAGATAGCACGGCCAACCTGGGCGCGGATTGTTTTCCAGACCACGTCCGCGTCAGCGTTCCATTGACCCGTGCCGTATGTGTCAGCACTACGCATGCCGCCATCTTTGCCCGGCTCGACCGGCGTGAGGTCCTGGTGGGCATGAGCTGGCTTGAAAACCTCTACGATCCGGAATTGCGCCGCAGCGCGGCAGCGGGTCATTTGCGTGAAGTGAGCCGTGAAGGTGATTTGAACCTGGAAGTCATTCTAGACCTGGAGCCCGGGCTTGTGCTCACGTACCTCACCGCAGATCCTGAGTACGGCGATTTTGACAAAATGCGGAAACTCGGTGTGCCGGTTTTGCCCGTTGCAGAGTTTATGGAGCCTCATCCGCTGGGCCAGGCAGAGTGGATCCGGCTGGGCGGTTGGCTCTTGGGCAAGCAACGTACCGCAGATTCCTTGTTTGGCGCAGTTCGGCAGGATTACTTGCAGGCGCGTGAAAGGGCAATGGCTGTTGCGCAAAAGCCAACCGTTTTCACGGGTATGGATTACCAGGGAAGTTGGACCGTACCCAGAGGCGGCAGTTTTGCAGCAGTTTACCTCAAGGATGCCGGAGCCCGCTATGTCTTTGAGGATGTTCCCGGTGCGGGCAATTACGCCGTGGATTTTGAGGCGGTGCTGGAACGTGCGGGTTCAGCCGATTTCTGGCTACACCCCGGAGCTGCCCGATCCCGGAGGGCCATGGCCGAATTCGATCCGCGGCTGCGCCATTTTGAGGCCTGGAAACAAGGCAGGGTGTACAACAACGATGCCCGCTTAAGCCCCGGGGGAGGCAATGATTACTGGGAGTCTGCCATTCTGCGTCCGGATTTGGTGTTGGCTGATTTGATTGCGGTCTTTCACCCGGAGCTGAGCGCCAGCCATCCTTTGGTGTATTACCGGCTGTTGCCGGAGTAAGCACAGGTTTTTGCCTTGGCGCTTTGTCTTTTTTCGCCCCTAACTTCCAGCCTTGTTTCCACACAACGTGAGCCTGATAGCCGAACATACCGCAAGTAAACGCTTGGTGCTGGCCAGTGCCTTCCTGCTGCTGGCCTTGGTAGGGCTGTTTGCTGCCGACTTGCTGTTGGGTACGGTGGGTATTCCGGCGAAGGTGGTTTGGTCGGCGCTTCTTGGGGGAAGGGAGATGGAAGAGAAGTACCGCATTTTGATTTTGGAAAGCCGTCTGCCAAGGGCCATTACCGCGATTTTGGGGGGAGCAGCCCTGGCGACGTGTGGTTTACTCATGCAAACGTTTTTCCGCAATCCAGTGGCCGGGCCTTATATCCTCGGGATTAGTTCAGGTGCCAGTTTGGGTGTAGCCTTGTTGCTGCTTGGGCAGGGATCGGCGGGGCTGTTGGCGCACTGGGCTTCTGGTGCTGCGCCCGGGGTTGTGATGGCTGCTTCCGGCGGAGCTGCGCTGACCATGGGAGCCATGTTGCTGCTGGCCACCCGGGTACGCGATCCGGCCACGTTGTTGGTGTTTGGGTTGATGATGGGCAGTTTCACCGGAGCGCTGGTCAGTTTGTTGCAGTACCAGGCCGATGCAGCGTCGCTGCGGGACTTTGTGTATTGGACCTTCGGAAGCCTGGATCATACCCATTGGCAGGAATTAGGGCTTCTGGCCCCGTTGCTGGGTGGGTGCTTTGGATTGGGATGGCTGTTGTCTGGACGGTTTGACCTCTTGGCCCTGGGCGATGATTATGCGCGATCCATGGGTTTAGCGGTCAATTTTACCCGGGCTATAGCCATCGTGCTTACCGCTTTGATGGCCGGTGCCGTCACCGCCTATTGTGGTCCCATCTCTTTTATTGGGGTGGCCGTGCCGCATGCGGTTCGTGCGCTAAGCGGCAGAACCAGCCACTTGGTTTTATGGCCACTCTGCGCGTTAGGGGGTGCCGTTCTGTTGCTTGCCTGCGATTTGATCAGCCGGATGCCGGGCATGGATGCCACGCTGCCCATTAATGCCGTTACTGCACTGGTTGGTGCTCCGGCCGTGGCGGCTATTGTTTGGCGGATGCGCCGCATCAGTTCGTTTTTTCAAAGCGGGGCATGAAACATACCACAGAAAATGCTATGGGGATTCCCCGCCCAAGCCTGGAGGCGGTAGCGATGGGCGTGGGCTATGCCGGGAAGGTATTGCCTGGCTTGGGTGCTGTGAACCTCTCCCTGTTTCCCGGTCAGCTGACCGCATTGGTCGGACCGAACGGCGCCGGAAAATCCACTTTGCTGCGGACGCTGTCCGGTTTGATGAAGCCCTTGCAAGGGAACTTGCTTTTGGATGGTCAGCCCAGTCAACGATGGAAGGTGCGGGAACGCGCGCGCAAACTTGCGGTTGTCTGGACCGCCATTCCCCCGATAGGCGAAATGCGTGTTGTGGACTTGCTGCGTTTGGGGCGTTTTCCGCACCGCGGTTGGATCGGAGACGATCCGGAAGGGGAACTGAAGGTGGAGCATGCCGCCAGTGATTTAGGGTTGCGAGCCCTGCTGAGCAGACCCTTGTACCGCTTGAGCGACGGGGAGCGCCAGCGCGTGTTGATCGGTAGGGCATTGGTTCAGGATACGCCTGTATTGCTGCTTGACGAGCCCACTCATTATCTGGATGTGGTGCAACGCGCCGAGGTGTTCCAATTGTTGGCCAACCAGGCAAGGCAGCGAAACCGGTCGTTGCTGGTGGCTACCCATGAAGTGGAATGGGCCTTGCAGGTTGCGGATTATCTGGCGGTCATTGCGCCTGAAGGCCTCGTGGTTGGGGCTGCCGAAAACATCCGCCACAGCGGACTTTTAGAGCGCGTTTATCAAAGCGACAAGCTGCATTTTGATGCGCTAAGTGGACGCTTTCTGGCGCGTTATGGGCGGAGCTATTCCGGGTCAGGAAAAAATTGCAGCGAGACGGAATTAATGCAGTAACGCAACCCGGTTGGTCTGGGTCCATCCGGAAACACGTGCCCCAGGTGACCTCCGCAGCGGTTGCAATGCACTTCCGTTCGCTGCATGCCATGCCTGTTGTCCTGGGTTTCCCCAACGTGATTTGGCCCCTCCGGCTTGTAGAAGCTCGGCCAACCTGTGCCAGAATCAAACTTGGTGTCCGAGCTAAAGAGCAGCAACCCGCATCCGGCGCAGGCGTAAGTTCCACTCGCTTTGTTGCTGTTGTAAGAGCCGGTAAAGGCGCGCTCGGTACCCTGCTTGCGCAAAACATAAAATGCCTGTTCGCTAAGCTGCTCTTGCCACGCTTCTTCCGTCAGGTCGAAGGGCTTGCCATCCCAGGTCAACAGAAGTTCCAGCCTTGTTGACTCTTCCTGATTAAGCTGGCTGGATGGCGGCTTTTCGGTTGCATTCTGGCTGCAAGCAGCAGCGGATGTAAGCAAGAGGATGCCTGTAAAGGCAAGCGCAGAGGAACCTGCTGCGTGTAAAGTTTTGCGGCAAAACGCTCGGATGGACGAGTTAACCTTCATAAACAGCGTAACACCGCCCAGTGCAAAATAGTTTGCCATTGGGCAAAACGGGTTCCGTTTTAAAAAAAATGCACGTTCAAAAGTGCCGAATGTGAACTAAATGTTAAATCAATCGTAAATTTTAGACAAAAATTTATCCCTTCCTTATGCCATGAAAGCAATTTTTACCCTTTGCAGCTGTCTTTTACTCGGTTTTTCCGTGAGCCATGCTCAGGTTGAACTGACCCGATCGTTGGATGACAATGGCAAATTGTCGGCAATTTGGTTCCAAATGGGCCCTGAAGAGGTCCAGGTCATTCGCTTTTATGCAAACGGTCAGCTGCAGGAGGTAGGGAATTGGTACCAGGGCCGGATGCACGGGTCTTGGGCTATGTGGGCTGAGAATGGCCATAAGGTGGGCGAAGCGCATTACTCCATGGGCAGGAAAACCGGGTGCTGGAAACTCTGGAGCCCTGAAGGGGAATGGCAATATGATTTGTTGTACGACCAGGATCAATTGGTAGATGCACAAATTCCCGCGCGCTGAGCAACAGCAGGGTACCTGAACGGATGGTTCGCTTACTTCTGTCCCGCCATGTAGCGGTTGACATTTAAGACCAAATCACCCACGCGTTCGATGCTGGAAACCAAGTTTAGGAAGGCAATGCTCTGCAGGGCCGTAATTTTGCCCTTTTCCAACGAACGGAAAATTTGAAGGTTTAATTGATCTCTGGCAGCATCAATTTCTTTTTCCGCCCCTTCTGCGGCGTCGAGGTCCACCTTTCCGAAATCAGCTTCAAGATCGGAAGCCATCTGCTTGATACGGGATAACACCAGATCAAACAAGCGCTGAATGGGAACCTTCACTTCTTCGGGCATCACAATTTGATCTTCCTGAAGTTTTGGCTCGCTCAATGCTAAACGGCAGAATATATCCGCCACGCGCTCCAACTCGTTGATAATGGCCAGCAAACTTTGGATCCGCTGGGAACCCGAACTGCTGATGTCTTTTTCGGAAATTGCCGAGAGAAAATTGGCAATCTCCAATTCCATTTGGTCGGTAATTTCTTCCCGGCGTCGGATTTTGTCAATTAGCTTAAGCTTGTCCCTGGGCTTGCCAAAGTAGAGCATGATCACATTGCTCAACATTTTCTGAGTCAGTTTGCCCATTTGCGCGGTTTCTTTCCGTGCCTCTTCAATGGACAATTCCGGCGTTTCCATGATCCCCGCAACGATGTATTGAAGACTGGTTTCTTCTTCATCCTCAGAACTGGAGGGTACTATTCGGTAAACAAGCCGTTCAAAAAACGGCAGAAACCACATGAGGAGTATAACGTTGGCCACGTTGAAAAAGGTATGAAACAGCGGGAGGCGGTCATTGGGCGCATCGACGGTGACTTTAGCGGATGCTAAGCCGGCTGTTTTGGCCGCCTGAAGGTATCCGTAGCCTTCTCGCAGCACATACTTATCTGGGTTCATCTGATCGGGCATAACCACCAGACTGCTTACATCAAGCCCGGAGCGTTGAATGGAGTCTGCCAGAAAACGTTCGCGATCCGGGTTGTTTTCAAAGGCGCCTACCAAAGATTCTGAAACTTTAATGTCCACCAACGCTATGGTTTCTTCTTTGCCCAACGGAACCCTTTCAAGGACCTGAATGACCCAGTTAAAAGCAACAAGCATCCAAATCACCCCAATGGCATTGAAAACAAAATGAAAGCGCGCTGCTCGTTTAGCATTGTTGTTCGCAACCAAGGCGGCCATGTTGGCCGTGATGGTGGTGCCAACATTTTCCCCAAGCACCATGGCCGCGGCAATAGAAAAAGAGATCCACCCATTCGCCACCATGATTAATGTTATAGCTGTTGAGGCGGAAGAAGATTGAACAACAACCGTTAACAAGGCGCCAATTCCAATAAACAACAAGGTTGATAAAAAACCCATATTGGCGTAACGATTCAAGAATTCCAGCAACTCAATGTTGGCAGGGTCGTCCAGATTCGGTACGTTGGATTTAAGAAACTGAAGGCCAATAAACAGTATGCCAAATCCTATGATAAATTCTGCAAGGTTTCTCAATTGATTCTTGCTCGAAAACATCAAGGGCATGGCCACACCCACCAAAACGATGGCCAGTGGTGTAATGTCTACTTTCAACCCGGCATAATTGACAATCCAACTCGTCAGCGTTGTGCCAATGTTGGCACCCATGATTAATCCAAAAGATTCCGTTAACGTGAGCAACCCTGCATTAACGAAACTGACCACCATAACGGTGGTAGCCGATGACGATTGAACCAGGGAAGTGGTAAGAAAACCGGTAAAAATTCCTTTGGCTGGATTGCTGGTAATGGTTCGGAGAATCTCCCGCAAGCGTTTTCCTGCCAACTTTTGGATTCCATCGCTCATCATCTTCATACCGAAGATGAAAACGCCCAGCGATCCTATGATGAGCAGGATCTGCCAGATAAACTCAAGTATAATCAATGCTGGAGTAGATTATTTGGGCACAACCCGGCAGATTGGGGACGGCTGGGAAGCGGTAACGTTAAGTCGAGCGAGGTCAATAATAGGGCACAGGGAGCTTGAAAATCCGAAATTTCCAACAATCCTGGCTGGGTATGGCAGCTTCAGAAGATTTCCCGGCCGGTTGTCTTGCCAAAACGGCCGTTTGCGATTTTTTAACAGCCCTTTTAAGTTGGGCATCCTGGCTATTTTCATGAAGAACATTCTCCGTGGGCCTGTCCTGAACAGGGCTTAACCTTGGCTTAACATAGGGTTCACGTTGTGCTGCTTTGCAAGACCTAATTTTGGGCTTCGTTAAAAACCCCCAAATCCTGCGATACGTCCAATTTGCACCATCCTCCATTGCTGGCGTAAACTCCGGGGTAAAAATTTAGGCAAGCCCATGGCTAAGGGATTTTTAGCGATGCCTTGTTGTACCTTCTGAACCGCTTGTTATGCAAACAGAATCTATCCATGTGCTGATTGTTGACGATGAGCCTGATATTCAGGAATTCATCAAGTACAACCTGCAAAAAGAAGGATACAGTGTCAGCACGGCGAGCAATGGACCAGACGCGTTGATGCGGGCCAAAGAGCGGTTACCAGATTTGATTTTATTGGATATCATGATGCCGGAGATGGATGGAATAGAGGTATGCAGCGAATTGAGAGCTGACCCTCGCTACAAGAATACCGTCATTGCCTTTTTAACTGCCCGGTATGAGGACTTTACGCAAATAGCAGGCTTCGATGTTGGAGCAGACGATTACATCAACAAACCGATAAAACCCCGACTTCTGTTAAGCAGAATTAAGGCGTTGTTGAGGCGGAAACTTGAAAATGTACAAGATCACAACATCCGGTATGTCGGTGATTTAGGAATAGACCAAGAGAAATACCTGCTTTACCGCAACGGAGAAGTGCTTAATTTGGCCCGAAAAGAATTTGAATTGATTAATTTACTGTCTTCGCGGCCTGGTAAAGTATTCACTCGACAAGAGATTTTTAATAAAATTTGGGGCTATGACGTGATTATCGGGGAGCGAACGATTGATGTTCATATTCGAAAACTAAGAGAGAAAATAGGATTGAAATCGATCAAAACCATTAAAGGGATCGGGTATAAGCTCGATTTATGATCAAGAACCCCACCCCTCGGGGAATCGTTTTCAGAACCGCTGCATTGACTGCTCTGGTGGTCTTCCTCTTTTTGCTGTTGATCGTTACCCTTTTCCAGGATAGCCTGCATCCGACCTTACTCTTAGTCATTCCCATATTTGTTTTTGCTGTTGCCTTTGCCATTCAGCTGCAGGCGCTGGAGCGGTTTATTTACAGGAAGATTAAAGTTATTTATAAGAACATTAGCCAACTTAAAACGCCTAAAGGAATACCGAAAAAGAAAGTGGATTTGGATCGGGATATCATATCAGAAGTTGAGCACGAAGTGATGGAATGGGCCGATGTGCAACGCAATGAGATTCGCCAACTTCAAGACATGGCCAATTATAGAAAGGAATTTTTGGGCAACGTGTCGCACGAGCTCAAAACCCCCATCTTTTCTATTCAGGGCTACATTGATACGCTGATTGATGGCGGTTTAGACGATGTCCGGATCAACATGGAGTATTTGCACAAAGCAGCCGCCAACATTGAGCGGATGATTGCCATCGTCCGCGATCTGGAAAACATCAGTTTGCTGGAAAGTGGTCAGCTGCAATTGGAACTGTCCACCTTCAACATCTGTGAATTGGCAGCAGAAACAATGGAGGCCCTGGAAGACCAGGCTGACGCAGCAGACATGTCCCTTGGGTTTAAGCCTGGCATCAATACCAATGTCAAAGTCAGGGCTGATCGCAACCGCGTCCGTCAAGTGCTGGTTAACTTCCTGACTAATGCGATCCGCTACGGAAGGGAAGGAGGCTACGCGCGCATAGGAGTGTATGACATGAGCGACAGAATTCTTGTGGAGGTTTCCGACAACGGAATCGGCATTGCTCAAGAGAATCTTGGCCGTGTCTTTGAACGTTTTTTTAGAACAGACAAGGCCAGAACAAGGGAACGGGGTGGTACTGGCCTGGGATTATCCATCGCCAAACATATTGTTGAAGCCCATGGTATGGGGGTGAATGTCCGAAGCACGGAAGGGGTGGGATCTACCTTTGGATTTACGCTGCCCAAGCCATAATTGGCTTGACCGCCAAAATGCAAACGCGCCAGCGGTTAAGCTGGCGCGTTTACGCGTCTATAAAGGAAAGTGGAGGGCTTAATCTTGAATTCGGATCACCGTGCCAGTTTGTACTTTGCTGCCGGTGCGAAGCTCGTAGACATACGTACCCGGGGCCAATTGACTGCCGTCAATGGAAAGGGTATGAGTGCCAGTTTGCATAGTCTGGACAGGTAACTGATAAGCAATTTGTCCTTCAACGTCAATCAAACGCAGCGAAGTCTGGACGTTGTCATAGGCAACATCGAACTGCAGCGTTAAATGATTCTGGAAGGGGTTTGGGCTGGCCTGAACTTCTGCGGAAGCCACATTCAGTTGACCCATGCGGGCTGGGATGAGCTGGATGTTCATTAACTTTTGAAAGCTCGCCGCAGACTGGACGTTCATAACCAAGTGAAGCTTATTGTCCGCCTCGTTAAAGAACCAACCGTCTTCACTATAGGACAGGGAGGTCAGTGATGGATTCGATGGAATTAACGTCCCATCTTCACGGGTTAAGCGCGGTGCCTTCCCAGATGGAATCTGGAAGGTAAGGCGCGTGCCCGATGGGGAGAAACCGTGAAGTTTCAAGGTAAACTTCTGAGGCATCGGCTCATCGGGAAAACTCACCTGAAAACCTTCATTGACAGGAACCCACTGCGTGCCGCGGTGGCCGTATTCTGGCAACCAGTCTCCGATCACTTTGCTTTCGTACATGTTCTCTATGGTGGAACCGGCATTGCGCGTCAGGCGAACTTTGCCGACGGGTCCAACCTCGAAAGGATCAGAGCTGATTTCTAAGTTAGCGTATTCACGGGCAGGACAGCGGTAAGCATTCGCCGCTGGATCTGCGGTGCAACTTGCCGTGCGGAAATCATACTGTTCGCCTAAATAAATGGTTGGTGTTCCTGAACCACTGACCATGCCGCGCAAGTCAACAAATGCACCGAGAAAAGCATCGCGGTCGATTATGACCCGAGGGCCACTTCCGCCGATAAAATCGATGTTGCGCGCATAACTGTAAATGTCAACAGCATCGGTTTCAATGACGATTCGCTTGTTGAAACCAATGACATCAACATCCTGAATCTTGGGCTCTTTGTTTCCGTGATCAAAACTGGTGAAAACATTGATAGCGCCGAGATTTTTGGTGCTTGGGACTACCTGGTTGGGCGTATCATGGATCAACCCAACACCTTGCAGCGAGGATCCCTGAATATTAACCCCTGATCCGTTATCAGCCAAAACCGAATTGCGCAAGGTGACCAACTGGCCATCCAGCCAGGCACCCCCCATGGTGTTTTTGTACCCGGTAAAATTGTTGAAAACCATGGTGGTTTCGTTCTCGAGCCCGGGGCCGACAAACAAACCCCAGCCCGTAGTGCGGTAGAAGGCGCGGTCGTAGCTGCCGTCTGTGCTTTTGTTGGAGTGGGCAATGTTTCCGGAAAAGAAATTTGCAGGCACCGTTTCTGCCGTTCCAGGTCCGTCATAGAAAAAACCAATGCCATCGAGGCTGCCGGCCGCGTGGTTATCCCGAACAATGTTGTTGGGGTTGGTCAACCAGAAGGTGCCCGGATGGCGCTCCGACTGAAGCGAGCCAAACTGACCGCCGGGGAACGCGAAATCGTCCATTTCGGGAATTCGCTTGGTCAACATCCCGAGGTTGCCGATAAATTCGTTGAACATTTCATTTCCGTCCTCAGCGACAACAAAACAATGCGAAAACACATCATAGGCAACATTATTGTTGACCTTGACGCCGTTTGTTCCGTGCACAACAAAAGCCCGGTGGAAGGAGCGGTGCACGCTATTGTTGTTGGCGTATTCACCGTAGGAGTCACCGCTGAAATGCCAGTGCATCGGATAGCGGCCTTGCTGCCCAAACCAACCCATTCTAAAAAATTCCACCCCTTCAACTTTGGCCTTGGACCCGTTCATAATCATGACGTGTCCGCCATTTTTTGACGTTTCAGAAGAGGCATCTCCTTGCAGAACGATATCCCGCGTCAGTAATCCGATTTCGGCCCGCATATCAATAGCATAGCCGTTAATGGTGTCAATCCTTCCGTAATGGCGGAAGTTGAGGGATGGGGTTACCCGAATCTGGTCGCCAATGACTTCGACGATAGTGCGGACCTCTGCTTGTTCGGGATCCGTACCGCTTGGTGCAATGACCACCTTGTCCCCGACGCGCCAGTTCATGGCATCCACCGTCTCCAGGATCGTGTGTCCTGGTGAAGCGGTCTTTTTGAGCTGCGTCCATGAAGGCACGGCAGCACGGGCACCGTGCAGCTCCAATCGGCCCCCACCCATGACCATAAGAAACTTGTTTCCAAGCCCCATTCCGGTGACATCAACCGTGTCGCCGGTAAAGGTGATGATGGCTTTGTGTTCGTAAGGGTCCGTTTCTGTACCAATGCGGAATTCACCGCCTGTAACCAAAATGTACCCGGTATTCAGGTTGATGTTTTGGTCAGCAAAAACCAGGTTGCCCTGAATTTGGATGCCTTTGAGGGCGGGAGGGCTGACATCCAGAATGACTGTTTTGCCTGGACCAATGGTCACTGTGCTACCGGCAACTGGCAATGTCCCCCCCCATGTAGCCGGGTCAGACCAAAGGCCGGATTGAGCGTGAAGCGCTGTAGGAAGCACAAATGAGAAACACAGGAGCAGGCTCGGCAAGAAAAGCCGGAAGGGCGCAAACGTGTTTTTTTCCATAAAAAGTGATCGGTAGTTGAAGTTCATGTTTTGCGACGGCTTGCAGAGGAAACTCATCCTATAAGGCTGCAACACGGACAAAACTATTCGGTACCTTCAAATTCCGCCAATTCAATGTAAGATGTTATCTCAAAAAAATGCCATTCCGTTACAATGTTAATAACGAATAATTTACTGGACATCATAAGGAAAGCCCAATAAATAGAATCATTCTGGTGTTACTTTGATCGTGGTAATTAGAAGAAATAAGACTTTTGTGACTTGAAATAAAACAGCGGTTGTTGAAAAAAAATGCCTTTTATTCGCAGTTGAAAACAAGCTTTGTGACACTAAAAAAAGTCGCTCTCATGTCAATTCTTGCTTGATAAACCTTCAATTGCGGGAATATACTTCCAGCTATAATGCAGAATCTAACTGGTTAGTGACACATAGTTTAATAAACAAAGATGCTTAGGCAGGTTTAGCTACCATGCCTGACCGGTCGGAAAATTCGATCCAACCGCACCGTGCCAAGCTTAGCCGGAAAGCCAGTGTGAACGTCCCAGCTCCACCATACAAACCACGCTTTGCCCACCACATGATCTTCCGGTACAAAGCCCCAGAACCGCGAATCCTGGCTTTGATGGCGGTTATCGCCCATCATAAAGAAATAGTCCATTTCAAACGTGTAGGGAATGGATTCACCCGCTTTAACACGCCGTTCAAGGGCGGGGTAACCTGCTCCGGAGTAGGCAGAATGTTCAAAAACCTCCACAATCCGGCGGTAAATGGGCAAGTTATCTGCCGTAAGAGCAACGGTTTGGCCTTTGGCGGGCACTTCAATCGGTCCAAACTGGTCAACACTGCCAGGAAAGCGTTGGTCGTGTGGGTAAAGCGCATCAGGCCTTTCCACGGGAAAGGGAACCCTGCGCACGCGCAGGACCTCGGGCTGGCTGCGAATAGCGGTTATCTCTGTGGAATCAGCGTGGATCTCCAGAAAACCTCCGTAAACCGTCTCGCCGTTTCGGTCCTGCAACATTTGCCCAACCTGCATTTCATACGTAGTCACCCCGGTATTAATGCCAATCTCCTTTTTCAGCAAACGATCGCTCAGGTAGGCATTGGGTTTTAAGTCCACCCGGTACTTGAACTGCATATGCTCGCCGCGAAAAGCAGGCTTTCCATCAATAAAAAGCTGTCGGTTGCGGACTTCCAACACATCCCCTGGAACGGCCACACAACGCTTGATGTAATTCTCGCGCTTGTCCACGGGAAAGGAAGTAATCAGGTCATTTCCCGGGCGAAGGGGCCCGGAGGCAAAGGGCAGGTTTTTTTGCGACAGCATGGCAACAACCTGTGGGTTGCGGTAAAAGGTTTTGTCGTTGAGATCGCGTTGCAAGTCGTAATAACTGCGGGTGCTGCCTACGGGCACAAAAACGGTATCGCCCTCCGGCCAGTTGAACACCACAATATCATTGCGCTTGACGCGCTGAAACCCGGGCATCCGCATGTAGGGAATGGAAGGCTTTTCCAGATAAGCTTTGGTTCCCAGCAAAGGCATACGCTGGTGGGCAAACGGGAAAGCCAACGGGGTGTTTGGCACCCTTGAGCCGTAGTGAAACTTGCTGACAAACAGAAAGTCGCCGGCCAACAAGCTCCCTTCCATCGAGGTGGTGGGAATGGTGTAGGCCTCAAAGAAGAAAATGCGGATGAAGGTGGCGGCAACAACGGCAAAAGCAATGGCATCTGCCCATTCGCGAAATACACCTTTAGCACCGGGCGCCGGAACCTCGTCCGCGGCCAGGTAGCGCACATTTGCGTTGAGCCCCATCCAGGGGAAAAACACGAAGGGAACAACCATGGCGGCTATGCCGTCCCAAAAGCCGTCGCGGCCAAAACGCTTGGCAAGATCAACCGAGAGAATAAGCCAGACCACTGCATTGAGAATGGGAACGCACATCATCACGAACCAACTCAGCGGTTTGTCCACCAGCCTGGTCCAGCAGTAGTAGTTGTAGAACGGCACAAACGCCTTCCATGCTTCCACACCCGCTTTGCGAAACAACAAAGCCAGTCCCGCATGCGATGCGAGGATCATTAAACCGAGAATCAGGTAAAAAGGGAGAGAAGCATTAGCGTCCATGCAGGCTATTCAGGATTTGGGCAGTCTTTAGAGAGGGGGAAAGGCTTCCTTGCCGCCTGGCGACGGCTCTGGTTTGTTTAAACCGCCTGTTACGGGGTCGGGCACACAAAGTTAACCGAGTGGGGGCTATATCCCCGTTCATTTAACGCAATATTAACAATAGGTTCCTCCTTAGCTTCCTTGCTCCATCATATCGCGAAGGGTAAAGAGACCTTGCCTTCCCGGCAGCCAGCGCGCAGCGTCCAGTGCACCGCGGGCAAATCCCTCCCGGTTGTGGGCAACATGTTCCAACAAGATGGTATCCTCAGGGCTGCTAAACCTAAGCTGGTGGGTGCCCGGGACCTGCGCTTCGCGATGGGCCTCAATGGGCAAAACCCCCTGGCCCGGCTCCTGAAAAGGCTCTTCCTGAAGGGCCCAACGCTGGTATCCCGGATGGCGGTCAATAACGGATTGGGCCAGGTGAATGGCCGTTCCGCTCGGTGCATCCAGTTTAGCGGTGTGGTGGGTTTCGCTTAAAGAAACCTGGTAGCGGGGGTAGCGCGCAAACAATTGAGCGGCGTACTCCTGAATGGCCATAAACAGATTGACCCCGATGGAAAAGTTAGGCGCGTACAAAACGGCCCCGGAGTGGGCGAGGCAAGCCTCCCGGACCTTTGGCAAATGCTCATACCAACCCGTGGTGCCAACCACAATCGCAGTGCCAGCCTCCAAGGCAGCCACGATGTTGTCCACTGCTGCTTCGGGCCTGGAGAACTCAATGACGACGTCAACCTGTTGAAAGGCCTCCTGGAGCGCGGCAGCACCAACCCCCGCATCCAGCGTCCAGGCCAGCGACAAGGCGGCAGCGCTGTTTGGCGCAACAGCCGATTCGCCCAACCGCTGCGCATGCAGCGCAGCTTCCACAGCGCGGCCCATTTTTCCATAGCCCAGCAGGCCCAGTCGAAGTGGATTCATCGGTAGGTTAGAATAAGGTGCAACCCCTGCGCAGGGAATCCCGGGCGATTCGCCTGAGCAAAGGGCCCGGAATGGGCCGATAAAACACCTGAAACTGGTGCCGTCCACGGGGTCCAGCGCAAACTGAGGTCATTGCTGACATCAAAATGAAACAAGTGGGCATCAACCACGGCATCCACAATTTGCAGCCCGTAAAACGCTGCGGTAATCAGCACGGAGGCGTCCAGCTGGCGCCGGTAGTACTCTTTGGTCTGTAGCACCGAAGCTTCGCTAAACGCGGGCAGCGGATCGGGCGTGCCGGCATCCAGATCCGTTTTGGCCAAAAAGGCCTGGCGGTAAAAACGGTGCTGGTCGGCGTTGAAGTAAACCCAGTAGCCAAGGCCCCCAAGCCC
>WGOA01000078.1 GCA_016124275.1 Bacteroidota bacterium
GCAAATGTCGGCCACCGACAAGCCCTTCTCCTGCATCCGCAGGATCTCGACTATTTGCGTCTCGGTAAATCTGCTCTTTTTCATCTTCTTCCTCCGAATTTACTACTTTTCAATGGAGCTCTTTTCGGGGGAGCCTTCAGGGGGGTGAAGATTTGACCGCCATTCGGTTAACGCTTACTTTTAAACGATGTAGGTGTTAAGATCAGATTAAATAAACTAAATATGAAATATATACATTATTATATAGCAATCTTGATTGGCGCACTACTGTCCAGTTGTGGTTCCTCCAACAGCCCTTCGCCCCAAACATCGCAAGAAACATCCCCCGAAACTGCGCAAGAAACTGCAGCCGTTTTCGACCTGAATGAAGCAGCGGGAATCATTCAGAAAAAAACCAACAAGTTTACCGCTGCACACATTACCAAAGACACCGCCTACCTGAACAACAGCTTCACGAAAGACGCGAGGGTGTTTCCGCCCAATGCAGAAGCCGTTGTTGGCCGTAGCGATATTGCGCAACTCAACGTGGATTGGGTCAATTATGGAGTTTATGAGTTTACAGAAAAATCGACCGCGCTTTACGGCAATCAGGAATATTTGATTGATGAGGGAACTTACTACTTGCGCTATGGCGACGAAAACACGATTGATCAAGGTAAGTATATAAATATATGGACGCAGGAGAATGGCGATTGGAAAATCTGCAGCAATATCTGGAACAGCAATTTGCCCCTTTAACCCCGCAACGACCCCATGTCAATGACAAAGCGATACTTCACATCGCTTTTGATCATGCGCTCATAGGCTTCATTGATGTCCTGCATCTTGATGATCTCAATGTCAGAAACAATGTTGTGCTTTCCGCAAAAATCCAGCATCTCCTGGGTTTCGGCAATTCCACCAATGAGCGAACCGGCAACGGATTTTCTGCCCATAATCATGGGTACGGTTTGCAACAACGGTTCCAATCCACCCAAATAACCGACGATCACCAGAGTGCCGCTAATGCCCAAAGTTAAAACATAAGGATTTATATCGTGAACATAGGGAACGGTATCGATGATGAGATCAAAGGTTCCGCGAACGACTTTCATTTGCGCTTCATCCGTAGAAATGACGATGTTATCGGCGCCCAATGCCCGCGCATCGTCAGCCTTGCCCGGTGAGCGCGAAAACAGCGTAACCGAAGCACCGAGGCCCTTCGCCAGTTTAATGGCCATGTGCCCCAGGCCGCCTAAACCCACCACCGCAACCTTGCTTCCTGGACCAACGTTCCAGTGCCGCAGCGGCGACCAGGTGGTAATGCCTGCGCAGAGCAAGGGGGCCACAGCGGCCAGGTCCAGGTTCTCCGGCACCTTCAAAACAAAGTGTTCGTCAACAACCACCCGTTCGGAGTAGCCCCCGAACGTGTACGCACCCAAGTGCTTGTCTGGACCGTTGTAGGTTCCGGTAAAGCCGGTCAGGCAATACTGTTCCAAATCCTGCTGGCAACTGGCGCAGGTTCGGCAGGAATCCACCAGACAGCCCACCGCCGCGGAATCCCCCACCTTGAAGCGGGTTACGTCCTGGCCGACCGCCACTACCCTGCCCACAATTTCATGGCCGGGCACTGACGGGTAGCGGGTTCCGCCCCAATCGTTGCGCGCGGTGTGCAAGTCGGAATGACAAACGCCACAATACAGAATGTCTATTTCTACGTCGCGGGCGGTAACCGTGCGACGCTGGATGGATAGGGGTTCCAGGGGCTTTTCAGCAGCATGCGTGCCAAATGCCTTGGTCTTGGTGGTTTGCATGGGCCCAATCTCGTCATTTCAAGCGACTAGCAGGACGGAGTAAACCCATTAAAGCGAAAGGTGGGGCCGGGATGCGCCGAACGAGACGTTTAAATTCTAAACTCCTGCCGAATAATTTCCTCCTCCCCGGATTTGTAAACCACGGCGTAGCCGCCACTTTGCCAGCCTTCTACCTCCAAAGAAAAGCGAAAGCGCGCGGTGCCTGCGGGCATCCGGGTAGCTCGCTCAAACGACCAGACCACTTCGCCCAGTTCATTCTCCACGTGGCCTTGCAGGGTTAACGACTCGCGGCGGTTAAGCATGACCTGCCCCTGTACGCTAACGGCGGTGCGGACAATGCGGCGCTCTTCATCCAGGCGCGTGTCCAATACGGTGTTGTACCATACGTTATCGCGGCCGGTGAGTTTGCAAATCCACTCGCGAAAGGCCGTGACTTCGGGCTGGCCTTCTGCGAAGATGCTGCCGACATCGCTGTTGTCGGTGATGGCCCAAATGCCGTTTTGGAGCACATCGGGGTAGCTGGCCAGCGATGGGTGCAAGGCAAGGTAGCCAAACATACTGTCCAGAAGAGGATTTGTTGTCTTACTCAGCCCAAAGCCACTGGCTTCAGCGGGGCTGGAATCGCTCATTTCGGTGCAAAAAGCCACTGCAGGCAGGCTCTCCGTCGCGCGGCCGCTCAGGGCAAGCTGCCTTTCCACCGGCACCACCAGGCTTTGATCCTCATCGTTTGCCGGCGCAAACACCGTGCCCGCAGGCAGCAAGAGCGTCATGGGGCGCAGGCTGTGGTTTTGCACCTGCAGCGATACACACTCGCCGCTGTGGCCACCCAACGAGACCGGTTCCACCGAAACAAGGCGCTGATCCAGCGCATCCCGGAGGGTCATTACCGGAGGGGCGGGGTCCATCATGGAGGCGGGTGCCGAAGGATTTGGCTCCCCAGGCTGGTAGATGCCGGGCAAAAGAATGGCCAGGAGGCCCGCAGAGGCCATCATTGGATGCAACATAGTGAGAGGATTTAGCCCCTAACGCGGCTATGCTCTGCGATATTTTGAATCGGGTCAGTTTATGCTGCTCCGCCTATCTTTGCGCCAGTTTACGCCTGCCCAGCCGGAAAATTGAGGGAACACGCTCCTGACCCGGCAAAAAAATTGCACAACGCGACGAACCCCTTCCCCCTATGCCCCGCGACACCACGATCAAACACGTTCTTATCATCGGCAGCGGCCCCATCATCATCGGCCAAGCCTGCGAATTCGATTACAGCGGTAGCCAGGCTTCGCGCTCGCTGCGGGAAGAAGGCATTACCGTTTCGCTGATTAACAGCAATCCGGCCACCATCATGACCGACCCGGTTACGGCCGACCACATCTACCTCAAGCCCCTCAACGCGCAGAGCATCCGCGAAATCCTAGAGCAGGACCCCAGCATTGACGCCATTTTGCCTACCATGGGCGGCCAAACGGCGCTGAACTTGTGCAAAGAAGTGGACGAACTCGGCATATGGGATGAATTTGGCATACGGCAGATTGGCGTGGACATGGCGGCGGTTGAACTGACCGAAAACCGCGAGGAATTCCGCAAACTGATGGGGCGCATCGGGGTGCCGGTGGCGCGTTCGCGCATTGCCAACTCCTTTTTGGAGGGCAAAGAAATTGCGCAGGAAATCGGCCTGCCGATCGTGATCCGCCCTTCGTACACGCTCGGCGGCAGCGGTGGGGGCATTGTGTTTGACAAATCGGAGCTGGACGAGGCGCTCAAACGCGGCCTGACCGCTTCGCCTACGCACGAAGTGCTGGTGGAGCAGGCCGTTTTGGGCTGGAAGGAGTTTGAATTGGAATTGCTCCGCGACCGCGACGACAACGTGGTCATCATTTGTACGGTCGAAAACTTTGACCCCATGGGCGTCCATACCGGAGATTCCATTACGGTGGCGCCCGCCATGACGCTAAGCGATACGGCCTTTCAGCAGATGCGCAACATGGCTATTCTTATGATGCGCTCGCTGGGCAACTTTGCTGGCGGCTGCAATGTGCAGTTTGCGATCAACCCGGCCGACGAATTCATTATTGCAGTTGAAGTCAACCCGCGGGTGTCGCGCTCGTCAGCGCTGGCCTCCAAGGCCACCGGCTACCCGATTGCCAAAATCGCGGCCAAGCTGGCTATCGGCTACAACCTGCCGGAACTCAAAAACCAGGTCACCAAAACCACGTCCGCTTATTTTGAGCCGGCGCTGGATTATGTGGTGTTGAAAATGCCGCGCTGGAATTTCGACAAATTCAAAGGCGGCGACCACACGCTCGGCTTGCAGATGAAATCGGTGGGCGAAGTCATGAGCATCGGCCGCAGCTTCGTCGAGGCCCTTCAAAAGGCCTGCCAGAGCCTGGAAAACAACAAAATCGGGCTGGGCGCCGAAGGCATGCGCGGCTGGAACCGCACCGAAGACATTCTGGCCGGTCTGGAGAAACCCAGTTGGGACCGCATTTTCCTAATCCGCGACGCCATTGACCTGGGCGTGCCCATCAAGACCATCCAAAAACTGACCGGCATTGACCGCTGGTTCCTGCTGCAAATTCAGCAACTGGTGCGCACCGAGCACGAGCTGATGCGTTATCAATTGCACAATATTCCGGTGGAATTATTCCGCAAGGTCAAGCAACAGGGGTACAGTGATCTGCAGATCGCCAACATTTTACGAGGGGTGACGGAAGACGAGGTCTACGCACGCCGGCGGGACCTGGGCATCACGCGCACCTACAAAGTGGTGGATACCTGCGCCGCCGAATTCGCCTCCGAAACGCCTTATTTCTACAGCACGTTTGAGGGCGAAAACGAAAGCATCCCGAGCAAGCGCCGCAAAATCGTGGTGCTCGGTTCCGGCCCCAACCGCATCGGCCAGGGCATCGAGTTTGACTATTGCTGCGTGCACGGCATTCTGGCCATCAAAGAAGCCGGGTTCGAAGCCATCATGGTCAATTGCAACCCCGAAACGGTGTCCACTGACTTTGACATCGCCGACAAGCTCTACTTTGAGCCGGTGTTCTGGGAGCACCTGCGCGAAATCCTTGAGCTGGAGAAACCCGACGGGGTCATCGTGCAACTGGGTGGCCAGACTGCGCTGAAGCTCTCTGCCAATCTGAAGCAAGCCGGCATTCCCATCATCGGCACCAGCTTTGAAAACATGGACCTGGCCGAAGACCGCGGCCGCTTCAGCGACAAGCTCAAAGAGTTGGGCATCCCCTATCCGGACTACGGCGCTGCCCGCGAAGTGGACGACGCCGTGCGCATTGCCAACAAAGTGGGCTATCCGGTATTGGTGCGGCCCTCCTACGTGCTCGGCGGCCAGCGCATGCGCATTGTCATCAACGACGAAGAACTGGAAACGGCCGTGATCCGCATCCTCAAGCATTTCCCGGACAATGTCATTCTTATTGACCACTTCCTGGACCGCGCCGAAGAGGCCGAAATTGATGCCATCTGCGACGGCGACGAGGTCATGATCATGGGGGTGATGGAGCACATTGAGCCCGCCGGCATCCACTCCGGCGATTCTTCCGCGGTGCTGCCGCCCTTCAGCCTGCCGGCCGAGGTCACCGACACCATGATTAAATATACGGAAATGCTGGCGCGCGCGCTGGACATTCGCGGGCTGATCAACATCCAATTCGCCATAAAAGATGGATTGGTTTACGTCATAGAAGCGAATCCACGCGCATCGCGAACCACGCCCTTCATTGCCAAGGCCTACCAGATTCCGTTCCTCAACATCGCCACCAAAGTGATGCTCGGCGTGAACAAACTCCGCGACTTTACGGTGGAGCGCAAGCTGGAAGGGTTCGCAATCAAGGAGCCGGTGTTCAGTTTTGACAAGTTCCCCAAGGTGAACAAGGAGCTGGGTCCGGAAATGAAAAGCACCGGCGAGGCCATTCGCTTCATCGCTGATCTCAAGGACCCGGTGTTCCGGCAATACCGCGCCGAAAAGAGCATGTATTTGAGCCGGTGAGGGTTCAACTTTCGGGCGAAAGCTTTAGGCGAAAGCTTTAGGCGAAGGAGTTAGGCGAAGGGGTTGGCGAAAGAGTTAGGCGAAGGACTTGGCGAAGGACCTGCAGCTTCCAACAGGCGGGCAGACGAAATTGCAGTAATCATAAATACATATGTATAATTACAACGTATTAATTTTTATTGTTGCGTTTCCTTTTCTGGCTTGCTGCAACGGACAAAACCAAAACGAAGCGGCGCATTCCGCTGCGCAACTTGGACCAACCGAAACAGGAACTTTCGTCAACCAACTGGGTGACCACTTGTGGTACATTTTCCAGGACTCCAAAAACAATTACTGGTTCGGCAGCGACGGGGAAGGCCTTTTTCGCTATGACGGAGCGCACATTCTTCAACTGACCACCGAAGACGGCTTGAGCAGCAACAGCGTGCGGCAAATTCAGGAGGATCAGGCAGGCAAGTTGTACTTCTCCACGCTGGGAGGGATCGATCAGTTTGACGGCAAAAAGATTACTCCCTTACACCCGGTCAAAAGCAACGCCTGGAAACTGGAGCCTGATGATTTGTGGTTTCACCTCCTCGGAAAAGCCGGGGAGCACGGACCCTATCGCTACGATGGAGACACGCTGTACAACCTGCAGTTTCCGAAACACTACCTGCACGATTCGATTATGGAGAATGAGATCAACTCCTTCTTTAGTCCCTACGAAGTCTATACCGTATACAAAGACCGCCAAGGGGGAATTTGGTTTGGTACCTCTGTCTTAGGCGCTTGTCGTTTCGATGGGCAATCGATCAAATGGATGTATGAAAAAGACCTGACCATTCTTCCTGTTTCAGGGGGTACGTTTGGTATTCGGTCCATCTTTGAAGACAAGGAAGGGCTGTTTTGGTTGTGCAACACCGAGCAACGCTTTCAGTTTGATTTTGCCAAAACATCCGAAAGCGACCGGCTGCAGTACCAAAAAACGGCAGGCATCGGCAAACCCGCTGATTTTGAAAAATTAGATTTTATATATTTTTCTTAGATTATAGAAGACAACGAGGGCGACCTTTGGTTAACCACTTGGGAGAAAGGGGTATTCCGATACGACGGATCCAAGCTCACGAATTACCGTGTTCAGCATGCCGGGAAGGAGGTCAACCTGATTTCGATGTACAAAGACCACCAAGGGAGCTTGTGGCTGGGCACTCCCGATAATGGAATATTCAAATTTGACGGAGATTCCTTCGAGCGCTTTTTGCCGACGGTCCATACCGAGTGAGGTGTTTCCATGAAGGGCAAAGCAAAATTTCGGTCAGGCAGGTAGCCCGGAACAGACCGTTGCCCGTATTTTTGACCCATGCTTCGTTTCATCCTTTGGGCGCTGCTCTTTTATGGTATATATCGGCTGATTTGGCCCAGCCAACGGACCGTGCCCGATGGCCGATCTGAGCAGCCCGGAAACAGTGCCCGGCAGCAGGGCGCTCATGGCCGCGGAGGCAGGAGTTCCAGCAGCGCCACATCCGGCCATGAACAGAACAGCAACTCGTCCACGGGACAGCGTAGCCAGAGCAGCACAAGCCCTTCCCCCGGACAATTTTTCAGCCACGTGGCAGACAAAGAGGGCGAGTACATCGAGTACGAAGAAGTGCGCTGATCCTTAGGGGCTTGCTGTTTAAGACAGGGTACAAAGCAGCCAGCTTCCCGCCTATTGTGTTCGGGCATGTGCTTAAACCGAACGGCCGTTAAGAGGCGAAGACTAACGCACCGGGTGGGTGCTCCCACTCCCTTGCCAATCAAGCACGCTAAAAGAAACAAGCACCCTACTCTACCGGTTTGCGCTCCGTTGCGTCCGGCTGGCTGCCCCCCACCCCCGACTTATCGCGCAATTTTTGCCGCCACGCTTCACCCGGGCGAACGGCTGGCTTTTGCTTGTCAAAGCTGCGCCAGATCTGCACACTGACGCGGAGGAGCAACATTATGGCGATAGCCTGAATAAAATTGACGGGAGGGCCGCCCACAAACACCGGCACAATAGCATTCCAAACGTACAGGGTAGCAGCACCCATTGCGCTGATTAACACCGCATTAAGCAGGAATAATTTGCTGTATTCAACCAGCTTGGAGTTGTTCATAAACGAAAGGTACGCCGGGCGAATGAGCCCATGTTGCTCTTCACACCAGCACACAAAGTTCTGAAAGGATTGGCAACAATTGGGCCCTCTTTGCGCGTTGCATCAGGTCACGGCAGCGGCCGGAAGGCAACCCAAAAAGACCGTGCCAACCGCCAAAAGCCGCCTATTTTCCCGCTCACCTGACAATAAGTTTGCATACAATCAAAAAATTGCAAATCGTCACAGAAGCCCTTCCCCTGTCCTGAACATTAGCCGAAAGGCCGGCGTAAACATCCGCGTAAGTCATTCATTATCAAAGCAATCTAAGCATCCGACCAAGGTTATACGAATCAAGATTACTCACTATGTACAAGTTCATTACAATCAACGCAAAAGGAATCCGCAACCGGATTTTAAGCGCGCTGGCCCTCTGCGCAGCGGGCGCGTTGCTCTCGTCCTGCGAGATGGCTCTTCAGGACATCACGTCGCCGCAGTGGCAACCCGATGTGTTGGCCCCAATTGCCTATGCTAACCTGGAACTCGAAAATTTTGACGAATTGGCGGTCATTTCCATGTCGGCTTATGTGGAGGCCGATGAACTTGGGCTCACGCCAGGCATTATTCAACCCGGACAGGCCCAGCGCCGCAGCGGCGTAACGGTAGGTCCTTACCCGATTAGCTGGGTAGATGGCGTTACCAGCGTTGAAGCCGGACAGGCCAAACTGCGCCTTAAAATCAAAAACGAGATTCCCGTGGGCATCAGTGAAGGTGCTTTGATTCGCGTGGTGCAAACCGCCACTGGTGAAACAGTGATGGAGTATGCCATCACGCAATCGCTGGACGGTTATGGCCGCGTTGCCGATTCCATCACGGTGCTGGATGTTGACTTTGCTTCCGGGCTTGAATTCTGGATCGAAGACATGACCATTCAGCCTATTCAGGGCGAGGAAATCCTGCCCGGCGCCGGTTTCCAAATTGACGCCGAAGTCAAGTTTGACGATGTGCACGAAGCCCGCGTCACCAGCGGCACCAATGTAACCTTCACGGATACCACGGAGCTGACCATTGACTTGGCAGAAGACCTCTCGAAGTATAAGCCCGTAGGTGAGCTGCGCTTGCTTGTGGGGAATGGCTTTCCGTTCGGTGGCCGCGTTGACGTGTTCTTCGTGAGCAAGAATGGACAAAACACCCTGGGCAACCTGACCAACGATCAAATCAGCGTCAACATCCCAGCCATTGACGCTCAGGGATTTGCCCTGGAAAGCGCTCAGACCGAAATCTCCATTCCCATTAACGAAGAGCAGATCCGGGTGATGGCTCGCTCTGATTTTGTGGGCTTCAGCGGCGAAGTTTTCGCCCCTTCCAGCCCCGCCAGCGTCGTTGCCAACGGCGACCGCGCCCTTGAAGTGAAACTGATTG
Organism: Bacteroidota bacterium; assembly: GCA_016124275.1. Lineage (GTDB taxonomy): Bacteria > Bacteroidota > Bacteroidia > Chitinophagales > BACL12 > WGOA01. The sequence continues at coordinate 9,306 of WGOA01000078.1, forward strand.
CCGACATCCAATTCACCATCCAGCCATGATTAAGCATACTCTACTCTTAGCAACCGCAGTGCTGGGTGCCACCGCTATCGCCAGCGCACAGCAGGACAACTTCCTGTTGTTTTCCAGCCAACACCAACTCTCTTCCGCTTCGGTATTGCCTTCGCAGTTCGGCGCCAGCACCGAAAGCGTGTGGATCAGCCTGCCTTCCGTGCACGCCTGGGGCGGCACCGACTTTCTGAAGCGCAGCGAAGCCGTTGAAATCCTGAACGGCGGCGAAGTGCCAGCCGAACTGGTTGACCAGGTCATCAACCGCCTGGACGAGCGCAACTACATCTATGCAGGGGCCGAAGTAAGCCCGTTTGCCGCCGGATACTCCATTCGCAAAAACGGCACGGAGTACCTGACCCTGCACTTGAGCTGGACGGAACAGGCCGCCATGCAGACCACCATCGGCGAGTACTTACCCAAAGTGGCCTGGTTTGGTAACAAACCTTATGCTGGCACCCGCCTGGACCTCGGTCCGGTGCAAGGCAGCGGCATTTACCAGCGCAAAATTGCGCTCGGCGCCGCCTTCCCGCTCTTGGGGAATGACAACTTCTCCCTGCGCAGCGGTTTCCGTTTGCACTACAACATGGGCATGGCGGCCGCGTTTGTCCGGCCTTCACAAGCCGAGTTGTTCACGGCCACCGATGGCTCTTCCATTGACTACGACCTGTTGGTCAAAGCCCAACTGGCCGGCGTGGAAGACTTTGATCCCTTCAACAGCACCGGACGCGGGGTAGGTGTTGATTTCAGCACCTCCGCCGCCTGGGGCAAAAACGACGGCAAGCGCTTTACCGCTGACGCCGGCATCTCCGACCTGGGCTTCATGCGCTTCTACGACCAGGTAGAAACCCACCGCATTGAGGGCGAAGAAGTGTTCCAGGGCTTTCAAGTGGAGGACGTAACCAATCCTTTCGACGGGTTGGACGCCGACACGCTGAACAGCTTTTTCAACACCGAAACCACGCCCGGCGGCAGCTTTGCCATGCCCATGAGCACCCGCATGACCTTCCGCTTTGGCTACCACCTCAGCGACCTGGATCGCCGCGGCCGTTTGTTCAACAAGCACAGCTTCTACGGCGTGTACACGCAAGGCTTGACGGACGGCGCTATGTCAACCGTGGTTCCCGGCCTGACCGCTGCTTATGTGTTCAACCTCAACAACATCCTTGAACTGGGTTCCAGCGTGGGCTATGTCAACGATGGCTTCGACATGGGTGCCTTCTTCTCCGTGCGCGGCGGCGCCTTCCGCTTTGGCATGGGCAGCACCGATTTCAGCGGCCTGTTGTTCAACAATTCACACGCCAGCGCCGATGCCTCCATGCGCATGAGCCTGGCGTTCTAAGTGGTAATAAGGGCATTGCTAAAAACCCCAGAGACAAGGCTTGCCCAATTTTTAACACCGGAGTTTACTCCTGTAAATGAGGATGTTAAAAATTGGGCGTAACGCAGGATATGGGGTTTTTAGCGATGCCCTAACCTTCTCTTTTGGCTTCTCGGAAGCGCAGCCGGCCCCTCGTGGCCGGCTGTGCGCGTTTGGGGGGCGTTTAACCCGCAACACCGCTACCTTTGCCGATACAATTGTGCCCCTATGTCCCTTAGCGATCAACTGGCCAATGACCTCAAAGAGGCCATGAAAGCCAAAGACCAGACCGCCCTCATGGCCCTGCGGGCCATCAAATCTGCCCTGCTGATGGCGCGCACCGCTGAAGGTGCCGGCGGCCAGGTGAGCGAAGCCGAAGAGCTCAAAATGCTCCAGAAGCAGGTCAAGCAGCGCCGCGACGCCGAAGCCATTTACCGGCAACAGGGCCGCGACGATTTGGCCGATAAAGAAAATGCCGAAATAGCCATCATTGAGCGCTACCTGCCCGCCGCCATGAGCGAAGCCGACCTTCGCCAGGCCCTCCAGGCCATTATTGCCAATGTAGGGGCCAGCGGTCCCGCCGACATGGGCAAGGTCATGGGTGCCGCCAACAAAGCGCTGGCCGGCAAGGCCGAAGGCCGCGCGATATCCACCATGGTCAAAGATCTTTTGGGCTAAGGATGGTGCTGGACGTGGTCCTGGGTATTTTGCTGGCCATTGCCTTTGGCTACGGCTGGAGCCGCGGGCTGGTGCGCTCGCTGCTGGCTGCGGTCAGCGTGCTCGTGGCCGTGGTGGCCGCCGTAAAGCTGAGTCAGGTGGCCAGTTTTTGGCTCCGCGACGCCCTGGATCTCAACGCCACCTGGTTGCCGCTCGTGTCGCTGTTGGCGGTGTTTGTGGCCGTTATGACGCTGTTTTACCTGGCCGGAACGCTGCTGGAGTCCACGCTGCAGGCCCTGGCTTTGGGGGCGGTCAACCGGATTGCCGGGGGAATGGTTTATGCGGGCGTGGCAGCTTTGCTGCTGAGTACCCTGCTTTGGTACAGCACCCAAATGAACCTGATTCCGCAGGCAAACCGCGAGGGCTCCGCGCTTTTGCCGGCTATGTTAACCGCCGCTCCCGGCGTTTTGCAGGGGGCAGGCCAGGTGCTGCCCGCCGTGCAGGATGCCTATGGGCAACTGGAGCTGTTCTTTGAGCAGCTGGCCACCGATCTGGAACCGGCGGTTGATCAGGAAGCCTGTCTGACCCTGGAACCGGCTTTTGGGGGCAACGCTGCCCTTGCCACAGCTGCTCTTGCCATACCTGCCCTTGCCACAGCTGACGAAAGCCCTTCCCCCGCTGCACGCCTTGACCGATGCGCCATTTGACCGTTACGCCCATGACCAATAACCCGCACAGGCCTGAAAAGCCCGGAACGGTCCTGCTGCTGGACAATTACGACTCGTTTGCGTTCAACCTGTTGGATTACCTGCTGCAACTGGGCTGGAACGTTGAGGTGCGCCAAAACGACCGCATTGACGCGCAAGGCGTGCTGGACATGGCGCCGCAGGCGGTGGTGATTTCGCCGGGCCCGCGCAGGCCCGCGCAGGCTGGTCAGCTGATGCCCATTTTGCGCGCCGTTCAGGATCATGTGCCTGTGCTGGGCATTTGCCTGGGCCACCAGGCGCTGGGCGAGTGCTTTGGCGCGCGCCTGGTGCACGGAGCCGAGCCGGTGCACGGCAAAACCGCACAGGTGTTTCACAACGGCGATGCGCTGTTTGCCGGATTGCCCAATCCCTTTCCGGTCATGCGCTATCACTCGCTGGTATTGGAGGATGTGCGGGCTCCGCTCAGGGTTGTGGCCAGCACCGAACCGGATGGTTGTGGCGTGGTCATGGCCCTTCGACATACTGAAAAACCGCTTTGGGGCCTGCAATTTCACCCCGAAAGCATCGGCACGCCGGACGGGCTCAACATTTTGCGCAATTGGACGCAAATGGCTTTGGTAGCATTCGAGGCGAAAATGGTATTTTAGCCCATCTGCCCTATGATCATTCCCATCCGAGAAGAAGGCGATTTCCGCTACGTTGAAGAAGGCAACGGCGATGTTATCGTCGCGCTGCACGGTCTTTTTGGCGCGTTATCCAATTTCCGTGATTTAATCCTGCACTTCCAGGATCGCTACCGCGTAGCCATTCCCATGCTGCCGCTCTACACGCTCCCGCTGGACGAAACCAACCTGGCGGGCTACGTGGATTACGTGGAGCGTTTTGTGGCCTGGAAAGGCTACCGCAACATTGTGGTGCTCGGCAATTCGCTGGGCGGGCACATTGGCCTGATTTACGCGCTGCGCAACCTGAAAAACCTGCGCGGCCTGATCCTGACCGGCAGTTCTGGGCTGTTTGAGAGCACCATGGGCGATACGTTCCCCAAAAAGGGCGACTACGAATTCATCAAACAAAAAACGGCACTGACATTTTACGATCCGGCTTGTGCCACCAAGGAATTGGTTGATGAAGTATATGAAATAGTCAACGATCGCGAGCGGGCGCTGCGCATCATTTACACTGCCAAATCGGCCATTCGCAGCAATTTAGCGGAGGAAATTGGTCAGATCCAGAGCCCGACCCTGCTCATTTGGGGCTTGCAGGACACCATTACGCCGCCTTTTGTCGGGGAGGAGTTCCACAAGCTTTTGCCGCATTCCGAATTGGTTATGGTAGACAAATGCGGGCATGCCCCCATGATGGAGCGGCCGGCCGAGTTCAACGACGCCATGGAAAATTGGCTGGCCAGGCTGCCCAAAGCACCCGTTTCCTGATTTTCGCGTATATTGATCAAGGCGGTGAGCGGCTATTTTTAGCGGCTATGCTTGCTGGACCAAACTACCTGGCCTTCAGCGTGTTTATATCCTCGCAAACCCCATCTGCAATCCTTTTAGAAAACGCCCTCCAGCCGTGATCGCCCGCGAACTGATAACGGACACTATTCCACCGCTCAAACCTTCCGATTCCGGCACCCGTGCCCTGGAATGGATGCGCGAGTTCCGAACCACGCATTTACCGCTGGTTGAAAAGGGCAAGTTCATTGGGCTGGTTACCGAAGACGACATCCTGGATTTCAACCACCCGGACCAGCCGCTGGCCAACTACAACCGCCAGTTTTACCGGCCCATGGTGCGCGACACCAACCACCTGTACGAAGTCATGCGCGTGGCTGCCGAAATCCGGTCGCCGCTCATACCGGTATTGGATGAAGACGACAACTACGAAGGCCTGATTACCATGATGGGGCTGCTTCAGCATTTTGCCCAGGCCAACGGCATGCGCGACGAAGGCGGCATCCTGATCATCCGGCTCAAAGGGCTCAAAGACTACATTTTGAGCGACATTGCCCGATTGGTTGAGGCAAATAACGCATATGTTTTAAGTAGCTATATGCGCAACGTCCCAAATTCAACCGATATTCGGCTCACCTTAAAAGTGAGCACGACCGAGATGCAGCACATTGTCGCTACCCTCGAGCGCTTTGAATACGATGTCGAGGCTTGGTTCCGCGAGGAACAATCGCCTGATGAGCTCAAAGACCGGTACGATTCACTGATGAATTACCTGAATATCTGAACGTCTGCGCCCGTCTTTCTTTGCGGTTACCCTCCTTCTGCTGGTTTTCTTCCCGGCGCTTGTCCCGGCGCAGGTAGCCGTTCCATTCTCCTCTCCGCAGTCCAGCGCTTCGCTGCCCCCACAGGCTCCATCGGATTCGCTGTCCATTGAGGCCATCCGGATTCGCGGCAACAAGAAGACCAAAGCTTATGTTATTCTGAGGGAATTGCCCTTTCGCGCGGGCGACTGCATTCCGCGCAGCGACTTTCCCGCGTTGTTGGAACAAGCCCGAATCCAGCTCAACAACACTTCCCTGTTCGGCAGCATCCTGGTTGAAGACAGCGTGGTGGGTCAAGACCGCATTATGGTGGTGGTGGACTTAACCGAGCGCTGGTACTTCTTCCCTTCCCCCGTCTTTGAACTGGCCGACCGAAACATCAACGTCTGGATCAAACAATTTAACGCGGACATCAACCGCATCAATTTCGGCATCAACCCCACGATGTATAACCTGACCGGCCACTTTGACGAGTTATCCGGCATTTTGCAGTGGGGTTTCACACCAAAGATTGAAGTAGAATACACCCGGCCCTACATCGCCCGCAGCGAGCGGCACGGAATCGGGGTCATGGCCTCGTACAGCGTCAACCGCCAGGTGCCCTTTATCAACCAGGCCGATCAGGAGCAATTCATCACGTTAGAAGACTTTAGCCTGACGCGCTTCCGCGTGCTCGGTCAATACCTGCGGCGGCGCGGGGCC